>DATDJX010000362.1:0-12174 GCA_036520275.1 Asanoa sp.
CGCGTTCCAGGACGACGTGGTCGACGCCCGCGGCCAACAGCTCACGGCTCACCGAGAGCCCAGCCTGGCCACCACCGATCACAATCGTCGTACGCCTCATGGTCGCAATGTATCCGCCCCCGCAGCACGGACAGACTCAGCGGGCAGACCTGACGACCTGTGCCGAGCCCGACTCGCGTCGATGATTCTGAACTACCGCGTCCTCTGCATGCGCGTCGCGGCGTCCAGCGAGCGCCCGGCGGGCACCGGCTCCCGGCCGGCACCGCCCGGTGAGCGGGAGCACGCCACCACTGACGGATGACGGAATGACTCGGTTGCGTCGGACGCTGTGGTGCAGGCTAGGTGCACAGCTGTTCGGCAGATCGGCGTGAGGGGGCGCAGGGTGGAGATCAGATTTCCGGGCGAGTCCGCGGAGTACCGGACGGCGCGGGATCGGCTGCTGCAGCAGGAGATCGAGCTGCGGCGCGCCATGGAGGACGTGGCGGTAGCGAGGCGACGGCTGCCGCCAGGTGGGCTGGTGGCGCAGGACTACGTGTTCCGCGGACGGGGCGCTGACGGCGCCCCTACGGACGTGCGGCTCTCCGAGCTTTTCGCGCCTGGCAAGGACTCGCTCGTCATCTACAGCATGATGTTTCCCCGTGACCCCGAGGACGACCGCCCGGGACCGTCGAGCGGTCGCACCACACTCCTGCCCCTTCTCGAGGGTCCATGCCCGTCGTGCACCGCCCTGCTGGACCAGCTGGACGGCGCCGCGCACCACGTTGCACAGCGGGTCAACTTCGTCGCCGTCGGCAAGGCTCCGCTGGGCCACATCCTCGCATTCGCCGACGACCGTGGTTGGCGGCGGCTGCGTCTGCTGTCGTCGGGGGGCACCACCTACAACCGCGACTACTTCGGCGAAACCGCCGCCGGCCGCCAGCGGCCGATGTTGAACGTGTTCCACCGCCAGGGGCCGGCCATCCGTCACTTCTGGGGCTCGGAGTTGCTGTACGCGCCGACCGAGCCCGGCCAGGACCCCCGGCACGTCGGCACCATCGAGCCGCTATGGAATCTGTTCGATCTCACACCCGCTGGGCGCGGAACGGACTGGGACGAGCAGCTGACCTACTCCTGACCAGAAAGATCTACCAGCGCCCGTATCGGCATCGGCGGAGCACCGGCGGCAAATGCGCGCCGCTCCGCGGATCGTCCGGGATGTCGCGCCGTGTGGGCGGTCACCTCAGGGAAGGTCGGGATCTGGGTGCTCGGTCGCGAACCGCTCGCCCATTTCGTCGTCGAGGAGTGAGTTGTCGGCTAGCCATTCAACCGCCCGGCGCTTGGCGCGCGCGTCGCGGAAGGCGTACCACGCCGGCAGCAGGTGCGGATACTCCTCGTGCAGCTCGTCCCGGAAGCGGCGGAACGCGCCCTTGCCCCGGATGGCCCGCGCGAGTCGGCGGCCGGCCGCCTCGTCGCTGATCCTCTCGGCAAAGTCGGCCATGTCCTGGTACCACACGTTGGACGGCAGCGGATCAATTCCGATCAGGTCCAGGTCTTCAAGGTCGACGGGCGTATCTGCGTCGATGCCGCCGTCCGCCGTCCAGAACACAATCTCGCCGGTCTCCGGGTTGATCAACCATCGGTGCTCGTAGTCGGTCTGGTCCCCGAGCGCGGTAGCGATCTCCTCCAGGTCAAGCCTGCTCAGGTCAAGCACCCGACCAGCATAGACCCACTTCTACCTGCGTTTCGACCAGCGCAAGCGCGCCCAGCGGCAAACGCGGAGGGTGCTAACGAGGATCTTCCGTCGGCTGTATCGCAGCCATCTGCGCGCGCGTGTGACATCCGCCAATGGCGCCGCCACCACGGGGACCACCTGACCGTGCGGACCCGTCTCACCTTCGGCGCCGACGACTTCTACCTGCCCAGGTCCTACGTCACCGGTGTCGACCGGCACGCGCGCGCCTTGGACGTCGAGCTCGTGCCTGGCTGCGGTCACTTCCTGCCCGAAGGACCGCCGGACCTGGCGACCACCCGACTCTCCGCCTGACCCAGCGATCTCGGCCCGTTCGGCAACAGCCGGCGGATGGTGTTCACCGTGGCGCGCTGCGAGCGCGAGCGGCGCGGTCGCGCAGCGGCTCGGCGCACCGGTGCTGGGCTCGTCGGACACCGATCGACCAAGGAGGCGGTGCGGCGCGACACGCAGGGTGCTGAGCCCACGATCAGCCCATTGGCTCCGTCGCAAGGCGATCGGGACGGGCGGCGAGCTCGGACGGTCGTCTTGATGTCAAATGGCGAAACGATTGCCGCGGGCGGAATCTGCAGCAGCTGCCGCGTCTCGGAATAGATGTATCCGCGCCGGCCCATTTGGTCGATCATTCGTGTCGAGACATTGACCAAGAGGACCGGTCCGGGTGTCCTTCAGGGGGCATCCGGCGGATGATGGAACCACCATTGGGAGACCTTGGAGCACCGATGTCCGAAACGCTCGAGGTCCGCTTCGTCGCGCTGAACGACCGCTTCGACGAGGATGACCCTCGCTGGCTCGAGCAGGTCGCCGGCCTCGTCCAGGACCTACGGCGGGGGACCGACTCCGTCCGATCGCGGCGGGCGCCGGTGGCCGGCACCAAGGGCGCGGTCGATCAGCTGATCCTGTCACTGGGTTCGGCGGGCGCATTCAGCATCGCCGTTCAGATGATCCGCACCTGGCTGGCCCGGGACAAGCACCGCGCGGTGGAAATGACCTTCACCGATTCCGAAGGCCGGACCCGGACCATCCGCGTCTCCGCGGACAATGCCGGCTCCGATGCCTTGGCGCCGCTCATTTCTGCGGCGTCGATGCTCGCCAAGGAGCCGTGATGACGTACCGAGCCCTGCTGATGGGCAATAGCGTCTTCGACGCCGATGCCAGCCTCAACCCGCTCAACGCCCCGACCAAGGACGTCGCACGTCTCCACCGTGCGCTGGTCGACCCCGCGACCGGGCTCTTTGCCGACGACAACGTCCGACTGGTGATCGAACGTACAGCCAACGACCTTCTCGACGAGCTCGACGCGTTCTTCTCCTCGGCACACCGCGATGACCTGCTGCTTCTGTACTACAGCGGGCACGGGCTCCTCGATGAGCGCAACCAGCTCTTCCTGTGCGGTCGGGATACCCGATCGGACCGGCTGCTGCGCACCGCCGTGAGCAACGTGAGGATCAACGAGTTCATCGACCAGTCGGTGGCCCGGTGTTCTGTGATCATCTTGGACTGCTGCAGCAGCGGGATGTTCAAAGGCGGCGACATCGGCGTGCCTCTCGCCGGACCGGGACGGTACGTGGTGTCGAGCACTCGCGGATCGGCGCTGGCCAACGACGCGGCTACCGCGACGGGCACGAGCCTGTTCACCGAGCACCTCGTGGCCGGGCTGCTCGGTGAGGCCGAGGACCGCGACGGCGACGGCTACGTCGACCTGCGCGAGATCTACGACTACGTACGCAGGAAGCTGACCGCCACGACGAAGCAGGTCCCGCACAGCAGATTCGACGGCGATGCCGCCATCGTGCTCGCCAAGCGGGCCGCACCGTACCTATCGGCGATGCCTGGACCGGCGCGCCACGCGCGACACGGGGATCCGACGTTCGTGCTGTCCGAGAACACGATCACGCTGCATGATGTCGACCCGGACGAGCACCTCGGCCCCGAGACCATCGAGATCTACCGGCTCGGTGACGCCGAGGTGGACTGCACTGCCGAGACGGACGCCGGCTGGCTGCACACCGACGTGCACCACGACCGGGTCGTCGTCGTTCTGAATCCGCGGGAAGGCCACAACCGCGGCAAGATCATGATCCGGGACCGTCTGTCCGGGACCGCGCAGGTCGTTCGCGTGTACGTCTACGTCAACCGCCGAAGGCCCGATGCACCGCAGGTGCCACAGCCGCCTGGCGACGGCGACCGCACCCCGCCAGTAGCCGACGGGACCCCTATTTCGGCGGTCACGGCGCCACGCCAGCCCGCTCCGATCCCGGCGCCGGCTAAGGGCGACCGCGAGGGTGTTCACGAGGGCCTGCCCGACTCCCGGCGGCGCCGTTCGGGCGTCGTGCGGCGCGTATTGCTGCGCCCCCGGCTCGTTGCGATCCTGGTGGCCCTCCTGGTCCTCGGTACGGCCGGAGTGGCCGCGGCAATGAACCGCGGTGGCGACCCGCCGGACCCGCCGATGCCGGCGGTTCCTTCGCTGGTGGGCCTGGCTCAGGCCCGCGCCGAGGAGACGCTGCGGGCGAGGCGGCTGACACCGAAGGTTGCTGCGGCCTCGCCGGGCCAGAGCTGCGCGCCCGGCCAGGTCACCGCGCAGAGCCCGCCGGCCGGCCAAGCGGTCCGGGAAGGCACGCAGGTCGGCATCACCATCTGCGGCGCGCCGCCACACGTCACGACCCCCGACGTGATCGGCAAGACCGAGCCGGAAGCGACGAAGGCCATCACCGGGGCCAAGCTCAAACCCGTTGCCGGACCGCCGCACCAGGGCGGCGACTGCAAGGCCGGTCGCGTGGCCACGCAGACGCCGGCGGCGAGGAGCCCGCTCGACGAGGGCGCCACGGTGACCTACAGCCTGTGCACCGGCCCGAAGACGGTCATCGTGCCGCCGCTCGGTTACAGCCAACACTCCGCCGAGGCGGCCCTGGACAGGGCTGGGCTGCGCGCCAGGTTCGTGCGCTCGGACAGCGCGAAGCCCGAGGGGCAGGTGCTTCGATCCGATCCCGCACGCGGTTCGAGGGCCACGATCGGGACGACGATCGTGGTGTACCTGTCCCGCGGCAATCTTTGCGAAGTACCGGACGTGACCGGCGAGTCCGAGGACGCGGTTCCTAACGCGTTCGCGGGTGCGTGCGTGCTCTACGACATCCTTTACGTGAGGTCGGAGCAGCATGCGGGAATGGTCGTCGACCAGGATCCGTCCGGCGGTGAAGAGGTCGAGCGGGGTTCGACGGTGACCGTCAAGGTATCGTCCGGGCCTGGCCCGACGATGACGTCCCCTCCTCCGGGAGGGTCCGGCTAGCGCGGCGGGCGGCGGTTTACCCGGGACCCCGGGTACGAGATTCAGGCCTCCGTTGCCCCCGGTGTGGATGAACTGGTGGACAACAGGTGGACAACCCGGCTCGGACTGGGGGTAACGTAGGCGCCGCTGTGGATGAGCCACGCCATCATCAAGAATCTTGAAAATAGGTTCCTCCAGCCTCTTGCGCAGGCCCTTGAGCGGCGATAGAAATCTCACACGTCACCAGAGACGGTGACCCGGCTCAGAGGGAAACCTCAGGGTCAGCGAGCACAAGGACCGGGCGTTCGCGAGAGTGACCACCCGGAGCCGGAGTTCGCGGCAGGGTCTACCAAACTGGCGAGCCACCCCTGGAAGGCGCCTTCGGGGGAGGCGGGCACCGAGTCGACCGGAGTTCGCCACGGCCTCGCCGACCGATGGTGGCGGGTTCCGCGGATGCGCGGTCCGAGCAATCGGACTGTTCGACCCGCGGGACTGAGAGGCCCCTTCCATCTCATACATGGAAGGGGCCTCTCCCCATGCCATCCATTATTCCCCGGCGCGCCGCCCCGCCATTGACAACACGCCGGCACATACCTCCTTCACCGCGTCGGCCGAGCGCAGCGGCGTAACCGAGCGCTCCCATCACGCTACCGAACGCAGCGTCGCGATCAGCGCGAGCGACCAGGTGCTATTCACGTCGTCGCGCGTCGCATTGGTGCCTGTCGATCAGTGCTCGCGGCGTCGGGCTGTCGGCCGAAGTACCGTAGTCCACAGTGGGCGCCGACCTTGCGGTGGTGCGCGACCGCCGGAGCGCGTGCGGCCGCCGTACCTACGCCGACCGGACAGTCTCCCGAGTGGCGCCGCGTCGGTAAGCGCCGGGTTTCGAGGCGGCGACGGCTGGGTGAAGCGGCGCGTCCGACCCGACACGAGCGAAGTCCATCTCGTACGGTGCGTGCATGGTAGACAGCTACCGCGGCACCGCGACCCTCGTCGTGGGGTGGCGTCGAAACGCCGGTCATCGCCGGCCTCATGGTGGAGCGCTCGGGTTGGCTCGGCGTGCTCGACGCGGACCCGTGGGACGACTTCTGGTCCTTCACTCGAGGCGGTGGCACGCTCCGGCTGCCGGGCGGGCGGGAAGGCGACCTGGTCCCCGGCGGCACGACGTTCGGGGCGGCGCGGGTGGCCGTCACCGGCTGCGGAGCACCACCGTTCTGACGCTCGAGAGCGCCACGGCGAAGTCCTGGCGGGGCACGGCGCCAGGCGTCGCACCCGGCGCGTGCCGGAGGACCGCGACGCCCCGTACCCGAACGGTGTAGACCCCGGCCGTCGGCGCGGTGATCCGGACCTGCTGCACGTTGTTGGTCGCGGTGGGGAACGGCGTGATGTCGCCGTCGAGGACCGCCCCGTCCGGCGTACGGACCTGCAGGTACAGCTGGTTGACCAGCTCGCCGACGCCCTCCAGCGACGGGGCGTCCGTCCAGACGAGCGTTATCTTCAGCGGGGTCCCCGGGTCGACGGCCGAGACCTCGTAGGTGCGCATCTCGCCGGTGGACACGGCGTGGTCGGGCTCGTCGACGAACTCCGCCGCCATCGAGCCCATGACGTCGACCCGCCCGAACCCGCTGGCCATGTTGGGTCCCGCCGCGATCTCACCGGCGAACTGGCCGACCATCGGCACCGCGCCGTTGACCAGAATGGCCTTGATGAGCGCACCGGACGGCTTGCGGTTGGCCTGCAGGTGGCCGCGCTGCGTGACGAGGTGTTCGCGCACAAGGGCCGCGACGCCGGCGACCAGCGGCGTGGACATGGAGGTCCCGCCGCTCCAGCAGTACCGGGACCGCAGCGGGTGACCCTCGGGAAGGCGGCCCCACAGCGGGACCTTCTCGGCCGGGAATACCGAGGACAGCGTCGAGAGCACGTTGGTGCCGGGGGCTACGACGTCGGGCTTGATCCGGCGGTCGTCGGTCGGGCCGCGGGACGAGAACGCCGCCATCCCGTCCACGTTGTCCGAGACGTGACCGGCCGCGATCAGGCGCGGGAACGCCCGGAACTCCTTCCAGTCGCGGTCGATCCCGGGCGGCGGGGTGGACCCGCGCGGCCGGTTGTTCTCGCTGGCGCCGACGGTCAGGCAGTTCTTCGCCGTGCCCGGTGCGCCGATCGAGTCCATGTCGACCACTCCGTCGTCGTCCTTGTCGGAGCCGTCGTTGCCCGCGGAGTAGAGGATCAGCATGTCGGGGTTGTTCCACATGAACTGGTCGACCGCCCGGGCGTTCGCGTTGTAGGTGCCGGCCGTGGGCGCGCCCCACGAGTTGGTGTGGATGCGCGCACCGGCGGCGTACGCCTGCCGGAACAGCGTCGCGATGTCGTCGGGGATGCCGTACAGGCTCGACGCCGGCGGCGGCCAGGTGGGCCGGAACGGCTGGAGCCCGTCGGCGGCCAGTTGCTCGACCGTTTTCCAGTTCACCTTCTGGCCGATCGCCTGGAAGTAGACCGACGCCTCGGGCGCCGCGCCGGCCGGCACGAGGTCGGACCCGGCCGCGCCGGCCGCGGCGCCGTTGCCCAGGACCGAGCCGGTCACGTGGGTGCCATGACCGGAATCCTGATCGGCCGGCCCGTCGTCGTTTCCGGCCGGGTCGTTGGTGTACGGCGCCAGGTCGGTCGATACCCCGAAGCTGACCATCCCGACCACCCGGCCACGGATGTCCGGGTGCAGCGTCGCCGGGTCGCCGTTGTCGAGCCCGGAGTCGGCGATCCCGACGATCTGGTCCTTGCCGGTGAGGCTGACGCCGTCGAAGGTGTGGTCGACGGGCAGGCGCATCACCACCGCGGCCTTGTCGTTGTGCGCCTCCGGCAGGGCGTGCGGCAGGATCGCCTGCACCCCTTGCACCTCGGCGAGGTCGGCGATGGTCGACGGTCTGACGCTCGCCACCAGCGACCGGGGGAGCGTCGACAGGACGGTCCCGCCGGCCGCACGTACGAGGGCCGCCAGGTCGTTGACGCTCTCGCCCGGGAACACCGTCACCTCGACCAGCGGCATGTCCTCGTCGGTGAACTCGTCGGCACCAAGGGTGGCGAGCGAGCCGGCGTCGAGGTCGCGGCCGACGCCGGGGCGCAGCTTGGGGGAGACCTTCATGGCCGGGCGGTACGGCGTCACGTCGTCGACCCATGGCTGCGCGCGGATGGCGTCGAGGCGCTCCGGCAACACTGCGACGAGGACCGTGAATCCGGGCAGGCTATCGAGGATCGTCGCACCGAGACCTTCCACCGCCGGCAGCCAGCCGGCGGCGGGCGGACCGGCGAGCTTCACGAGGTAGTACGCCGTTCGGCCCGGGCTCTGGTCGAGCGGCGCCAGGTCCTGTGCCCGTACGGCATCGTCGAAGTCGAACGTCGAGCCGCTCACCTGCGTCGCCTGTTCGGGTATCGGTGTGGTCTCGATGCCCCGATCGGTGAGCTGCCGCGCCTGTTCCTCGGTGCCGCGTACGAGCATCGAGTCCGGGTATTCGGCTAGCACCTCGACGTCGCTGTCCCGGACAGTCGCGGCGTCGCCGGGCTCCTGCAAGGTCACCAGCAGCTTGGTCGACATCGGACCCTCCTACGGTTGGCGGCGTGCCTTCCACCAGTGCAGCAAGTCTGCGGGCCGGCGGAAGCCGTCTGTCGCTACCCGGACATGGAGCGGTCCGTCCGGGTGACGTAGCTGTCCAGGAGGGGGCCGAGCTCGCGGGCGACCGTCGTCAGCGCCCGCACGTCCTGCTCGGCGCGGGCGATCAGGATCGCGCCCTCCAACGCGCTGATCATCAACGTGGCCGCCGCGGCGGCCTTGCGCGCCGGCACGCCCATGTCGGCCAGCGCCCGCGCCACGGGCCCGCGCCAGGCGGCAAAGGCGTCGGCCACCGCGGCGCGGGTCGACTCCGCCGAGCTGGAGCTGTCGACGGTCGCGGCCGCGACCGGGCAGCCCTGACCGAAGCCCACGGTACGGAACTCGTCGGTCCATTGGCGCGCCATCGCGGCGAACAGCTTGCTCGGCGCCGGCCGCGACATCCCGGCAAGGAACCGGTCGATCCGGCTGCCCGCGTAGCGGCCGGCCCAGCCGACGGCCTCGTTGACCAGCTGCTCCTTGCCGCCGGGGAAGTAGTGCTGCAGGGAGCCGCGCGGCGCCTCGGCGTGGGCGACGACGTGGCGCAGCCCGGTCGCCGTGACGCCGTCGCGACGCATCAGCTGAGCGGTGCTGAAGACCATCCGCTCGCGGGGTCCCGGTGTCATCGCCACCATCCGATCGTCGCGCCGTTCGTCACCGGCGGAAGACCCCGACCAGTCCGTCGGACGTGCGTGTCACGCCCTCCGGCGGCAGCCGGCGTGCCAACGCATTCAGCAGCGCCGACCGCCCGGGCCGGACGAACGCGGATGTCCTCACGACGCCCCGGCGCCGGGCCCGGCCCACCAGCGCCTCCACCATCGCCGCGCCGAGGCCGTGGCCCTGCCAGGCGTCGGCCACCAGGACGCCGAGCTCGGGCCGCGCGGGCGCGGTGACGCCGAGGCTCGCCAACCCGGCGAGGCCGGCGCCGCGACCGAGCCGGACCACGACGGCGTCGTGCCGCTCGGGCCGGCCGGCCAGCGCCTCGTCGACGAACTCCCTGGGCAGCGCGCGGGGTTGACCGATGAACCGGCGGCGCACCGTCCCTGGCGAGCAGCGGCTGAACAGGTCGTCAAGCGCGTAGCGGTCCGTCGGCCGAACGGCGTCGACCAGGCTGATCTGCTCTATGACAGTTGTCATAAGCTCAGTATCATGACGGCTGTCATAGGGCGCAAGGAGGCGTGATGCGCGTCGGCTTCGTCGGTCTGGGCGTCATCGGTCAACCGATGGCAATGCGGCTCGCGCGGGCCGGCACACCGCTGGTCGTATGGAACCGCACGACCGCTCGATCGGCTCCGCTGCGGGTCGCCGGGGCCCGCGTCGCGGGCAGCGTCGACGACGTCTTCGCGACCGCCCGCGTGGTGTTCCTCATGCTGGAGGACGGCGCCGCGATCGACACCGTGCTCGACCGGAGCGGCGATTCCTTCGTTCCGCGCGTCAAAGACCATGTCGTCGTCCACATGGGAACGACGTCGGCGGCGATTCGAACGGACTAGCGGCGGACGTCGGGGCGGCCGGTGGCGACTACGTCGAGGCGCCGGTGTCCGGGTCGCGGCAGCCGGCGGAGGAGGGTCAGCTCGTCGTCATGCTGGCGGGCGAGCCCGCCGTCGTAGACCGGGTGCGTCCGCTGCTGGGTCCCATGTGCCGGCAGGCGGTCGGGTGTGGACCCGTTCCGAACGCGTCGCTGACCAAGCTGTCCGTCAACCTCTATCTGATCACCATGGTCACCGGCCTGGCCGAGGCCCTGCACTTCGCCGATCGCCACGGCCTGGACCTGGCACCGGTCGTCGCCGTGCTCGACGCCGGACCGATGGCGAGCCGCGTCTCGCGCACCAAGGCCGCAATGCTGCTCACCCGGGACTTCACCGTCCAGGCGTCGATCTCCAACGTGCTCGAGAACAACCGGCTGATCGCTGAGGCGGCGCGGGCCTCCACCGTGGCCTCACCGCTGCTCGACGTCTGTCACGCCCTGTTCGCGGAGACCCTTGCGCGGGGCCACGGCGGGCTCGACATGGCGGCCGTCGTCCGCGCCTTCGAGGCCCGCACCGACTCCGGTGGCCGATGACGCGAAGCCGAGCTGGACCGCGCTTTCGTGCTGGTGCGCCAGCAGCCGCAGGGCGCCGAACAACGCCTCCCCCAGCACGGTGCCGAGTACGACGAGCTCCAACCGTCGTGCCTCGTCCGGGTCCCGCAGGACGTAACCCACCTCGGTTGCCGCGAGCGACTGAGCCAGGGAGGTGTAGGTGTCGAGGTGGTCGAGGATCGTCGTCATCTCGAGCGAGGTCAGCGCGGAGAGCGCGTCGGCGAGTAGGTCGAGCGAGGGTGACTCGGGGTGGACGAACCAGCCGTTGTCGTCGACGACGCGCGCTGCCTGCTCGCGCGCTGTGGTCCAGGTGGGGCTGCCGGGGTCCGGCCGGCGCTTCGGCATGACGGCCTCGTGCACGATGCCGAACAGCCTCAACAGGTCGGGTGCGTTGTCGGCCAGTGCCCCGACGACCTCCCGCGTCGCGGACACCGAGACGCCGCCGACGTCGACCAGCGCGCGGATCAAGCGGAGCCGCCGCAGGTGCTCGTCGTCGTACACGGCCTGGTTGGCGGCCGTCGGCGTGCCCGGCGGGAGCAGTCCTTCGCGCAGGTAGTACTTGATCGTCGGGATGGCGACGCCGCTGCGCCGGCTGAGCTCACCGATCCGCATCCGTCCGAGCCTCCTCGGGGTTGAGGGGTTGCGCCGGAGCGCCGCTTCATAGATAGTGTAGCTATCCGCTACGGATAGCGCCACTATCCACTATCGGGAGGCCAGCATGACATCGGGTTACCGGACGGCGAAGATCGAGGGCGACTTCGTGGTGTTCCTCATCGGCATGCGGATCAACCGCCCATGGAAGCTGCACAAGTGGGTACCGGTCGGCCTTGCCATGCCGCCGATGCTGCGCGAGCTGTCCCGGCGCAAGGAGCTCGGCCTGCTCGGCTTCACGACCTGGATCAGCCCGACGGGTCCGCTGGTGGTGCAGTACTGGCGCAGCGTCGAGCAGCTCGAGGCGTTCGCCAAGGACGCGCGGCTGCCGCACCACCCCGCCTGGCGACGGTTCAACAAGGCCGTCGGGGGCAACGGCGACGTCGGCATCTGGCACGAGACCTACGTCGTGCGCGACGGCGCCTACGAGACCTTCTACGGCAACATGCCGCGGATCGGCCTGGCGGCGGCCGGGGAGCACGTGCCGGTCCAGCGGTCGACCCGCAGTGCCGCGGCCCGCCGGGCGGCGAACGCGGCGCCGGTCGGCTAGCCCGGACGGCGATGTGCTCGCGTGGGCCGCAGGGCGGCGAACGTGGCGACCATCGCCGCGGGCGCGACGGCGCCCGAAGGAGAAAGGCTCAACGACGACCGGCGAGTCGAACGGAACGCCAGGTGCGCACACACGAGCGTCGCGATCCGGTCAGGGTGAGCGGTTTCACTGACGGTAGCCGCGCATCTGGGGGACAGTTGAGGTTGCCGTCGCCGGGGAGGGGTGGGCAGATGGTCAGGAACGTGCTGGCGGTCGGGGTGTCGGTCGT
>DATDJX010000363.1:0-3915 GCA_036520275.1 Asanoa sp.
GCTCAGTGAGCGCAGCGTCGCCTGCTGGCTTTGTTCCGGCAGTCGCTGGTCTACTGTCTTGTGGGCGCGCTGCAGGGCGCTGTCGACCGAGACGGGCGTCGTTTCGAGCGCGGTGGCGGTCTCGCGGGCCGAGAAGCCGAGCACGTCGCGGAGGATCAGCACGGCGCGCTGTCGCGCGGGCAGGTGCTGGAGTGCCGCTATGAAGGCGAGCTCGACGCCCTCGCGCTGCTCATAACGGGCCTCCGGGCTGGCCGGGCCGCTGCCGAGCCACAGCCGCTCATCCGGGTAGGGTTCGAGCCACACCGCCTCGGTGACTGGCTCGGCGGGGCCGTCGTGGGGGTCGGCGGCGGGCCCGTAGTCGACCGGAAGCACTCGTCTGGACCGCCGCTCGACCGCTCTGAGGCAGGCGTTGGTCGCGATCTTGTAGAGCCAGGAGCGGACCGAGCTTCGGCCCTCGAACTGCGGCAGGGCGCGCCAGGCGCGCAGCAGCGTCTCCTGCAACGCATCCTCTGCGTCCGCGGCCGAGCCGAGCATCCGGTAGCAGTGGGCGTACAGCTGGCCGCGGTAGGGTCCGGCGAGTCGGCCGAAGGCATCGTCGTCGCCCCGCCGGGCGGCCTCGAGCAGCTCGCGCTCGCTCGCGCTCAACACCGTGCCAGCAGCACCGAGGAGCCGAGCCTGGGACTGGACGTCTGCATGGTGATCGTCATTGTGATCTGCGCTCTGGCCGGAATCCATCGCCGCTGGAGCAGATCGGTGAGCGAGATCCCGGCCGCGAGGGCGTACCCCGCGCTGGGCGCCGCCCACACGGCCGCTCTCCAAGCCTGAGCAGGGGTGGAGCCTGCGCCAGGTGCAGCTTTCGTGACGGGCGATGGATTGCGGCCGTTCGCCGGATCACCACCTCCAGAAGCGGCGACTCGGCTCGCCGGGTATGCCACCGCTAGCGCCTGGAACGCGCTCGGAAAAGGAAGGTGCGACGCGATGACAGTTCACAAGGTTGTCGGCCGACAGGAGTGGCAGGCCGCTCGCGAGGAGTTGCTTGGGCGCGAGAAGGAGCACACCCGGATGGGGGACGAGCTGGCGCGCCAGCGCCGCGAGCTGCCCTGGGTCGCGATCGACAAGCAGTACCGGTTCGACACCGACGACGGAACGCGGACCCTGGCCGAGCTCTTCGACGGCCGCTCACAACTCCTGGTCTACCACTTCATGTTCGGACCGACCTACCAGGCGGGGGACCCGGTCAACTCCTCGATCGCCGATGGCCTGGACGCCTTGCTGCCGCACCTTCACGCCCGCGACGTGACCCTGCTGCTGGTTTCGCGGGCGCCGCTGGCCAAGCTGCAGGCATACAAGCGGCGGATGGGCTGGCGCCTTCCCTGGGTCTCGGCGGCCAACACCGACTTCAACTTCGACCTCGGCGCCTCCGCCACCCAGGAGCAGGTGCCGCCGGGCGGCCTGCCGCCGATCGTGGCCCAGAACGCGACCGCGACCGGCACCGACATCCTCGGCTACCTCTCGGAAGCACCGGTGATGAGCGCCTTCACACTCCAGGACGGCGCCGTCTACCAGACCTATGCGACCACGTGGCGCGGGGTCGAGTTCCTGATGGGCTACTACCCGATCCTGGACCGGGCGCCGAAGGGGCGCGACGAGGGCGATGGCTGGCAGCTCTGGATTCGCCGCCATGACGAGTACGACAGCCCGTGACGCCTGCGGAAGGCTGCGCCACCGAAACCATGGACGCGCGGCGGTTACGCCGGGGCCAAGGCCACCCAGCGGTTCATCGCGGGATACGCCCAGGATGAGTCGCGCCGTGCGGGGCTGGACCTGGGTGATCAGTGCCGGCGGCCCCAGCGGTCCCAGCGCAGGACCTCCCGCATGCCGGCACGTTGGTACAGCCTGGTGGCGCCGGTGCTGTTGTCGGCGTCGGCGGTCAGCTCGACCCGGGTGATGCCCCGCTCGGCGAAGACCGCGAAGCTGTGCCGCAGGAGCGCCAGCCCGAGGCCGCGCCGCCGCCACGGCCGCGCCACCGCCAGATACTGCACGTACCCTTCCCCGTCGAAGTCGAAGCCGAGGGCGGCGCCTGCCACGGTCGCGTCCCGTTCGGCCTCGGCCAGCAGCACCAGGGTCGGGTCGAACACCGACCGCCGCAGGGTGAACTGGGCCCACTCCTCGAACGACCGGGCGGTTTCGCCCTCCAGGTCCGCGAACGCCTCGTTGAGCAGCCCGTGCAGGGCGCGGCCGTCGCGTTCGACCTCGAACGGCCGCAGCCTGATCCCGGCGGGCCACGCCGGTCTCGGCACCGGCGGCACGAGGTCGATCCGCAGCAGCAGCTCCACCCGCGTCCGCTCGAACCCGGCCGCCTGCAGCAGCCGCGCCGCGACCGCGTTGCCGCTCAGGGCGTACAGCTCGAAGGCGCCCGCCGGCGCGGCGCCCGCCGCGGCCTGGTCGGCCGCCTGCGCGGTGGCACGCTCGACCGCCCAGGCGAGCAGCGCCCTTCCGATCCCGCGGCCACGCCATGCCGGGTCCACGGTGACACCGCCCTCCCGGCCGCGATGCACCCATGCGTAGCCGACCACCTCGCCGGCGCCGGCGGTGACGACCAGCGCGTCGCTGGCGGGGTCGAAGTCGGGCCAGCGCCACACGGCGACGACGTCGTCCTCGTCGGTGTCGGTCCTGCCCAGCTCGGCGTGGTCGCTGCGGCGGCACATCCCGGTGATGCCGGCGACGTCCCCCTCGCCGGGCGGCCTGGCCGCAAGCGCCAGGTCCGGAAGGTCGATCGGCGTCTCGTTCACGGCGCCACGCTACCCGCCGCGTCCGGCGATGGCTGGCAGCCGGCCGCGCGTCAGCCCCCGGCGACCCGGTAGCTGAGGTGGGTCACGCCTGGGGCGTCGACCGCGTTGATCGTCTCCAGTCGCACCGGTCCGCCGATGTGGTCGAACAGGCGAACGCCGCCGCCCAGCAGCAAGGGCACTACCGCCAGCCAGATCTCGTCCAGCAGCCCCGCCCGCAGGCACTGCTGGGCGGCCTGGGAGCCCGCCAGCCCCACGTACTTGTCGCCCGCGACCGCCTTGGCCTGCTCGATGGCGCTCTGGATGCCGTCGGTGACAAAGGTGTACGGCACCGACGTCTCGGGCACCTCTGCCGGAACGTTGTGGGTGAGCACGAACAGGGGCCGCCCCGGGACGGGACCGTCGCCGCCCCATGCGTTGGCGATGTCGTAGGTGCGCCTGCCGGTCACCACCGCGCCACAGGAGTCGATCCCGGCGTCGAAGACCTCCGCGCTGCGCTTCGAGAGCCTGAACCGGTCGTAGTACCTGCTTGGGGTGTCGCCCTTGAAGTACCACTCGAACAGCGCCTCGCCGCCCTCGCCAAGGGGCAGCTCGCTGCCGTCGTTCGGCCCCGCGATGTAGCCGTCCAGGGACATCGTCAGGGCCACCGCAACCTTCGCCATGATCGCTCCTCTCTGCTGGCATCTCCGAGCTTCTCACCAGAGACGTCGGAGGCCCCGGCCCGTCCCGGACATCCTCGCCCTGCGGGGGCTCAGCGGTCGTCGGTGAGGCGGGCGGCCCGGGCGTGGAGGTAGCGCTGTTGCGGAAGGCTGGTGGTTCGCCGGGCCGCCGCCAGGTAGGAGTCGCGTGCCGCCACGCGATCGCCGGCCATCTCCAGCAGGTGCGCGCGGACCGCGTGGAGCCGGTGGTCGGTGGCGATCCGAGCATCGGCCTCGAGCTCTCTGAACAGGTCGAGCCCTGCGCGGGCGCCTCGGACCATGGCCACCGCGACGGTGTGGTTCAGCGCCACCACGGGGTTGTCGGAGGTCTGCATCAGCAGCTCGTACAGCGCCATGATCTGCCGCCAGTCGGTCGCCTCGGCGCTTGGCGCTTCGTCGTGGACCGCGGCGATCGCCGCCGGGAGCTG
>DATDJX010000364.1:0-2308 GCA_036520275.1 Asanoa sp.
TAACCGGGACATGACCACCCGTCGGCGCTGCCTCCTCCTCTGCGCCCTCGTCTGCGCGGGCTGCGCGTCCGCCCCCTCCGCCGGCGCCGCCGGGCCGCCGCTGCCGTCGTCGGCGAGCGGCAAGGCGGGCGCCGTCGCGCCCGGTGGCACCGAGCGCCTTCTCACCCGGCGCGCCGGTGCCGACACCGTGGTCATTGCCGTCAGCCGCAGCGACGGTGGCGTCCTGCGCTCGCGTCGGATCCGTGGCCGCTGGAGCGTCCCCGCGGTGACGCTCGACAACGCGACCACCGGCCTGTCCGCCGACGGCGGCACACTGGTGCTGGCGCGTCCGACGCGGAATTACCCGCCCGCGAGCACGCGGCTCGCCGTGCTCGAAACCCGACACCTGCTCGTGCGGCGCCGCATCGAGCTGCCGGGGTTCTTCACGGTCGACGCGATCTCGCCAGACGGGCGCTGGCTGTACCTGATCCATTACGCGGGCGACAACGTGCTCGACTACCGCGTGCGGGCGCTGGACACGCAAACAGGCCGGCTCGCCGCCCGCGACGTCGTCGATCCGCGCAAGCCCGACGAGCAGATGGGCGGCCTGCCGATGACGCGGGTCATGAGCCGAGACGACCGCTGGGCCTACACGCTGTACGGCGGCGGCGAGGAGACGTTCATCCACGCGCTGGACACCGTGGGCCGAAGCGCGGCCTGCATCGACCTCGAAATGCTGGCGTCCGACAGCGACCTGTCCGGAGTACGACTCAGCGTGACCGCCGACGGACGGGGCATCCACGTCCGCGACGGGGGCAGGCTCGTGGCCACCGTCGACGCCCGCACCTTCGCCGTGAGCGAGTCGAGCGCGCCCACCGCGAGCCGACCGTCCGCGACCACCGAGCCGCGGCACTCCATCGCACCGCCCGCCGACGGGGGCTTCCCGTGGCCGGCGCTGCTCCTGGTAGGCGGCGTGGCCGGCCTGTGCGCCTTTGCCGTGGTGATCGCCCGCCGGCACTCCCGCGCTCCCCTCGGGCGCGGCGAGTCGATCGTCAGGTAGACCGCCGGGACGTTCTCGCATCGCCGGTGGCGCCCGAATCTGCGGGGGATCCACTCAGCCAGGCCGCTTCAGACCGCGAACGGGCATGCGATGTTCCAGCCGCCGGTCAGCGTACACCCGCTCACGTAGCGAGGCTGGCCTGAAATTGCCGCGGCAATTCTCATTCCTCAGGGGCGGCCGCCGGCGGCCAGGGACGCTGTCGCGTAAGTCCGGGGAGATTGCCGGGGCTGGTCGAGTTCGTCGACGGGCTCAGGGCAGCCGGGCGCGGCCGCGATCACTCGCAGCCTTCAGGCGGTCGCGAGCGTGTGCCGGTGAAGCTTGAGCAGATTGTGGGTGGCGGTGATCAGGCGCCACTCCGAGCGGACGGCGGCTCGGCCTCTTCGGTGGAAGCGATCGATACCGCGGTTGTGCTTGGTCTGGCCGAACACCGGCTCGGTCATCGGCTGGCGTTGGCGGTAGAGCCCTGCGCCGTGCTCGCTCGCGAGGACGCGGCGCATGAACGCGTAGAGACCGCCGTGCCAGCCTCGCTTCGCCGAGGACGCCATCCGCCCTGAGCGTCGCTGGGACGAGCGGCAGGGCCCGCGGAAGGCTGCGCTGCTGCCGCCGCGGGACGATGCGCACGCCACCGGCCTGCCCGAGGCGGCGGCACCTTTCTCTCCGGGCGACGCCGTGCTGTCCGCAGCGCCTCGAATGACCGTAGGTACCACAGCGCTTGCGAGACGTCCGACCGTCGCCCGTTCGAGTCCCGTTTCGCGCGCGACGCGCTCGGCCGCTCCGCCGCGGGTCACATCCGGCGGTATCGCGACTGGAGGATCGCGAAGACGCCGAAGGCCACGAATCCGAGCGCCGCCGCCGTGAGCAAGAACCTCCCGAACGGCTGCGCCAGGATCGTCTGCAGCGCGCCGTCCAACCCTTGCGCCTTCTGCCGGTCGAAGGTCACCGTCGCATAGCTGAGCAGGCCGCCCACGAGACCGAGGGCCACTCCCTTGGCGACGTATCCGACTTGGCCCAGTCGCGCCACGCCCTCGCTGGCAACGGGGGACATCGAGGAAGTGTCAATCTCCTCAGCGAAGGATTTCTTTACGCCCTTGACCACGTGGGCCACGCCGACGCCGATGATGATCAGCCCGGTGACCACCACGATCACCCGTCCGGCCGGCCATGCCAGCACACCGGAGGTGGCCTGCTCTTGGGACTGCGAGCTCGACGCTCGCGAGCCGAGCGCGACCGAAGCGGCGCTGACCCCCAGCGCGGCATAGATCACGGCCA
>DATDJX010000365.1:0-3612 GCA_036520275.1 Asanoa sp.
CGAAGGGGTGGTGGCGGTCAGCTCGTGGACCAGCGCGACGACGCGGGTGAGCACGTCGGGGTCGGTTTCGGGTAGCACGCCGTGGCCGAGGTTGAACACGTGGCCGGGCGCCGCCGCGCCCTCGGCGAGCACGCGGCGCACCTCCGCCTCCACGACGTCCCAAGGCGCCAACAACGTGCACGGGTCGAGGTTGCCCTGGAGGGCCCGCTCGGCGCCGACCCGCCGGGTCGCGACGTCGAGCGGAGTACGCCAGTCGACGCCGACGACGTCCGCACCGGCCCCGCCCATCGTCCCGAGCAGCTCGCCGGTGCCGACGCCGAAGTGGATCCGCGGGATGCCGGCGGCGGCCAGCCCGATCAGGACCGTCCGGGAGTGCGGCATGACGTAGGTGCGGTAGTCCGCCTCGGACAGCGCACCGGCCCACGAGTCGAAGAGCTGGACGGCGGACACGCCGGCGTCCGCCTGGACGCGCAGGAAGGCGAGCGTGTTCTCGGCGAGCCGGCCGGCGAGCGCGTGCCAGACGGCCGGGGCGCCGTACATCAGCGCCTTGGTCCTGGCGTACGTGCGCGAGGGACCGCCCTCGACGAGGTAGCTCGCGAGCGTGAACGGCGCGCCGGCGAAGCCGATCAGCGGCGTGCTGCCCAGCTCACCGACGAGGAGCCGGACGGCCTCGTCCACGAAGGACACGTCACCGGGCTCGAGCCGGCGCAGCCGGGCGACATCCTCGGCCGTGCGGATCGGCTCGGCGACGACCGGGCCGGTGCCGGCCACGATGTCGAGCTCGATGCCGGCCGCGGCGACCGGGACGACGATATCGCTGAACAGGATCGCGGCGTCGACGCCGTGGCGGCGGACGGGCTGCAGGGTGATCTCGGCGACCAGGTCCGGCCGCCGGCAGCTCTCCAGCATCGGGATGCCCGCGCGGACCTTGCGGTATTCGGGCAGCGACCGGCCGGCCTGCCGCATGAACCAGACCGGTGTGTGCGGCACCGGCAGCCGGCGGCAGGCTCGGACGAACGGGGAGTCGGCCATGGTCGTCATCGCCGCCAATCGTGCCACGCAGGAGGCCGCTCGCCTCCGCGCGCCCCATCCCCGTCGATCTTGCGGTTATGCACCCTCCGGTGGCCCACTCGTCCGTTATGTGGGGGGCACGACTGCAAGATCGACGGGACCGGGGCGGCGCGCCACTCCCCCCGCGAGCGCGACCAGCGCATAGGCTCCGGTCATGGCGTCGCCGGCCGGGACCCCCGAAGCGTTCTCACGCGCGGTCGCGACGCTGCGGGCGGCCACCCCGCGCAAGGAGATCCAGCTCGACGAGGTGGGCGCGCCGCAGCGGCTGGCGCCCTACACCTACGCGCTGAGCGCCGCGGTCCTGCGCGACGACGACGAGATCGCGACGGGTCGGCTGATCCTGCTGCACGATCCGGCCGGCCATGAGGCGTGGGCGGGCACGATCCGCCTCGTCACATACGTCACCGCCGAGGTCGACATCGACATGGCCGCGGACCCCCTGCTGCCCACCGTGGGTTGGACCTGGCTGATCGACGCACTGGACGCGCAAGGCGCGGCATACCGGGCGATCGGCGGCACGGTGACGCAGACCATGTCCAACCGCTTCGGCGAGCTGGCCGGGCCGCCCGCCACCGCCGACATCGAGATCCGCGCCTCCTGGACGCCGACCGACGACGACATGGGCGCCCACCTGCTGGCCTGGACCGTGCTGCTGGCCTCCACCGCCGGCCTGCCGCCACCCGGCGTCACCGCGCTGCCGGCCCGCCGCGCCGGCTGACCGACGCGGCCGGACTCCGCTACCGGTACTTGTCGGCCTGGTTGCACACCTTCTCGGAGTCGTTGAGCGCCTTCTCGAACGCCGGCTGGGTCCGCACGGTCAGCGCCTGGAACGTGGGCTGGCGGGTCGGGCCGAGAACCGGTTCGCTCCAGGGTCGTGCGCCAGCGGGGGTCTTCGGAGTTCAGGGGTGGGCGCGCCTCAGCAGACCTTGAAGGTCCCGCAGGCGACGCTGATGGGGACGGCCAGCCCGATGCCTTCGGCGTCGACGGCCTTCGCGGTCGCGATGCCGACAACCTGCTTGGCTGAGTTGATCACCGGGCCGCCGGAGTTGCCGGGGTTGATCGGCGCCGAAAACTGGATCATCGGGCCGGGGCTGTCCCGTAGCTTGCGGACCGCGCTCACCACGCCGGTCGTGACCGAGTCGGTGAGGCCGAGCGGCGCGCCGACCACCACGATCTGCTGGCCCGACTTCACCTCGCCGGTCAGCGTGGCCAGACCGGTGAACTTCGCGTCGGCCTTGAGCTGGGCGACGTCGTTGGTCTTGTCGACCTTGACGATCGTCGCCGGGTAGCGCTTGTCCTTGCGTTCGAGGTAGACCTTCCGGCCGCCGCCGGAGTAGAGGCTCTCGACCACGTGGTAGTTGGTGAACAGGTTGGTGCCGCCGCCGCTGGCCGGCTTGCCGACGGCGAAGGCCGTGCCGGCCGTGTCGCCCGCGTTGACCCGGAACACGCTCGGCAGCGCGGCGGTGGAGATCGCCTCGGGATCGAACGCGCTGCCCTGCCGCTTCTCGATCTCGGTGGCCCGCCCGTCCAGGCCGTCGAGCCGGGCGCGGTCGCCGGCCTGCGACTCGACGAGTACCTTCTCATGGGCGGCGAGCCGGTCGGTCAGGCGCTGGATGCGGACCGCCTGGTAGACGGCGACGGCGCCGAGGAGCACGACGAGGGCAAGCGTGACGTATTGCAGGCGGCTGCGGCGTGGACGCGGCTGCGCCTGAGCCGGCGCGACGTACGGCGCCCTGGCTTGCATCGGTTCGGGGTACGGGCGGTCCCGGTATCCCGTCTCCGGGTAACCCGGGGGCGCGTAGCGCTGCTGCGACACCGGCGGCGGGCCGTACCACGTGGTTGGCGCGCGGGGAGCGGGCCGAAGCGGCGGCTGCGGGCCGCGGTCGTAGTCTGCCGTCATCCCACGCCTCCCTCGCGTCCCGCCGCCGCGCGCGACGCGACACAAGTAGGTGGACGTTACCCGCCGCACCCGCGGTTTGTCTGCCCTGGCCGACGCGCCGACGCCGCGCTGCTGCCGGTGCCCGGAGGGCGTGACTAGGGTTGTCGGGTGACCCCCGACGGCCCCGTCCTGCTGACAGCGCCGCGCGACGGCACGCCGCCCCCGGTCGAGACCCCCGAGGCGCTGGCCGATGTCGTCGCGCGCTTCGGCTCCGGCTCCGGGCCGGTCGCGGTCGACGCCGAGCGCGCGTCCGGCTACCGCTACAGCCAGCGGGCCTACCTCGTGCAGCTGCGGCGCAAAGGCGTGGGTACGGCGCTGGTCGACCCCCTGCCGCTCGGCGACCTGCAGATGCTCGACGCGGCGATCGCCGACGCCGAGTGGGTGCTGCACGCGGCGAGCCAGGACCTGGCCTGCCTCGCGGATCTCGGCCTGCGGCCGCGCCGCCTCTTCGACACCGAGCTCGCCGCCCGGATTGCCGGGTTCGAGCGGGTCGGCCTCGCGGCACTCACCGAGCAGCTCCTCGGCTTCACCCTGGAGAAGCACCACTCGGCCGCCGACTGGTCGACCCGGCCGCTGCCCGAGTCGTGGCTGATCTACGCCGC
>DATDJX010000366.1:0-2300 GCA_036520275.1 Asanoa sp.
TCGCTCGTGCGCTGGGTGTTGGAGACCGTCGGCGAGGCTCGCGCCGCACTCGTCAGCGACGCCATCGCGGCCGCCGGCGCGGACGACGGCCTGTACGCCCTCGGTCGATCGACGGTCCGGGTGCGCGACGGGCGCGCCGAGCTCGTGGACGGGTCCTCACTGGCGGGCAGCACCTTGACGATGGACACGGCCTTCCGGCGTGCCGTCTGGTGCCAGGGCCTCCCCGTGGGCGCGGCCGCGCGGGCGGCGGCCACCACGCCAGCCGCCGTGCTCGGGCTCGACGACGTCGGCCGCATCGCGCCGGGGCGACTGGCCAACCTGGTGGTGCTCGAGGAGGACCTCACCGTGCAGGCCGTCCTGTACCGAGGGTCCTGGGTCGACGGGCGGACGCCATGATCCTCACCGTCACCCCCAACGTCGCCCTCGACGTCACCTACCGGGTCGACCAGCTCACCCCGGGGTCGAGCCACCGCGTGCGAACGGTCGAGGAACGGGCCGGCGGCAAGGGGGTCAACGTCGCCGGCGTCCTCCGGGCGCTGGGCCACGACACCGTGGTTCTCGGGTTCGTCGGCGGCGAGACGGCCGGCGCCGTCACGGCCGACCTGGATCGCGGCGGGCTCGCCCACGAGCTCATCGCGGTCCAGGGGCCGACCAGACGATCCATCGCCGTGGTGGACTCCAGCAACGGCGAGGCGACGCTCTTCAACGAGGCGGGCCCTCGCGTTCCCGCCACGAGCTGGGACGAGCTCGAAACGAGGCTCGCCGCGAGGCTTGCGAGGGCGACGGCGCTGGTCGTCTCGGGAAGCCTGCCACCCGGCACCGACGACGCCGCCTGCGCCCGGCTCGCGCGCCTGGCCGCCGCGCACCGGGCCATGGTCCTGGTCGACACCGTCGGTCCGGCCCTCCTCCAGGCCGCCGCGGCCGGGGCCGACATCCTGAAGCCGAACGCGGGTGAGCTGCTCGACACCGTCGGCGTCCCCGACGTCGCCGCGGCCGCCAGCGAGCTCAGGCGGCGGGGCGCGAAGGCCGTCGTGGTCTCGCTCGGGGCGGCCGGGATGGCCGCGTTCACCCCGGAGGGATCCTGGCGGGCGGCGCCTCCGACCCGGCTCGCCGGTAACCCCACCGGATCCGGCGACGCCGCCGCGGCGGCGCTCATCGCCGGAGCAGTCGCCGGCGCGCCCTGGCCCGATCGGCTGCGCGATGCCGTGGCGCTGTCCGCCGCGGCCGTGCTCCAACCGACGGCCGGGATCGTCGACCTGCGCGACTACCGTCGGCTCGTCCCGCAGATCCTCGTGGAGGGGCGCCATGCCCTTGGCCTCGACCGCTGACATCGTGACGTTGGCGGCGCGCGACCGTCGCGGTGTCGGCGCCTTCAACGTGGTCCAGCTCGAGCACGGGCAGGCCATCGTGTCCGGTGCCGCCCAGGCCGGCGCCCCGGTGATCCTCCAGGTCAGCCAGAACACGGTCCGGTACCACGGCGGGCTCGAGCCGGTGGCCCTGGCGACCCTCGCCATCGCCCGGCGCGCGACCGCGCCCGTGGCGGTCCACCTCGACCACGCCCAGTCGCCGGAGCTGGTGGAGGAGGCCGTGGGGCTCGGCTTCACCTCGGTGATGTTCGACGGGTCCAGGCTCCCCTACGAGGCGAATGTCGCCGCCACGGCCGAGGTCGTGGCCCAGTGCCACGCCCGTGCCGTCTGGGTCGAAGCGGAGCTGGGCGAGGTTGGCGGCAAGGACGGCGTGCATGCGCCAGGGGCACGCACCGACCCCGAGGAGGCGGCCAGCTTCGTGGCGGCGACCAAGGTCGACGCCCTCGCCGTCGCCGTCGGCACCTCCCACGCCATGCTCACCCAGGAGGCCACGCTGGACTTCGAGCTCATCGGACGGCTCGGCGCCCGCGTGGAGGTCCCGCTCGTCCTGCACGGCTCCTCGGGCGTGTCCGACCCCGACCTGACGCGGGCGGTCGCCGCCGGCATCACCAAGGTGAACATCTCGACACGCCTCGGCAAGGCGTTCACCGCCGCCGTGCGCACCTGCCTCGAGGAGAACCCCTCGGTGGTCGACACCCGCGCCTACCTCGGCACGGCCCGTGAGGCCGTGGCGGCCGAGGTGCGCCGCGTCCTGGAGGTGCTCGCTCAGGGTCGGACGGCTCCGCCATCCAGCCGGAAGTCGTAGATGAAGGGCACGTCCGGCTGGGCGCCCGCCGCCCCTGGAGGTGCCCGGTGGACGGCGAGCCAGAGATCCGAGAGCGAGACCTCCCCTTCCCGCAGGTCGGCGATCTCCAGACCGCCGGCGAGGATGGA
>DATDJX010000367.1:0-3428 GCA_036520275.1 Asanoa sp.
CCGAGCACGTCCTTGCCGTTCACGGTCAAACTCGAGAGGTTGCCGTGGTCGAGCACGCCGCCGGTGACGGTGAGCGGGTCGTTGCCCGTCCCCGTCGGGGCGAGCAGCGAGATCCCGGCCTGCTCGAGTGAGTCGAGCACGCCGGCGGGAATCACGCCTCCGGGGCCGAGCAGGTTCCCGGTCAGCGGGACCTCGAACGTCGTCTGCTGCGCGGTGCCGCCCTGCCGGAGGGCAAGCGAGAGCGTGCTGGCTCCGTTCAGGGGAACGTTGGCGACGAAGGCGCCGGCGGCGTCGAGGCCGACCGGCTGGCCGTTGATCGTCAGCGTGCTGTCGGACGAGTCCGAGGCGACCGTCCCGGCCACCGTCGCGGTGCCGCTGGCGACCGTGATCGGGCCGAGCTGGAGGAGCGGCGTGGAGGCCGTCGAGGCGGCCGAGACGTAGACGAGCGCGAGCATCAGGGCTGCGAGGAGCCCGCGCCGAGCGCGAGCCGCGACTCGCGTGGCGGACGGATGGAGTCTGCGGTTTGTCATGCCCGGTAAGGGTGGTCAGCGGTGGAAAACTTGCGGTCGGCGTCGCGCAGGTTTTCTCGCGGTCCGGTCCCTTAGGCAGACAGATCATGGGAGAACGCCTGACAGCGATAGCGCTGACGGTGGCGGCTCTGGGGCCGCTGCCGTCCCCCGGCGGGCCTGCTCCGGCTCGGCTCGAACTCGGCTACCAGTCGGGCGGGGCAGCGGACGTGCAGCGGCTCGAAGCTCGCCTGGGGCTCGTGCGGGTCGCCGCCATCCCGCAGCTGCGCGTCGACGTCGTCGAGGTCGGTGCGGCCGACGACCCCGTCCTCGCCGAGCTCCGAGCAGCCCCGGCCGTCGCCTGGACGGCCTGGGATCGGCGTGTCCACGCAGTCGGGGCGCCCAACGACCCGTTCTGGTCGACGCAGTGGTCGCCCGTGAAGACCCACGCGCCCGAGGCCTGGAGCAGGACGACCGGCGATCCGGCCACGGTCGTTGCGGTCGTCGACACCGGGGTCGATCCCTCCCACGCCGACCTCGCCGGGCGGCTCGTGCAGGGCTACGACTTCGTCAGCGGAGACTCGGACCCCGGCGACGACAACGGTCACGGGACCGCCGTGACCGGCATCGTCGCGGCCGCCGGCGACAACCACATCGGCGTCGCCGGCTACTGCTGGCGTTGCCGGGTCATGCCGTTGAAGGTGCTCGACGCGAACGGCGGCGGCTTCGCGTCCGACGTCGGGCGGGCGGTCGTCTGGGCGACCGACCACGGCGCCCGCGTGATCAACGCGAGCCTCGGCGGCCCGCTGGAAGACGCGTCGCTCGCGGCGGCCGCCCAATACGCGCAGTCTCGAGGCGCGCTGCTGGTCGCAGCGGCCGGCAACGACAGCAGCTCACAGCTCGACTACCCCGCCGCCCTGCCGGCGGTCGTCAGCGTCGGCGCCTCGAACCCGTCAGACACGCTGTACGCGTTCTCCAACCAGGGCGCCGCGGTGGCCGCGCCCGGAGAGAACACGACGACCGCGCGCGGAGGCGGCTACGAGCGCTTCCTCGGGACATCCTCGGCCGCCCCCGTCGTGAGCGGGATCGCAGGGCTGCTCTTCAGCATCGTGCCGAGCGCGACTCCGGCCCAGGTGGCGAGCGCGCTCGAACAGAGCGCTGTGCCGATCGGCGGGGTGACCTTTGGCCGGGTCGACGCCAAGCGCGCGCTGGCGACCCTGTTGCCGCCCGCAGCCGGCCCTCCTCCGCCGGCGAAAGGCACCACAACGAAGCCTTCTCCTCCGGGGAGCACGACCGAGACGCGCTCGGGCCGCATCGGCGCCAAGGGCCGCGCGTATTCGTTCGCCACGGGAGCCGGCCGGCTGGTTGCGCGCCTGACCGTCCGCCGCCGTTCCGCGGGGCTCAGCAGGCTCACCTTGTTTCACCTCGCCCGTCGCATCGCCACTGCCGGCGGCGAGACCCGGGTCCGCCTGCGGGCGACCGTGCGGCGAGGTCGCTATCGACTGGTCGTCTCCGGCCCGGCCGATGCGTCCTTCGTCTTGAAGCTCCGCTACCCGCGGGAACGCGGGGCCGGCTAACTGACGGAGGGGGAGAAGCAAGACATCAGGGCCGGCCCCGCTGGGGATTGGGTCGCTTCTTTAGTTGCCGCCGCCGGCGAAATCTTGCGGTTCTGCCTGTAGGAGCTTTGCACAGGTTTTCCCAGGAAATACCGCCCTAAATCTGTGTTTCCTCTTGTCAATGTTCACTCGCACGAGCGATTGCACCGGACCTCGCGCCGGGCGTTGCTATGTACATGCACACGCCTCCGTCCGTCCCTGTCCGCGTCGCCGCCCCGATCGTCCTCGCAATCGCCGCGCTGGCCGTCGGCGTGCTCTGGCTGAGCACGGGTGGCGGGACCCACGGTGTAGGCGCCGCCTCCCCGGTGACGCTGACGCCTCACGACGGGGTCGTCGAAGCCGCGCGAGCCGAGCGAGAGCGCACCACCGCCGCCAGACCTTCCGGCGAGACGGCGGCGCGCGCGCCTGGTGAAGCGGCCCGCCACGAACGGCCGGCGACCACCTCTGACCGGACGACCCGGCCGTCGCGGCCACACCCGCGGCCCGGCAGCCCGAACCACGGATCGCCGAAGCCGTCGCCGGCGCCAACCCCGACCCCGGCGCCGCAGCAAGACGCCGCGCCGCCACCGCCACCGCCACCGCCCCCGCCTCCGCCTCCCCCGCCCGCGGGGCTACCGCTACCGCCGCTCCCCGCCGTGCCGCCGTTGCCGCCGCCGCCTCCCCTGCCACAACTCCCGGAGCTACCGGTCACGCCGTGATCGATTCGGGACGGAGGAGGTTCCGGTGAGCGCTCTGCTGGGCGTCTCCCGCGACGTCACAGGCGCCGCGGAGAGAGCGGCCGACCTGTATGCCCGCCACGGGCAGCGGGTCTACAGCTTCTGCCGGAGCCGCCTGCGCAGCACCGAGGAAGCGCAGGATGCGGCACAGACGGCGTTCCTCTACGCGCTCGCGTCGCTGCGCCGCGGCGTCGTCCCGCGGAACGAGCTCGCCTGGCTGCTGACGATCGCCGACAACGTCTGCCGCTCGTCGAGGCGCACGCTCGGTCGACGGCTCGCGCACATCGCGAACGCCGACGTCGACGAGCTCGAGGCCGCCGCCCCGTCGCTGAACGCCGAGACGCGCGAGGAGATCGCCGAGCTCCGTGCCGCCCTCGCCCAACTGCCGGAGCGGCAGCGCCAGGCAATCCTCCTGCGCGAGTGGCAGGGACTGAGCTACGCCGACATCGCCGAGCAGCTCGGCCTGTCGCTCGCCGCGGTCGAGACGCTGCTCTTCCGGTCGCGGCGGTCGCTGACGCGCCGTCTGCGAGGACAGCGGACGAGGCTCGGCGTGCTGGACCTCGCGTCGGGAGCCTCGCTGCTGCGCTCCG
>DATDJX010000368.1:0-15148 GCA_036520275.1 Asanoa sp.
TCCACCACCGGCATGCGGTCGATGGTCCAGCCCTCGGCGTAGCTGCCGATCAGCTCGTCGATCCGGTCGAGGTGGACCGCCACGCCCTCGACGAGCGCGCTCGCGTAGCCCAGGTGGTCGGGCAGCGGCCGCTCCAGCCGCGCGACGTAGTCGACCAGCACGTCGGCCGGCCGGCGGTCGCGCAGGTCGGCCTCGTAGAGCACGTCGAGGGCCCGCTTGCGGGCCTTGCGCCGCGCGGGCATGGAGGACTTCGGGCCTTCGGCCATCACGCCCGGCCGAGGTAACGGCCGTCCCGGGTGTCGACCTTGATCTTCTCGCCGGTGGTGATGAACAGCGGCACCTGGACGGTGGCGCCGGTCTCGACGGTCGCCGGCTTGTTGCCGCCGGTGGAACGGTCGCCCTGCAGGCCCGGCTCGGTGTAGGTTACGTCGAGCACGACGCTCGTCGGCAGCTCGATGTACAGCGGCACGCCCTCGTGGGTCGCGACGGTCGCCTCGGCCTCGGGGAGCAGGTAGTTGGCCGCCTCACCCACCGTGCCGCCGCTCACGTGGATCTGGTCGTAGGTCTCCAGGTCCATGAACACGAAGTCTTCGCCGTCGGCGTAGAGATATTGCATCGTGCGCTTGTCGACGGTGGCCGTGTCGACCTTGGTGCCGGCGTTGAAGGTCTTGTCGACGACCTTGCCGGACAGCACGTTCTTCAGCGTCGTGCGCACGAACGCGCCGCCCTTGCCGGGCTTGACGTGCTGGAACTCCACGACGGACCAGAGCTCGCCGTCGAGGTTGAGGACCAGACCGTTCTTCAGGTCGTTGGTGGTGGCCATGTCCTGCCTTGATCGTGGGTGCGATTGATAGACCGTACGAGTCTACCGGGTCGCGAGGTGCCGCAACGCCAGCCGATAGCCGTCGACGCCGAGCCCGGCGACCACCCCGGTGGCGACGGCGGAGACCACCGAATGGTGGCGGAACTCCTCGCGGCTGTGGATGTTGGAGATGTGCACCTCGATCAGCGGCGCGCGCAGCAGCGCGCAGGCATCGCGGATCGCGTACGAGTAGTGCGACCACGCGCCCGGGTTGAGCACGACAGGGGCCGCCTCGTCGGCGGCCGCGTGCAGCCACCCGATCATCTCGTGTTCGGCGTCGGTCTGCTTCGCGACCACGTCGAGGCCCAGCTCCTTGCCCGTCGACTCGCACAGCGCGACGAGATCCGGGTACGAGGTCACCCCGTACACGTCGACCTGGCGGCTGCCGAGCCGCCCGAGGTTGGGCCCGTTGAGCACGTAGACCCTCACCCGGCGACCTCCAGGAACGCCTTCTCCAACAGGTCGTCGGGTGGACCGTCCAGGATGGACGGACGCGCGTAGCCGTCGAGGACGACGAATCGCAGCCGCGACCCGCGGGCCTTCTTGTCCACGCGCATCGCGGCGAGCAGGTCCGGCCACGCGTCGGCGCGATAGGTGACCGGCAAGCCGAGCGCCGCCATCGCCTCCCGGTGCCGCCGGGCGGTGGCGGCGTCCAGCCGGCCGGCGAGGTGACCGAGCGCACCGGCGTAGACGACCCCGACCGAGACCGCGTGGCCGTGCCGCCAGCGGTAGCCCTCGACCTTCTCGATCGCGTGGCCCAGGGTGTGGCCGTAGTTGAGGATCTCCCGCACGCCGGACTCGCGCAGGTCGCCGCCGACCAACGCGGCCTTGACCCGGACTGCCCGCTCGACCAGCTCGCGCAGTACGGGGCTGGCCGGGTCGACCGCGTCGCCCGGCCCGCCCTCGACCAGGTCGAGGATGGCCGGGTCGGCGATGAAGCCGCACTTGACGACCTCGGCAAGCCCGGCCGCGACGTCGACCGTGGGCAGGGAGTCGAGCGCGTCGAGGTCGCACAGCACGCCCGCCGGCGGGTGGAAGGCGCCGACCAGGTTTTTGCCCGCCGCGGTGTTGACACCGGTCTTGCCCCCGACCGACGCGTCGACCATGCCGAGCAGCGAGGTCGACACCGGCACCCATCGCACGCCGCGCAGCCAGCAGGCCGCGACGAAGCCGGCCAGGTCGGTCAGCGCGCCGCCGCCGACGCCGACCACGGCGTCGGTACGGGTGAACCCGCCGCGACCGAGCTGCTCCCACACGCCTTCCGCGGTGGCGACCGTCTTGGCCCGCTCGGCGTCGGGCACCGTGACGGGCAGCGTCGCGATGCCGGCCGCCCGCAGCCGCCCGGCGACGCGGTCGGCGCGCTCGCGCACGGACTCGGTCGCTACGACCGCCACCCGCGCCGCGCCGTCGAGCAGCCCGGGCAGCACGCCGCTCAGGTCGCGACCGACCAGGACGTGGTACGGCCGGTCGCCGCCGACCGCGATGCGAGTCGTGTCCATCGTGGACGCTCAGGCGCCTTGCGGCGTGGGCATGGCGTCGACATCGCGGGTCAGGTGCGGGGGTAACGGCAGCTCGGTGCCGTGGGCGGCGTCCCAGTCGTACACCTTGCTGAGCGTGACCTCCGACTCGAGGTACTGCCGCGCGGTCATCCCACCGGCGAGCGGCTCGTCGTCCTGAGCGAGCAGGGTGGCCGGCACCAGCCGGAACCCGCTCTGCAGCGCGGCGCTCAGCCGGCGGTGGCCGTCGACCACGAAGAACTGGTCGTCCGCGTACCCGACCGACAGCGGTTCGAGCGCATCGGGGCCGGCCGCGGCGGTCACCGCGACGAAGTCGGTGTCGCCGAGGCCGCGCAGCGCGCGGATCTCCTGCGTGGGGTAGATCCGCGCGGGGTCGAGCAGCAGCAGCGGCGGCGCGGTCACGGCGAGGCGCCCCTCGATGGCCGCCACGACGAGGTCGACGACCTCCTCCGGTCCGGCCCGGGTGGTATCGCAGACCAGGTCGTAGTTGCGCAGCGCGTGCTTGTCGGCCTGGTAGCGGACCAGGAAGCGCTGGCGCTCGCTCTCGCTGCGGCTGCGCAGCCGCTGCTTGGCCTCTTCGAGCGTCGCGTAGTTCTCCACCTCGTTGGCCGGGCGGCCCAGCACGCGGCGGGCGGCCGCGGTCGGCTCGGTGATCAGGTGGACCTTGAAGCCGTTCTTGAAGAAGTGCCACGCGAGCCGGCTGTCCATCACGACCTGCTCGCCCGACTCGGCGATCTCTTTCTGCATCTTGTCGACGGTGCCGTCGATCGCGTCGTCGAGCTCGGCGTGCAGGTTGATCTGCAGGGCCGTCATGCCGCGCTGGCGGGCCATCTCGCGGTAGAGGTCGCCGACGCTGATGCGTCGCAGACCGAGGCGCTCGGCCAGCCCTCGCGACACGGTGCTCTTGCCGCTACCCAGATCTCCGTTGACGGTGATGGACTGCTGGTTGCCCATGCGCCTCGATCCTCGAGAGTTGACGCGCTGCAATGCCCGATTTAGACCATTCCTGGGATTCTAACACCGGCGTCCGGTCCCCTCGATCACCCGATCCGGCGGTGGCCATCCCTTGGCACACAAGGATTCTCACGGCACGGAGGAGGGGATCCGCGCTGCGTTCGCGGCCAGTTGCGCGGCGTGATCGGTGACCGCGGCGCGCAGCCGGTCGGGACGCAGGATCGTAAACGGCCAGCCCAGACCGGCGAGCATCTGCGCCATGCCCGGCAGGCTCTGCGCACGGGTGCGCATCAACACGCCGTCGGCCGTCTCGGACAGCTCGGCGACGCTCGCGGGCACGCGTCGCCGTACCTGCGCCAGGTCGGCCTCGAACAGCACCTCGCACTCCCAGTCGTACGGGACGCCGGCCAGCGCGTGCGTCACGTGCGCGACCGCGTCGAAGCCGGCGGGCACCTCGAACGTCTCGTCGCCGGTGTCGACCGCGATGATCCGGTCGAGGCGGAACGTGCGCACGTCGCCGCGGCGGTGATCGAACCCGGCCAGGTACCACTTGCCGGCGTGGAAGACCAGGCCGTACGGGTCGACCTGGCGCAACGAGACGCCGCCGCGCCAGGAGCGATAGGTGAGGCTGACCCGTCGGGTGGCGCGGGTCGCCGCGCCGAGCGCGAGAAGGGTGGCCGTCGCCGGCCGGGCCGCGCCCTCGCGGCGGTCGAGCGTGAAGCCGAGGCTCTCCTGCACGCCGGCCAGTCGCTCGCCGAGGGCGGTCGGCAGCACCCGGCGGATCTTCGCGAGCGCCAGGCCGGTCGCCGGCGCCTCGGTCTCGAGGCCGAGGCGCGACGCGGCCAGCAGGCCGAGCACGACGGCGACGGCCTCCTCGTCGGTGAACATCAGCGGCGGCAGCTTGAAGCCTGGGCTGAGCCGGTAGCCCCCGTACCGCCCACGCGCCGCCACCACCGGGATCCCGAGCTCGGCGAGGGTGGCCGCGTACCGGCGCACGGTCCGCTCGTCGACGCCGAGCCGGGCGCCGAGGTCGGCGCCGGTGAGCCGTTGGTGCGTCTGGAGGAGCTCGAGCATGCCGAGCACCCGCGAGGCAGGATGTGACACGTGTCACTCTCCAAAGGCGGACCGAATCTGTCCGGATGCGATCGTACGCTCGGACCGAGGCCGACACGAGGAGGAGACGATGGCGACTTTCGTGCTCGTACCGGGGATGTGGATCGGCGCCTGGGCGTGGGCCGGCGTGACGGCGCGGCTGCGAGCCGCGGGCCACGAGGCGCATCCGCTGACGCTGGCCGGCATCGCGGAGCGGCGCGCTGCGGCCGGTCCCGACGTCGACCTCGACACGCACACCGACGACGTCGTCAGGATGATCGAGGACAACGACCTGCGCGACGTCGTGCTGGTCGGCCACAGCTACGGCGGCATGCCGGTCACCGCGGCCGCCGAGCGGATCCCCGCCCGCCTCTCCCGGGTGGTGTTCGTCGACAGCGGCCCGCTGCCCGATGGCGCCCGACAGCTCGACCAGGGCCAACCGGCGCCGGCGGGCGTCGACGTGCCGCCGCCGGCGTGGGACCCGGCCGCCGACCCGGTCAACCAGAAGGGGCTCGACGCCGTGGCCGTCCGCCTGCTCGAGGAGCGGTCGACCCCCCACCCGTACGGCTCGGTGGCGCAGCCGTTGCGTCGCACCGGGCCGCAGGAGCTCGCGGTGCCGGTCGCGCTGATCGCCTGCGTCTTCGACCTGGACCAGGTCCGCACGATGCGTGACGAGGGGCACCCCTGGTTCACCGGCCTGGCCCACGCCGACCTGTACAGCCTGCCCACCGGCCACTGGCCGATGCTGAGCGAGCCCGCCCGCCTCGCCGACCTGCTCGCCGAGATCGCCGCCGCCCGACCTGCCGCGCGCTGACCCGCCGTGATCTTGCGGTTGCGTTCCCGCATTTCGGGCGTACGGCGCATCCGAGGCACCGAACCTGCAGGATCGGCGGGCTAGAGGCGGGAGACGATGTCCTCGGCGAGCTCTTCGGGCTTGCGACCGTCGGTGACCACGGTGATCGTGGCGACCGCCTGGTAGAGCGGGAGTCGCTGCTCCAGCAGGTGCTTAAGGGTGGCCCGCGGGTTGACCGCGAGCAGGGGCCGGCCCGCGCCGAGGCCGATCCGGTGCAGGGCCTCGGCGAAGCCGGTCTGCAGATGCACGACCACGTGCCCCCGCAGCGCTTCCCGGTTGTGCTCGGCGAGGATCGCGCCCGCGCCGAGCGCCAGCACGCCATCGAACGTGGACAGTGCCGTCGCGACGGCCGCGCTCTCCAGGGCGCGGAAGTACGCCTCCCCCTCGTCGATGAAGATCTCCGGGATCGGCTTGCCGGCCGCCTCCTCGATGTCGCCGTCGGTGTCCCGGAACGGCACGTCGAGCAGCGTCGCGACGGCCAGGCCGGTGGTGGTCTTGCCGGCGCCGGGCGGACCGGTCATCACGCAGATCGGCTTGGTCATCGGATCACCAGGGTGTCGAGGTAGGCGGCCAGGTTGCGGCGGAGCTCCGCGACGGAGTCGCCACCGAACTTCTCGGTCGCGGCCTCGGCCAGCACGAGTGCGACCATCGACTCGGCGACGATCGCGGCGGCCGGCACGGCGCACACGTCGGAGCGCTGGTTGATCGCCGTCGCCGGCCCACCGGTGGACACGTCCACCGTGGACAGTGCCCGGTTGAGCGAGGAGATCGGCTTCATGGCCGCCCGGACGCGCAGCGGTTCGCCGGTGGTCATGCCGCCTTCCAGGCCGCCGGCGCGGTCGGTCAGCCGGCGCACGCCGGACGCCGTCGGGATGATCTCGTCGTGGGCGACCGAGCCGCGCGAGCGGGCCTGGGTCCAGGCGTCGCCGATCTCGACGCCCTTGACGGCCTGGATCGACATGAGGGCGGTCGCGAGCCGGGCGTCCAGCTTGCGGTCCCACTGCGTGTGGCTGCCGAGGCCGGGCGGGACGCCGTACGCCAGCACCTCGACGATGCCGCCGAGCGTGTCGGCGTCCTTCTTGGCCGCGTCCACCTCGGCGACCATGCGCGCGCTCGCCTCCGGATCGAGACAGCGCAGTGGGTCGGCGTCGATCCGCTCGGTGTCTTCGGGACGCGGTTGCAGGCCGGGCTTCGCGGCGACGGAGCCGAGCTCGACGACGTGTGAGACGATCTCGACACCGAGCGCCTGGCGGACCAGGGCCCGGGCGACGGTGCCGACCGCCACCCGGGCGGCCGTCTCGCGGGCGCTCGCGCGCTCGAGGATCGGGCGGGCGTCGGTGTGGCCGTACTTCTGCATCCCGGCTAGGTCGGCGTGGCCCGGGCGCGGCCGGGTCAGCGGCGCGCTGCGCGCCTGCTGGGCCAGGACCTCCGGAGCGACCGGATCGGCCGCCATCACGGTTTCCCACTTGGACCACTCGGAATTGCCGACCCGGATGGCGACCGGGCTGCCGAGGGTCAGGCCGTGGCGGACTCCGCCGACGATCTCGACCGCGTCTTGCTCGAAGGACATGCGCGCGCCGCGGCCGTAGCCGAGCCGGCGGCGGCCCAGCTCCCGCCCGATCTCGTGGGTCGTCACCTCGACACCGGCCGGGACCCCGTCGAGGATCGCGACGAGCGCGGGGCCGTGGGACTCCCCGGCGGTCAGCCAACGCAACACGGGGAACAGTCTGGCACGACCCGCGACGCCGCCCACACTCCGGGCGACCGGTCCCAGTACGCGGACGGCGGCCCGGTCGTCCGAGCGGCGGGTGTCCGGCGGCATGCGCCGCGGGACTTCCGCAGAAGCCAGGCGGGTACGGCTAGGCCGGCAGGTCCGGCCGGGGCCGGCAGGTCGGACCGAGCCCGCGGGTCGGCCCGGACCGGCGACTCGACCTGGACCGACGCCTCGGCTCGGAGGACGGGTGCGTCCGGGAGTGCCGGACCCGCTCGGCGGCGACGTCGGCGAGGGCGACGGTGATGTCGCCGAGCGTGGTGACCACCCAGGGCACTCGGTGCCGCCCGCGCTCCCGGACCGGGTCGGGTACCTGGTGGCCGGGCACGGGCCGGAGCGGGAGCTGGCAGCTCGCCGCCGAGCTCGGCCTGCAGCCTTCGGTCACGCCGTGACGCCGGCGCGAGCGGCGTGGAGCGCCGACCGCATCGCCTCCGCCGGCGCCGCGACGCCGGTGAAGTGCTCGAACTGGCCGAGCGCCTGGGCGTGGAGCAGGTCGAGCCCGGACAGGATGCGGCAGCCCGCGCAGCGGGCCGCGTCGGCGAGCGGCGTCGGCCACGGGTCGTAGATCGCGTCGAAAAACACCGTGCCGGCGCGCCACGGCGAACCGACGGCGAGCGGATCCGCCACGCCCTTGGGCACGGTGGAGATCACCACGTCGGCGTCGACCTGGGCGGCGGCATCGGTCCAGGACGCGCCGGTCAGCGGCAGCCCGAGCGCCGCGGCCACCGGCCGCAGATCGTCGATCGCCTCCGGACGCCGCGCCACGATGGTCACGCCCGCGGCGTCGAGCTGAGCGGCGGCCGCCAGCGCGCCGCGGGCCGTGCCCCCGGCGCCGAGCACGACGAACCGGGCGCCCGGCCCGATGCCGGCGTCGCGTAACAGGGCCACCATGCCGATGATGTCGGTGTTGTCGGCGAACCACCCGTCGGGCCGGCGGACCAGCGTGTTGGCCGCGCCGACCGCCGCGGCGGGCGCCGACACCGAGGTGGCCACCGTCAACGCCACCTCCTTGAGCGGCATGGTGAGCGAGAGCCCGACCCAGTCCGGGCCGAGTCCGGCGACCAGACCGGGCAGCGCGGCTTCGTCGCATTCGACCGCGACGTACGACCAGTCGGTCAACCCCGCCGCCGCGTAGCCGGCGTTGTGCAGCACAGGCGAAAGCGAGTGCGAGATCGGTTTACCCAGCACCGCGGCCCGGTGCGCGATGGAGCCCATCGCTGCAGCGTAGTGGCAGCCGTGGCGCACATCTCCGGGGGACTAGTCGATGATCCCCGCCGCCCGGGCGCGGGCCTTGTTGGCCTCGTGTTCGGCGTCCGTCGTGGCGAACGCCGAGTGGCCCTGCTTGTCGATCGCGACGAAGAAGAGCCAGGTGCCGGCCGGCGGGCTCATCGCGCCCTGGAGCGCGGCCTTGCCCGGGCTGTTGATCGGTGACGGCGGCAGGCCGGTGCGAACGTGGGTGTTCCACGGGTTCGACGCGTCGGTGAAGTCGGCGTCGGTCATGTCCTTTGACGCCTTGGTCTTCTTGCCCGCCTGCTCAAGGCCGTAGTTGATGGTCACGTCGAACTGCAGGGGGATGTTGGCCTTGTACAGCCGGTTGTAGGCGACGCGGGAGATCTTGCCGAGATCATCGGGGTTGCCCGCCTCCGCCTGGGAGAGGGACGCCACGATCAACGCCTCGTACGGTGTGATGTCGAGCCCGGTCTGCACCTTCTGGGGGAAGTCGCCCAGCTCGTCCCCGGTGACCGTGAGGAAGCGGTTGATCATCATCCGGAGGATCTTTTCGGCGCTCGGTTTCGGGTCGATCTCGTAGGTGTCCGGGAAGAGGAAGCCTTCCACCGACACCGTCGCCTTCTTGCCGTCGTCGCGCTTGTACCAGTAGTCGGGCACGCCGAGCGCGACCGGATCCTTCGCGGCCCGCTGGAAGTCGGCTATCGGGATCTTCGTGAACTCGGAGAGCCTCTTGAAGATCTGGATCGCCGACAGCCCCTCCGGGATGGTGAGCCGGTTGGTGACCCTGTTCTTGGGGTCGAGAATCATGGTGAGCGCGCTCGCCGCGCTCATCTGCTTGCGCATGGTGTAGAAGCCGGGCTGGATGTTCTCGCTGCGCGCCTCCTTGGCCGCCGCGTCGATGAACGCTTTCGCGCTCTTGACGACACCGGTGGTGGTGAGCGTGTTGGCGATGTCGGTGACGGTGTCGCCGTTCTTGACCTCGACCGTCACCGTCTGCGCGAGGCCGGCGCCGTTGTAGTCGGGGGCACCGAACAGGTTCCGCACCCGGTCGAAGCCGTACCAGGCGCCGCCGCCGAGCACGCCCAGCAGCACGAGCGTCACCAGCAGGGCGGCCACCGTCTTGCCGGCGCCGCCCTTCTTGGTCGCGCGTCGCTTCTTGGTCGCGCGACGCGCGCCCCGCCGGTGTCTGCCTCGTTCGGTGCGATCGTCGAACACGAGGTCCAGCTCGTCGATCATCACGGGTTCCTCCGCTGCCCATCCAGCCAGCTCTGCAGAATCTCCGCCGCGGCTGCCTGGTCGACCACCGCACGCTGGCGCTTTCCCCGCACCCCCCGATCGGCCAGCCTACGGCTTGCCACGACCGTCGACATCCTCTCGTCTGCCAGGCGGACCGGCACGGGATCGATGGCTGCGGCCAGTCGGGCCGCATATGCTCTCGCGGCCGCGGCCGCCGGACCATCATTTCCCGACAAGGAAACCGGCAGGCCGACGACCACCTCAACCGCTCCGTGGTCTTCTGCGAGACGCGCGAGTTCGCGTATATCAGACGGAAGGTCGTCTTTCCCCGCATTATGGTCCGGAAGATGGCGCTGGTCCCGGGGAACGGTTACCAAGGGTGACGCCAGAATGCCGTCGGGATCGCAGACCGCCACGCCGACCCGGACCGAGCCGACGTCGACGCCGAGCCGAACGCCCCGCGCGAACCCGCTCATCCCGACCGCGCCGACCATGCGCCGATACGCCCGACACGGACCACGATTCGCGCACGTTCGGCGGATGACCGACTCATGGCGTCTCGGTGACGGCCTTCTGGACGGCGGCGAGCAGATTGGCCGCCTCGCCCGCCGGCACGCCGCCGCCCTGCGCGAGGTCGGCGTTGCCGCCGCCACGGCCGGACAGCGCGCCCTTGACCAGGTCGGCGGCGGATACGCCGCGGTCCTTGGCGGCTCGATTGACAGCGACGACCAGCGAGGCCTTGCCACCCGCGCGGGCCGCCACGGCCACGACCGCCGGGCGCGCCGGGTCGATCTTGCCGCGGATCTCCTGAGCGAGCGTACGAACGTCGTTGCCCGCCGCGCCCTCGGGGGCCTCGGTGCCGACGAACGCGATCCCGCGCAGGTCGCGCGCCTGGGCGGCCAGGGCCGCCGCCCCGCCGAGCACCACCTGGGCGCGCAGCTTCTCGAGCTCACGCTCGGCGTCGCGCAGCTGGCTGATCGTCTGCTCCACCCGCTCGGCGACCTGGTCGCCGGGCACCCGGTAGAGCTCAGCCAGCCGGGAGACCAGCAGGTGCTCGCTGGCGAGGTGGCTGAACGCGTCGATGCCGACCAGTGCCTCCACCCGCCGTACGCCCGAGCCGATCGATGACTCGGACAGGATCTTGACCAGGCCGGGCTGGCCCGAGCGGGCCACATGGGTGCCGCCACACAGCTCGCGGGCGTAGTCGCCGACCTCGACGACGCGCACCTCGTCGCCGTACTTCTCGCCGAACAGCGCCATCGCGCCCAGCCGGCGCGCCTCATCCTGGGAGGTGACGAACGCGTGCACCTCGAGGTCGTGCAGCAGCACCTCGTTGATCTGCTGCTCCACGTCGGTCAACACCGATGGCGGGACCGCGCCAGGGGTGTTGAAGTCGAACCGCAGCCGGCCCGGCGCGTTGAGCGAGCCCGCCTGCGTCGCCGACTCCCCGAGGAAGTTGCGCATCGTCTGGTGGACCAGGTGGGTGGCCGTGTGCGAGCGGGAGATCGCCCGGCGGCGGGCGACGTCGATCTCAGCCAGGCCGGCCTCGCCGGGGCGCACCTCGCCGCGCACCACGCGCGCCCGGTGCACCGTCAGGCCGGGCACGGGCTGCTGCACGTCGAAGACCTCGAGTTGGCCGGCACCGACGGTGACGAGCCCGTGGTCGGGAAGCTGGCCGCCGCCTTCGGCGTAGAACGGGGTGGCGTCCAGCACCAGCTCGACCTCGTCGCCCTCGCCGGCCGCGCCCAGCTCCGCGCCGCTCGGGGACAGCACCGCCCGCACCCGCGACTCGCGCGCGACCTCGACGTAGCCGGTGAAGTCGACGGGGCCGCCGGCGTCGAGCACCGACCGGTAGGCCGACAGATCGACGTGGCCGGTCCTGCGGGCCTGCGCGTCGGCTTTCGCGCGTGCCCGCTGGTCGGCCATCAGCCGCCGGAAGCCGGCCTCGTCGACGGTCAGCCCCTGCTCGCCGGCGATCTCCAGGGTCAGGTCGATGGGGAAGCCGTACGTGTCGTGCAGCTGGAACGCCTTGTCGCCGGACAGCGTGGATCCGCCGGACGCCTTCGTCGCCGCGACCGCGGTGTCGAGGATCGTCGTGCCGGCGCGCAGCGTGGACAGGAACGCGTCCTCCTCGGCGTACGCGTACTGCGCGATCCGGTCGAAGTCGACGGCCACCTCCGGGTAGGACGGCGCCATGCAGTCGCGGGCGACCGGCAGCAACTCGGGGAACGCCCGGTCCTGCCAGCCGAGCAGCCGCATGGCGCGGATCGCGCGACGCATGATGCGGCGCAGCACGTACCCACGGCCCTCGTTCGACGGCGTGACGCCGTCGCCGATCAGCATCAGCGAGGTGCGCACGTGGTCGGCGATGACCCGCAGCCGTACGTCGTCGGGGTGCGACTGCGCCGCCACGTGGCTCGCCGCCTGCCCGTACGTCTTGCCGGTCAGCAAGGCCGCGCGGTCGAGGATCGGCCGCACCTCGTCGATCTCGTAGAGGTTGTCGACGCCCTGCATGATCGAGGCCATCCGCTCGAGGCCCATACCGGTGTCGATGTTCTTGGCCGGAAGCTCGCCGACGATGTCGAACGTCTCCTTGTCGACCACGTTGGTGATCTCGTACTGCATGAAGACGAGGTTCCAGAACTCGAGGTAGCGGTCCTCGTCGACCTCGGGGCCGCCCTGCGGGCCGTAGGCCGGGCCCCGGTCGTAGTAGAGCTCCGAGCACGGCCCCGCCGGCCCCGGGATCCCCATCGACCAGAAGTTGTCCTTCTTGCCGCGGCGCACGATCCGGTTGGCCGGCACGCCGGTCTTCTTCCAGATCTCGATGGCCTCGTCGTCGTCGAGGTAGACGGTCGCCCAGATGCGCTCCGGGTCGAGCCCGTAGCCGCCGTCGGCGACCGACTTGGTGGCCAGGTCCCAGGCGAACGGGATGGCGCCTTCCTTGAAGTAGTCGCCGAAGGAGAAGTTGCCGTTCATCTGGAAGAACGTGCCGTGCCGGCTGGTCTTCCCGACCTCGTCGATGTCGGGTGTGCGCAGGCACTTCTGCACGCTCGTGGCCCGCTTCCAGGGCGGGGTGCGCTGGCCGAGGAAGTACGGGACGAACTGAACCATGCCCGCGTTGATGAACAGCAGGTTGGGGTCGTCGATGGCGGGCAGCGGTGCGCTGGGAACGACCGCGTGGCCGTTCGCCTCGAAATGTGCGAGGAACCGCCGCTTGACCTCCGCCGTCTTCATCGGTTGGTGCCTTCGGGGTCCTGCCGCCGGGTGAAGCGGTCGAGACGGCCGCTGGGGAAGTGGCCGTTGCCGGTGGTGGGCCCGTCGAACGCGTCAAGGTCGTCGTCGCCGGCGGCGGGCGCATACAGCTCACCCTCGGCCATGGCCTGGTGGATCTCGGCTTCTCGCTCGGCCATGCCCTCGCGGACGTCGTCGATGAAGCTGCGCACCGACTCGACGAGGCCACCGGCGGACGTCGAGGCGCGGTGGGCGATGCCCGCCGGCGAGTAGGTCTGCGCCTTGCGCGTCAGCTGCCGTACGACGAGCCCGCCCACGGCGAGCCCGACGCCCAGCCACAACAACCGTCTCATCACCCTATTGTCCCTTTCGGCTGCGTACGGCGGGCCTGCGACCCCTACCGGGCCCGCGCGGCCCGCTTCGCCGCCCGGCGCCGCTGTTTGATGGCCGCCCGCACCTGGCGCTCCTCATCGGCGTGACGCCGGTTGGCGGCGGCCTTGCGCACGCCGTAGCCGAACGCGGCGACCTTCACCATTGGGTTGGCGGCGGCGGCGGAGACGATGCCGGCCAGATTGGCGACGCTGGCCGACACGGTCTGCGCGTGGCCGGTGATCGTGTCGACCTTGGCGAGCTGGAGGTTCACGCCGTCGAGCGAGGTATGCACCTGGTTCAGCGCGGTGTTGACGTTCTGGATCGTGGTGTCGGCGTTGCCGAGCAGCGGCGCGGTGTGGTCGTTGAGGTCCTCGATCGCCTTCGTCACGGCGTCCACGGTGTGCCGCAGCCTCAGGATCGGCACGGCCAGCACGAGCACGAGCATGAGGAATGCTCCCGCCGCGATCAGGGCCGCGATCTGTCCACCGTCCACCTTGTCCTCCTCCACCGGGGCCGTCGCCCGTGCGTCGACGTGCAGACCCTACCGTCAGTAACGCCGGTCGGCCTCACGACGGCACGGTTGCGGGCTCCTTGAGGGGGTCGTCGGTGAAGACCGCGTCCGGCGTCTCCCCGATCAGCGACGGGTCGACGGTCGGTTGCGGCTTCGTACGCGGGTCGCCGATCGCGTTCCGTACCTTGATCGAGACGTCCGCACCGCCGCACGTCTTGTTGGGGTCGGCGCCCGGCGACAGCGTCGGCGCGGGCGACTGGGTCGGGGCCACCCCGGCGTTGGGGTCCGCGGTCGGCGCCTTGGGATTGACACAGGCCGGCGGCCGGATCCACAGGTCGAGGGTGAGCTCGTCACGGCGCCAGCACGTGTAGTTGCCGTCGACCGGCTGGTCCGGGCACATCGTCGGCGCCCATGACCGCCACCCCTGAATGGCCAGCGCGGACGTGTAGGTCCGCGTGGTCTCCTCGACGCTCTGCTCCGAACGCGCGGACCGCTCGCGGAACCGGCACTCCGTGATGCACCAGCTGCTGCCGTCCTCGCGGTCGGTGACGTTGCGGGCGGCGGCGGCGGGCACCCGCAACGTGTCGAGCGCGCCGAACACCGGATCGCGGGTGGCGGCGCTGGCGGCGAAGTACAGGGGCACGGCGCCGAGCATGACGAGGATGGTGACCACGATCGTCGCGATCGTCGCGCGGCCGCGCCCGTCGGGACCGGCGGCCTCCGCGGTGGATGCGGTCCGGTCCGGAGGAACGGGGCCGTCGTACGCGACGCCGCTGCCGGCGGCGGGCCGGACGGCTGCCGAGCCGGTGGCGCGCAGTCGGTCGGGCGCGACCGCGGGTCGGACGCCGGCGGCGTGGGCCGCGGGCGGCGGGGCGCCGGCGACCTGGGCGTCGACGATGCCGGCGGGGATGGGCCCGCTGGTCTCCGGTGAGCGTGTCCCGCCTCGGAGGCGCTGCCGCGGCGCGGCCGGCGAGCCGGGGCCGCCGAGCGGCCCGTCCACGGGCCGGCGCAGAGCTCCGGTGCTCTCGGGCGAGCCGTACGGCCCGTCACCCGGGCGACGGACGGCTCCGCTGCTCTCCGGCGAGCCCGGACGACGGATGCCACCGGTCGTAGCCGGGGAACCGGGACCACCCAACGGACCGTCACCGGGTCGGCGCACGGCGCCGGTGCCCTCCGGCGAGCCCGGACGACGGATGCCACCGGTGGTCGCCGGAGAACCGGGACCACCCAGCGGACCGTCACCGGGTCGGCGCACGGCGCCGGTGCCCTCGGGCGGACCGGGACGGCGGATCGCGCCCGTCCCGTCGGGCGGACCGGGAGCGCCGTAGGGGCCGTCGCCGTGCCGGCGGATCGGGCCGGTGCCGTCCGGCGGGCCGGCGCGGCCCGGCGAGCCGGGGCCGGCGTGAGGCGTGGCGAAGCCGGCCGGGGAACCGGGACCGGCCGGTGCCGCGGCCGAGCCGCGCGGCGGCGGGATGCGCGGTGGCGCACCCAGGCGGCCGGGCGGCGGCCCACCGGGCAT
>DATDJX010000369.1:0-3534 GCA_036520275.1 Asanoa sp.
GGAGGTCGCGGCGGCGGCCGCGCCCGACCTGAAGCGCACCCACCTCGAGCTCGGCGGCAAGGCGCCGGTGGTCCTCTTCGACGACGCCGACGTCGCGGCCGCCGCGGAGGCGATCGCGGTCGGCGGCTACTTCAACGCCGGACAGGACTGCACCGCCGCGACCCGGGTGCTGGCCGGCCCCTCGGTGCACGACGACTTCGTGGCGGCGCTGACCGAGCAGGCGCGGTCGACCAAGACCGGGGCGCCCGACGACGAAGACGTGCTTTACGGGCCGCTCAACAACGCCAACCAGCTCGCCCGGGTCAGTGGCTTCGTCGACCGGCTGCCCGATCACGCGGCGCTGCAGATCGGCGGCGCGCGGGTCGGCGAACGCGGCTTCTTCTACTCCCCCACCGTCGTGTCGGGCCTGCAGCAGCAGGACGAGATCATCCAAGACGAGGTGTTCGGCCCGGTGATCACCGTGCAGCGGTTCACCGACGAAGACGAGGCGGTGCGTTGGGCAAACGGCGTGCAGTACGGCCTGTCCGCGTCGGTCTGGACCAAGGACCACGGTCGCGCGATGCGGATGACCCGGCGGCTCGACTTCGGCTGCGTGTGGGTCAACACGCACATCCCGTTCGTGTCCGAGATGCCGCACGGTGGGTTCAAGCACTCCGGCCACGGCAAGGACCTGTCGATGTACAGCCTCGAGGACTACACGCGGGTCAAGCACGTGATGCACAACCTGGACGCGTGATGCCGTCCTCCGACGACCTGCACAAGCGGCGGATGGCCGCCGTCGCCCGCGGCGTCGGCTCGACGGTCTCGTCCTACGTCGACCACGCGGGCGGCGGCACGCTGACCGACGTCGACGGTCGGGAGTGGATCGACTTCGCGGCCGGCATCGCGGTGACGTCCGTGGGCAACTCGGCGCCGCGCGTGGTGGCGGCCGTCCAGGAGCAGGTGGCGCGCTTCACGCACACGTGCTTCATGGTCGCGCCGTACGAGCTCTATGTGTCGGTGTGCGAGACGCTCAACGCGCTGACGCCGGGCTCGTACGACAAGCGCTCGGCGCTGTTCAACTCCGGCGCCGAGGCGGTCGAGAACGCGGTGAAGATCGCGCGGCACGCGACCGGCCGGCAGGCGGTCGTGGTGTTCGACCACGCCTACCACGGCCGGACCAACCTGACGATGGCCATGACGGCGAAGAACATGCCCTACAAGCACCGCTTCGGGCCGTTCGCCGGCGAGTTCTACCGGGCCCCGATGTCCTACCCGCTGCGCGACGGCGGGACGCCTGGTCCGGCCGCGGCGGCACGCGCGATCGACATGATCGAGAAGCAGGTCGGCGCCGACAACGTGGCGGCCGTCGTGATCGAGCCGATCCAGGGCGAGGGCGGCTTCGTGGTGCCCGCCCGGGGTTTCCTGCCGGCGCTGGCGGCGTGGGCGCGCGAGGCGGGTGCGGTGTTCGTCGCCGACGAGATCCAGACCGGCTTCTGCCGCACGGGCTCCTGGTTCGCGTGCGAGGACGAGGGGGTCGAGCCCGACCTCGTCACGCTGGCCAAGGGCATGGCGGGCGGCCTGCCGCTGGCCGCGGTGACCGGCCGGGCGTCCATCGTGGACGCGGTGCACGTCGGCGGGCTCGGCGGCACGTACGGGGGCAACCCGGTGGCGTGCGCCGCGGCGCTGGCGGCGATCGAGACCATGCGGGCCGATGACCTCGCCGGCGCGGCCCGGCGGATCGAGTCGGTGATGCTCCCGCGGCTGCAGACGCTGGCGGATCGCGACCCGCGCATCGCCGAGGCACGCGGCCGGGGCGCGATGCTGGCCGTCGAGCTGGTCCGACCCGGCACGTTGGAGCCGGATCCGGCCGCGGCGGCGGCGGTGTCCGCGGCCTGCCACCGGGGCGGGCTGCTCGTGCTGACCTGCGGCACGTACGGCAACGTGCTGCGTTTCCTGCCCCCGCTGGTGATCGACGAACCAACCCTCGCCCGCGGCCTCGACCTCCTCGACGCCGCCTTCGCAGCGTCGGCACCCTAACCGCGCCGATCTTGCACTTGTCATGTCCCATGTCGGGCAATTCGCCGAGATAAGTGCAAGATCGGCGAGGAGAGCGACGCCAGCCAGCTAGGCCTCGCCGACGCCGGGGCCGCGGCGGCGTAGCTCGTCCACGGCGCCCATCGCGTCGCGCAGCTCGCTCAGCCACGCGTCGGCGTGCTGGCCGACCAGGCGTACGCACCAGGCCAGCGCCTCGGAGCGGGAGCGTGCCACGCCCGAGTCGATCAGCGTGTCGAGCACCTGCCGGTCGGCCTGGCGCAACCGGGTCATCACCGGCGCCGAGTACGTCGTGAACAGCGACGTCGTGCCGCCGCACGAGGCACCCCAGCTCACCTTGCGGCGCCACTTGTGCTCGATCTGCTGCGCGATCGTGATCCGCCGGTCGCGGGTGTCCTCGCGGAACTGGGCGATCCGGCCCTGCTCCGCACCTGCCCGGTCGGCGTCGGACGCGCCCGCCGCGTGCTGCGGCTCCGGCAGCCGCCCGACGATGGTCACCTCGTCGCGGTCGATCGTGACCTCCGGCGCCTCGGTGAACCACCCGTCCGGCACCGCTCCCGTGATCCAGGCCGTGAGCCCGTCCGCCGGCGGCGGCTCGTTGCGCCAGCCCCCGCCGCGTCCCCAGCCCGGGCCGCCCTGCCACATGCCCCTCATCGCGCCACCTCCGGTGCGTCGCTTACTTAATTACATGCTTACACCGTTGCAAACCCACGGACCAGCCCCTTCCGCTCACGGCGGAACCGGAACCCCGCCGCGACCCCGCCCCGCGCAATGCGGCACGGACGACGTCGACGAAGTGGCACGGCCGCCGATACAGGTCGCGGTCGGTGAGGTAGCGCGTCGTCCACCCGTGCGCGTCGAGCCAGTTGGCTTTGTCCCGGTCGTACCGAAGCCGTTCGCGGTCGAGATGCGTCGCCCCGTCGTGCTCGATGCCGACTTCGCCGCCTCGTACGGTCGCGGTCGTGGACCCAGACCTGGACATCGGGCCGGGGCAACCCACCGTCGATCAAGACCAGGCGCACCTGGCTCTCCCGCCGGCACTCGGCGCGACCGTCGGTGAGGGACGAGAGTCGACGGGCCGGCACGACGCCGCGCAGCCCGTGATGGCGATCGATTCCACGGCAAGGTCCTCGGGGGTGGCCAGGCCGGCACGGAGGACGGAGTCGAGGACGGGCAGCGCATCCATCCGCCGGAGGGTGCGTGCGAGGTCGACCGCGCAGCGCGCCGGCGGCGCGGACGGAATGCCTCCGACAAGGATCGGCTCGCCGACGGGCACGACCGCCTCGTAGACGACGACGCCGGGCAGCCGGGGCCGCGCCGCCCCGGGCGGGAGCGGGATTGGGGATGAGGGTCGCGGTTAGCGCATCGCCCAGGGGGAGCCGTACGCCGTCAGGAGGTCGAGAAACGGCTTGGGGGGCAGCGCCTCCGGGCCCAGCACGCCCACCCCGGACCAGGCACCGGACTCCAGCAGCTCCAACGCGATCACCGGGTTCACCGCGG
>DATDJX010000370.1:0-14889 GCA_036520275.1 Asanoa sp.
TACGACGCGAGGACCAGCTCGCGCAGCCCGTACTCGCGATGCAGCGGCGCGACCGCCACGATCATCGCGAGCGTGGTGCAGTTGGCGTTGGCGATGATGCCCTTCGACCGGTTGCGCGCCTGCTCCGGGTTGATCTCCGGAACCACCAGCGGCACGTCGCGGTCCATCCGGAACGCGGCCGAGTTGTCGACCGCGAGCGCGCCGCGCGAGACCGCAACCGGCACCCATTCGGCCGAGACCTCGTCGGGAACGTCGAACACGGCCACGTCGACGCCGTCGAAGACCTCCGGCGAGAGCGCCCGGACGATCAGCTCTTCGCCGCGGCAGTAGACCGCCTTGCCGGCCGAGCGGTGCGAGGCGATCAGGCGGATCTCCCCCCAGACGTTCTTGCGGGCGGACAGCAGTTCGCACATCACCGTCCCGACCGCTCCGGTGGCACCGACGACGGCGAGCGTGGGCAGCTTGGACATGCTCACCTCCCGGTCCCGCCGTAGACGACTGCCTCCTCCGCGCCCCCGAGGTCGAACGCGTCGTGCACGGCGCGCACGGCCGAGTCGAGGTCGGTGTCGCGGGTCACGACGGAGACCCGGATCTCCGAGGTCGAGATCATCTCGATGTTCACGCCGGCCTCCCCGAGAGCCGCGAAGAACCTGGCTGCCACGCCCGGGTGCGAGCGCATCCCGGCCCCGATGAGCGAGACCTTACCGACGTGGTCGTCGAAGAGCAGCCCCTCGAAGCCGATCGAGTCCTGCACCTTGGACAGCGCCGCCATCGCGATCGGGCCGTCGGCCTTGGGCAGCGTGAACGAGATGTCCGTATGGCCGGACTGGTGCGGGCTGACCACGCCGGTGGAGATGTTCTGCACGATCATGTCGATGTTGATCTCCGCGCCGGCCACCGTCTCGAAGATGCGGGCGGCCGCTCCCGGCTCGTCCGGAACGGCGACGATCGTGATCTTCGCTTCGCTCCGGTCGTGGGCTACCCCGGTGATCAGTGCTTGCTCCACGGGAAGGTCCTCCGTCGATCCGGTGACGATGGTGCCGGTGCGCTGCGAGTACGACGAACGCACGTGGATCGGCACCCTGAAGCGGCGCGCGTATTCGACGCACCGCAACATCAGCACCTTCGCACCACATGCCGCCAGCTCGAGCATCTCTTCGTACGTGATCTGCTTGATGTGACGTGCGTTGGGCACGATACGCGGATCCGCCGTGAAGACCCCGTCGACGTCCGTGTAGATCTCGCAGACGTCGGCCGACAGCGCGGCGGCGAGCGCGACCGCCGTGGTGTCGGAGCCGCCCCGGCCCAGCGTGGTGATGTCCTTCGTGTCCTGCGAGACGCCCTGGAAGCCGGCGACGATCGCTATCGCCCCCTCGTCGACCGCACCGCGCAGCCGGCCGGGCGTGACGTCGATGATGCGGGCCCGGCCGTGCACCGACGTGGTCAGCACGCCGGCCTGGGAGCCGGTGTAGGAGCGCGCCTCGTACCCCAGGTTGTGGATGGCCATCGCGAGCAGCGCCATCGAGATCCGCTCGCCCGCGGTGAGCAGCATGTCGAGCTCACGGCCGGCGGGCAGCGGGCTCACCCGGTGGGCCAGCTCGAGCAGCTCGTCGGTGGTGTCGCCCATCGCGGAGACCACTACGACCACGTCGTTTCCGGCCTTGCGGGCGTCGACGATGCGCTCTGCGACGCGCTTGATCCGCTCGGCGTCGGCGACCGAGGAACCGCCGTATTTCTGCACCACCAGCGCCACGGCGGAACCCCTCCTTACGTGACGATGCCGCCGGTCGGTCGCCGGCGGCGCGCTCTCGAACCCCATCAGGGTACCGGCCTCTGCCACCAGGGTGGACCGCCGATCCCACCATCCGGGGTCGCGCACCCGCACGACACGCCGGAACCACCTGGACCGTGCGCGCCGCGGGCGGCCCGACAATAGACGGCGTGTGCGCGTTCCGCCCAGGCGCCCGCCGACGGTGGTTCGGCGCGTGGCTCGGTGCGGCCGCGGCGCTTGGCGGGTGCACCGCCTGCGGCTCCGGCGCGTCACCCGATCCCGCGGTGACCCAGCCGCCACCGCTCGGCCGGCCCGACGCCCGTGAGCAGCTCGCGGCGCTGGCCGCCGCCGCACAGGACCGGCGCTACACGGCCGCCTACACGCTGAAGGTCGCGGACCGGCCGGACCGTACGGTCACCGTCACCCTGGCCGCCGACGGCAGCTGGCGGGTCGACATCCCCGGCGGCGCCCTCGGGGGTACGGCCGACGTGTCCGTCGCGCGCACGGGCGACGGCCTGTTCCAGTGTGCGTTGCCGTCCGGCACAACGCCCGGCGCCTCCACCTGCTCCCGGATCGGCGGGAGCACGGTCCGGATGGGCGCCGCCATCGATCCCGAGGTGCAGCACCCGTTCGTCGACGTCCGGTCGGTGCTGACCGACCCGGGCGCGCCGCTCGCGGTCTCCGCGAGCGAGCCGCTGCCGGGGGTGGGCGGCGCCTGCTACTCGGTGGAGACCACGACGGCGTCGGTCACCGCCCCGCTCGACGTGGGCATCTACTGCTACGACCCGGACGGCACGCTGACGGGCGCCCGGCTCGCGTACGGCACGCTGCTGCTCGCCGGTCCGCCGGCGGCGCCGCCCGCGGCGGTCGACCTGCCCGGGCCGGTCACGACAACGCCGCCGCTGGGCATGGCCACGCCGCCACCGCCGAGCCCGTCGCCGAGCGGGCTCGACCCGACGCCGTAGTGGTGGAGGCGCCTTAGCGCAGGAAGCGGAGCCTTCTCGCCACCGTCCGGCGCCACCAGGGTGCGAGGCTGTACCGCAGGCCGACCCCGGTCGCGGCGAGCCCGACGAGGACGAGCGCATAGATCAAGTACTGGTTGGCGAACGGGTTGTCGCCGATCGGCAGGGTGGTAAGCCACAGCGCGACCATGATCAGCGCGCCGGCGATCGCGGCGATTCTTACGCAGACGCCGAAGACGAGCGCGACACCGATCGCGGCAATGCCGATCATGAAGACCCAGTCGACCCATGACTGGCCGGCGAGGTCGTGCGCGATGCCCGCGACCGGGCCGGTCACGCTCCGCAGGTAACCGGTCGTCGGCGAGCCTCCCTCGCGCCAGGCGGCGCTGCCGTCGGTTGGCTGGCCGAAGCCGAAGAGCCGGTCGAGGAATGCCCAGAGGAACAGGAAGCCCAGCAGCAGCCGGACGATGGCCCACACCGCCTGACCGAAGGCGCCACCGGTCTCGCTGACGCCCACGGCGCGAGCGGCCGCGGCGGCCTGGGCCGCCCGCCGCTCGCCGCGGGTGATCGGGGAGACGCCGGAGGGCCTGTTCCACGCCGGGTCTTCGCGCGGCGGTCGGTCGGCGGCGGGCAGCGCGTCGTCCCGGGGCGCGGTGCGCGGCCCGTCCGGCTCGATTGTCTCGGCGGGGGCCGGCTCGAACCGGTCGTCGACGGCGCGCTCGTCGGCCGTCGGCTCGTGCGTGGCGGCGGCGCCCCGCTCGGCGTCGGGACCGACCCGTTCGTGCTCCGCCCGCTCGTCGGCGTCCGGCACCGCCCGCTCGGGCGCCGCCCGCTCGCCGGCGTCCGGCACCACCCGTTCGTGCGCCGCCCGCTCGTCGGTGTCCGGCACCACCCCTTCGTGCGCCGCCCGCTCGCCGGCGTCCGGCACCACCCCTTCGTACGCCGCCCGCTCGTCGGCATCGGGCTCGGCCCGGACCTGCGCGTCATGAGCCGGCGCGGCGGACTCAGCGGGGGCCGGTGGGTCAGCGCGCTGCTCGGCCCCGGCGTCGTTCCCGGTCTGCCAACCGCCGGTGTCTTCACCCCGCTCCTGCGGCGGACCCTCCGGCGACCCGGCGTCGGTTGGCTCCGCGCCCTCGCTGTGATCCGCCTCATGCTCCGCCGGCGGCTCCCCGGGGCTCGCTGTGCCCGGACGAGCCGTCGCGGGGTCGCCGCCGTACGAGGCCTCGTTCGTCGGCCCGCCGCCGAACCGGCCACCGCCGGCGTTCGCGGTGCGCAGATCCGCGGCGGACGCCCAGTCCCGCGGCACGCCCGCATAGGCGGACTCGGCGTCGTTGCCCTGTTCGGGCGGCACCGCCGGCCGGACCGCCTTGTCCACCCCGGGCCCCTTGCCGCCACGGTCCGCCTCGTTCTTGTCGGCCATGCTCGTCACCCCCGTGAGGGACAAATCGCCCATTACCACCCTACGCCGCGTCCCAGAGTGCGGACGACGGTTTTGCGCGCGGGGCGCTGCGTCGTACCGTGATCGCGTCATGTGGCGATCGCTCCTGCTTCGCTGCCGCGACGAGGCCCTCTAGGTCGGCACCTCGTCGCGGAGCTGTTTGGCGCCGTCCTCGCACGCTGATCTCGACCACGCCAGCGATTACCGAGCCGTACAACGGCGCCCATGACTTCCCAGGAGCTTCGAGGCCCATGTCAGTCGAGCCCATCGCGCGCCAGCGCGCCAGCACGATGCCTTTCCAGCGCTACCAGCCGTACCACCAGCAGTTCGACGTCGACCTGCCGGACCGCAGGTGGCCGACCCGGCGGATCGAGGTAACGCCACGGTGGTGCGCGGTCGACCTCCGCGACGGCAACCAGGCGCTGATCGACCCGATGTCGCCCGAGCGCAAGCGCCGGATGTTCAACCTGCTGGTGCGCATGGGCTACAAGGAGATCGAGGTCGGCTTTCCCTCGGCGAGCCAGACCGACTTCGACTTCGTCCGCCAGCTGATCGAGCAGGACCTGATCCCCGACGACGTGACGATCCAGGTGCTGACCCAGTGCCGGGAGCACCTGATCGACCGCACCTTCGAGTCGATCCGTGGTGCCGACCGCGCGATCGTCCATTTCTACAACTCGACGTCGACCCTGCAACGCCGGGTCGTGTTCGGGCTGGACCGCGACGGCATCAAGGACATCGCCACGACCGGCGCCCGCACCTGCCAGAAGTTCGCGGAGATCCACACGCCGGACACCGACGTCTTCTACGAGTACTCGCCCGAGTCCTACACGGGGACGGAGCTGGACTACGCGCTGGAGGTGTGCGGCGCGGTCATCGACGTGATCGACCCGACGCCGGACCGCCCGCTGATCGTCAACCTGCCGGCCACGGTCGAGATGGCCACGCCGAACGTGTACGCGGACTCGATCGAGTGGATGGACCGCAACCTGCCGCGCCGACGCAGCATCGTGCTGAGCCTGCATCCGCACAACGACCGCGGTACGGCCGTCGCCGCCACCGAGCTGGGCGTCCTGGCCGGGGCCGACCGGGTGGAGGGCTGCCTGTTCGGCAATGGCGAGCGCACCGGCAACGTGGACCTGGTCACGCTTGGGCTCAACCTGTTCTCGCAGGGCGTCGACCCGCAGATCGACTTCTCCGACATCGACGAGATCAAGCGCGCCGTGGAGTACTGCAACCAGCTGCCGGTGCACGAACGGCACCCGTACGCGGGCGACCTGGTCTACACCGCATTCTCCGGCTCGCACCAGGACGCGATCAACAAGGGGTTCGCCGCATTGGCCGCCGACGCCTCGGCCGCGGGGGTGGTGGTCGACGCGTACTCCTGGGGCGTGCCCTACCTGCCGATCGACCCGAAGGACCTCGGGCGCACGTACGAGGCGGTCATCCGGGTCAACTCGCAGTCCGGAAAGGGCGGCGTCGCGTACATCATGAAGCAGGAGCACCACTTCGACCTGCCGCGCCGGCTGCAGATCGAGTTCTCCGGCGTGGTGCAGCAGTACACCGACAACGAAGGCGGCGAGGTCGAGCCGCAGCGGATGTGGGACATCTTCGCGGCCGAATACCTCGAGCCGCGTGACCACGGCATCGCGCTGGACAACTACGTGACCTCCACCGTCGACGGCAAGGTCGAGATCGAGGCCGCGGTACGCACCGTCGACGGCCGGCGGACGCTGACCGCGGTCGGCAACGGCCCGATCGACGCGTACGTCAACGCGCTGCAGGCGATCGGCCTACGGGTGCGGGTGCTCGACTACGCCGAGCACGCGCTCTCGTCCGGCGGCGACGCGCAGGCGGCGGCGTATGTCGAGGCGGACGTCGACGGCACCGCGGTGTGGGGCGTGGGCCGTGACGCCAACATCGTCACCGCCTCGATCAAGGCGGTGACGAGCGCGGTCAACCGGGTCCGCGCGCGCTGATCCCGCCCCGCCCACCCGAGCCCACATGCACCGGGTGGGCGGGATGCGACGCCGTGGCGACCGGCATGCAGGGCTCGTGGGCGCGGCGCCGGCCGCCGCCGGTGAACAGGCCCGCCAGCACTGTGCCGACCAGCAGGAGGCCGACGCACCAGAGCAGTGCGGCCCGGTACGCGGCGGTGAGCGCCGCCGGGTCCTCGTACGCCTCGCCGGTGAGCCCGACCAGCAACGGCAGCGCCGCGATCGCGAGCAGCGCCCCGGCCCGGGCGGCCGCGTTGTTGACCCCGCTCGCGAGGCCGGCGTGGCGGTCCTCAACGGCGGCCAGCACGGCGGCGGTGAGCGGCGCGACCAGCGTGGTGAGACCCAGGCCGAACAGGATGACCCCGGGCAGCACGTCGGTCAGGTAGTTCGCGTCGGCGCCGACGCCGCGCAGCAGCACGAGACCGATCGCGGCAAGGAGCGGACCGACGGTGAGCTGGATGCGTGGTCCGATCCTGGCGGCGAGCGCGCCCGAGCGGGCCGACAGAAGCAGCATCAGCACGGTCATCGGCAGCGTCGCGACGCCGGTAGCCAGAGCCGAGTAGCCCGCGACGTTCTGCAGTTGGACGGCGAAGAAGAAGCCCTGCCCGCTCAGCGCCGCGTAGACGGCCAGGGTGTACACGTTGAGCACCGAGAACAGCCGACTGCCGAACAGCGACGGCGGCACCATCGCGGCGTCGCCGCGACGCCGCTCGACGACGACGAACGCGGCCGCGGCGGCGACGCCGGCAGCCGCGGCGCCGATGACGCTCGCCGAGCCGTACCCGTGCACGGGTGCCTCGATGAGGGCGTAGGTGACGCCGGCGAGGCCGAGCGCGGCCAGCGTCGCACCAAGGACGTCGAAGTGCCTGGCCGAGCCCGGATCGCGGCTCTCCGGCACCCACCGGATCGTGGCGAGGACCACGACCACGGCCAGCGGAACGTTGATGAGGAACGCCCACCGCCACGAGAACGAGTCGATGAGCCAGCCCCCGATGAACGGTCCCAGAGCCGTGGAGACGCCGGCGAGGCCCGACCACATGCCGATCGCCCTGCCGCGGTCGTCGGGGTGGAAGCTGGACTGCATCAACGCGAGGGAGCCCGGTGTCAGCAACGCGGACCCGGCGCCCTGCAGGAACCGCGCGCCGATCAGGAACTCGATGCTCGGCGCGAGACCGCACAGCACCGACGCGGCGGTGAACCACAGCACACCGAACAGGAATATCCGCCGGCGCCCCATGCGGTCGCCGAGCGCGCCGCCGAGCAGGACGAAGGCGGCGAGCGTGAGCAGGTAGCCGTTGACCGTCCACTGCAGACCCGCGACGTCGGCACCGAGGTCGGCACCGATGTGCGGCAGCGCGACGTTGACGATCGTGCTGTCCAGGAACGCCATACCCGACGCGAGGATCGCGGCGAGCAGGACCCCTCGGCCGGCCGTCGACTTCAGTCGCAGCAGGGCGGGTTCGGTCATGGTGTCCAATCTGCCCCGCGCGGTGTGGCGTTACCACTGAATCGCCGGAACCTCCGTTGCCGGTCGTCGTTGCGTCCAGACACCACGCTGGAGGAGTGCGCGCCACCCATGCCCTGTCGCCTATCCTGATCGTGCTCGCGGTCGCCACCGGTTGCGTGGTGCCCGCCACCGATACCGGCGCGGCCGGATCCGCGGCGCCCGGCTCCGCACGTATGTTGGGCGAGCTTGTCGTCGCCCGGGCCGCCTCGATGCGCGGCTACAGCCGCGACCGCTTCCCGCACTGGCGCGACACGGGCGAGAACTGCGACGTGCGCGACAGCGTTCTGCGCCGCGACGGCACCTCCATCAGGCTCAAGGGCTGCGACGTGGTGGATGGGCGTTGGTACAGCCCGTACGACGGCCGCACCTACTCGGATCCGTCCGATGTGGACATCGACCACCTGGTGCCGCTGGCCGACGCGTGGCGCTCCGGCGCCGACGCGTGGACCGACGACGAGCGCGGCGACTTCGCGAACGACCTGGTCCGGCCGCAGCTGCGCGCGGTTTCGCTGTCGGCCAACCGGGCGAAGGGCGATCAGGACCCGTCGCAGTGGAGACCGCTCAACCGCGACTACTGGTGCGAGTATGCGCAAGACTGGGTCGCGGTCAAGCACTACTGGCGGCTGACCGTGACGCCCGCAGAGAAGGCCGCCCTCATCGACATGCTGGAGACGTGCACATGGCCGATCGAGCCCTGACCGCCCAGATCGTCGCCGGCCCGGGCGGCGTGATGACCGAAGAAGTCGGCGTGGTGACCGGCGAGCTGGAGCTGCGCACCACCGCGACCGGCGACGCCGTCGTGCTGTCGGTGCGCTACCGGGACGCCGATGAGTGGTACGCCGTGACCGGCGGCAAGGCCCCGCTGGCCGACCCGGTCGTGGCTGTGCACGCGATCGCGCTCGGCCTCCTCAACCGGCCTCAGGGGTAGGCATCCGGTCCGCCGGCTGGGGGCGACGGCCGACGACCAGTTCGTCGTCGGCGACCGGGAAGTGGCACGCGGTCAGGTGGCCGACCGGGTCGCCTTCACGGGCGACCAGCGGCGGCTCCTCGGTGGCGCACACCTCCTGCGCCTTCCAGCACCGGGTGCGGAACCGGCAGCCCGACGGCGGGTTGATCGGGCTCGGCACGTCGCCGGTCAGCAGCACCCGTTCGCGCTGCGCGCTGTTGCGCCGCCGCGGATCCGGCACCGGCACGGCCGACATCAGCGCAACCGTGTAGGGGTGCCGCGGGTGCGCGTACAGCTCCTCCCGGTCGGCGATCTCCACGATCTTGCCGAGATACATGACCGCGACCCGGTCGGAGATGTGCCGGACGACCGACAGGTCGTGCGCGATGACCACGTACGTGAGGCCGAGCTCCGCCTGCAGGTCTTCCAGGAGGTTGACGACCTGCGCCTGGATCGACACGTCCAGGGCGGACACCGGCTCGTCCGCGATGATCAGCTTGGGCTTGAGGGCCAGCGTGCGGGCGATGCCGATGCGCTGGCGCTGGCCGCCGGAGAACTCGTGCGGGTAGCGGTTGTAGTGCTCGGGGTTGAGCCCGACGAGCTTGAGCAGGTCCTGCACCGCCCGCTTGGTGCCGTGCTCGGTCTTGACCCCCTGGATCCGGAACGGGGCGCCGACGATCGCGCCGACCGTGTGCCGCGGGTTCAGCGACGAGTACGGGTCTTGGAAGATCATCTGCATGTCGCGGCGCATGGGACGCAGCGCGCCCTGACCGAGGTGGGTGATGTCGCGGCCCTCGAGGGTGATCGTTCCGCCGGTCGGCTCGAGGAGCCGCGTCAGGAGGCGTCCCGCCGTGCTTTTGCCGCAGCCGGATTCCCCCACGAGACCGAGGGTCTCGCCGCGTACCACGTCGAAGTCGACGCCATCGACCGCCCTGACGGTGGCGACCCTGCGTTTGAGAAGGCCCTTGGTGATCGGGAAGTGCTTCTCCAAGTTGCGCGCCGACAGCAGCACGTCTTGGGCGGCCGGCTGCCCGCTGGCCGTGGTCGTCCCCACGCCGCCCTCGCTCACGGTGTCTCCTCGCTGCGCTCGGCGACTCCGAGAGCCGGCTGCTGAGCCTGATGGTTCGCTCGCTGGCGCTCGCTCACGACGCCTCCAGCTTCGGCTTGATCTCGTCGGCCCAGATGCGGCGCCGCTGCGCCCGCGACAGGTGGCAGCGCACCAGGTGCCCGCGGTCGGCCTCGACGAGCTCGGGAACCGTGCTGCGACCGCGGCCGCCGGTCAGCGGCTCGTAGGCGCAGCGCGGGTGGAATGCGCAGCCCGCGGGTACGTTGATCAGCGATGGCGGGGTTCCGGCGATCGGCAATAGCCGGGCGGCGATCTGCCGGTCCAGGCGTGGCATGGAGCCGAGCAGCCCCCAGGTGTACGGGTGCTCCGGGTCCTCGAAGAGCGTGGTTGCCGGTCCGTACTCGACACACTTGCCGGCATACATGACCAGCACGTCGTCGGCCAACTCGGCGACCACGCCGAGGTCGTGCGTGATGATGATCAACGCCGAGTTGAACTCCTGCTGGAGCGTGCGCATCAGATCCAGGATCTGCGCCTGCACTGTGACGTCGAGCGCCGTGGTCGGCTCGTCCGCGATCAGCAGCTCCGGGTCGCAGGACAGCGCCATCGCGATCATCGCCCGCTGCCGCATCCCGCCGGAGAACTGGTGCGGGTAGTCGTCGACCCGGCGCGCCGGCTGGGGGATGCCGACCTTTCCGAGCATGTCGATCGCATGCTTGCGGGCCACCGCCTTGGACACGTCGTTGTGCACACGGTAGGCCTCGATGATCTGCGCACCGACCGTGTAGAAGGGGTGCATCGCCGACAGCGGATCCTGGAAGATCATCGCCATCCTCCGGCCGCGCATCTTGCGGACCGTCTCGGGCGAGGCGCTGACGATGTCGGTGCCGTCCAGCCAGATCTCGCCCGAGACCTGCGCGTTGCGCTTGTTGTGCAGGCCGAGGATGCCGAGGCTGGTCACCGACTTGCCCGAGCCCGACTCGCCGACGATGCCCAGGGTCCTACCGCGTTCCAGGGTGAACGAGAGCCCGTCGACCGACTTCACCAGGCCGTCGTCCGTCGGGAAGTGGATCTTGAGATCGCGTACGTCGAGGAAGGAGTCGCCGGTCGGCATCAGCCCAGCCTCACCCTCGGGTCGATGACCGCGTACAGGACGTCCACGATCAGGTTGGCGATGACGACGAACGCGGCGGCGAACAGCGTCACCCCCATGACCTTGGGGATGTCGTTGGCGAAGATGCCGTCGATCGCGTACTTGCCGAGGCCGGGCAGCGAGAACGTGCTCTCGGTCAGCACGGCGCCGCCGAGCAGCAGGCCGACGTCGAGGCCGAAGATCGTGACGATCGGCGTCAGCGCCGCCCGCAGGCCGTGCCTGGTCACCACCGTGCGCTCGACCAGACCCTTGGCCCGGGCGGTGCGGATGTAGTCCTCGCCCATGGTCTCCAGCATGCCCGCTCGGGTCAGCCGCGCGTAGGCGGCGGCGAAGAGCAGTGCCAGCGTTACCCAGGGCAGGATCAGGTCGTACGCCCATTCGGCCGGATTGTGTTCGACGGGGGTGTATGCGCCGCCCGGAGCCGTCCAGCCGAGCCCGTAGCTGAAGATGACGAGCGCGACGATGCCGGTGAAGAAGATCGGCAGCGACACTCCGCCGAGCGCGATGCCCATCGCGGCCCGGTCGAAGAAGCTGCCCCGGCGCAGCGCGGAGAGCACGCCGACCGCGACGCCGGAGATCAGCCAGATGATCGCGGCGCCGAACGCGAGCGACGCGGTGACCGGAAGGCGGTCGAGCAGATCCGGCCACACGGGGTTGCGCCCGATGAACGAGTAGCCGAGGCACGGCGCCGGGCAGTGCTGGATCGAGGTGCCGGTGTTGAAGTCGGTGCCGACGAAGATCGCCGAGAGCCAGTTCCAGTACTGCTCGTAGATCGGCTTGTCCAGGCCGAGCGCCCTGACCGCCTGGGCGACCTGCTCGGCGTTGGCCGTCCGGCCCACGTACCGGGAGGCCAGGCTGTCCGCCGAGCCGCCCGCCCAGCGCGGCACCAGATAGAAGATGGCGAAAGTGATCATGCTGACGACGATGAGCGTCAACACGGCGCCGAACAGGCGCCGGATGATGAACGTGACCACGCTGGCCGGCCCTGGCCGCCGGCTCCACCGGAACCCTTTCGGGCCCGGCGGGGCCGGCGGCCGTCGCCTTCACCTACCTCACTGTGTCGTGCCGCGGGTGTGGGACGGATGCGACTACTTCAGCCCCATGGCCATGTAGTCGTACTGACCGAACGCCTCGTTGACGAACACGTTCGTGGCGTTCGTCCCGCGCAGCGTGACCTGCTTCGCCCAGACGCCCGGCAGGATGACTGCCTCCTCCATGACCCGCTTGTCGATGGCGGCCCAGTCCGCTTCCCGCTTCGCCGGGTCGGTCTCCGCGATGGCCTGGTCGACCATGTTGTTGACCTCGGGGATGTTGACGCTCAGGTTCGACGAGCCACCGGTCTCCCGGATGACCCGACCGTCGACGATCTGCGAGAGGAAGCCGAAGCCATCGTTCCAGTCGGCGCCCCAGCTGTTGGTCATCAGGCCGAGCTTGTTGCTGTTGCGGAAGCTGGGCTTGCCGGCGTACAGCGCGAAGTAGTCACCGGTCGGGTACGGCTTGAGGGTCAGCTTGATGCCCACCCGCCCGAGGGACTGCTGCAGCGCCTCGGCGACCGCCTTCTCCTTGGGCCGCTCGGCCCGGTAGGCCATGTTGGTCGCGAAGCCGCTCGGCTGTCCGCATGCCTGCAGCGAGGCCTTGGCCTTATCGACGTCGCCCTTGTTGTCCGCGCCCGGAGGGTAGACGTCCAGCTTCTGGAAGCCGGGGATCTGCGGCGGCATCAGCCCGGTCGCGATCTCGCCGCCCGCGAGCGGGCCACCGTACGCCTGCTGGTACAGGGTCTTGTCGGCGGCGTACATGACCGCCTTGCGGCACTCGATGTTGTTCAGCGGCGCCACGTTCGGGTTGATCGACGTGTAGTTCAGTCGAGCGGCGAGCGGGTTGTCGGCCCGGGCCTTGAGCGTCGGGTCGCCGAGCACCCGGCTGAGCGCGGCCGGCTGCACGCCCGTACCCGCGATGTCGACCTGCAGGTCGCCGGAGATGATCCGGTTGTCGATGTCGTCCGCGTTGGCGCCGATGGTGACGTCGTAGCCGTCCGGCAGCGCCTTGCGGTTCGGGTCGGTCGACTGGTCCCACTGGTCGTTGCGGACCAGCGTGAAGCCCTTGCCGGCCGAGTACGACTGGAACTTGTAGGGACCCGAGGAGACCGGGTGCTCCTTGTACTTCACGCCGGTGTCCTTGGCCGCCGGCACGGGCGCCGTGGCCGGTAGCATCGCGAAGTAGTCGAAGCCGCCGAACGCCTTGTTCAGGTGGAAGACGATCGTGTTGTCGTCTGGCGTGTCGATCGCCGGGTTGTCCTTGCCCTTGCTCGAGTACGGGCCCTTGTAGCCCTTCAGGTCGAGGAAGTCGTTGAAGTACGTCGGCCCGTTGACCAGCGTCGCCTTCTCCAGCGACCGGGAGACCGCGTACTCGACGTCCTTGGCCGTGATCGGCGTGCCGTCCTCGTACTTGAGGCCCGGACGCAGCTTGTACGTCCAGGTCTTGCCGCCGTCGCTCTGCGTGCCCAGGCCCTCGGCCAGGTCGCCGACCATCTCGCTGCTGCCCTTGCCCGGCACGACCTTGAACATGGTCAGCGCGCGGGTGTAGAGCCGGGAAAGGTTCCAGGACAGGCCGTAGTAGGTGTCGCCAGGGTCCGTCGAGTCCCAGTCCGACGAGATGGCGAACTTCATGGTGCCGCCCTTCTTGTCAGAAGGGTTGAACACCTTATCGATCGCGGCGTTGAACGCCGGCGTCGTGGTGGCGTTGCCGCCGCCGGTGTTGTCGCTGCTGCTGGTCCCTCCGCCACACGCGGAGAGCCCGAGGGTGATCGCGACGCCAACAGCGACGCCGGTCACCAACCTTCTCTTCATCAACTGACTTCCCTTCGCGAAACGGTGGGATCTGTGGCTACCAGGGTGTGCGCTCATCGGGTTTTCGGATCCAACGCGTCGCGCAGACCGTCGCCGAAGAGGTTGAACGCCAGGACCGTAATGAAGATCGCCGTGCCTGGCCAGAACATGTAATGGGGCAGCGTGTAGTACCGGACCGCGTCGGAGAGCATGCCGCCCCAGGTGGCCGTCGGCGGTCGAATGCCCACGCCGAGGAACGACAGCGCAGCCTCGAAGAGGATGTTCGTCGGGATCAGCAGCGTCGCGTAGATCAGGATCGGCGCGATCAGGTTCGGCAGCATCTCCCGGACCAGGATGTAGGGCCCGCGGGCGCCCAGGCTCCGGGCGGCGTCGACGAACTCCTTCTCGCGCAGCGACAGCGCCTGGCCGCGAATGATGCGCGCGATGTAGCCCCAGTTGAAGAATCCGATGATGAAGATCAGCAGCACGACGCGCAGGGTGTCGCCGCCCAGGCCGAAGGCCCTGTCCGGGATGACGCCGGCGAGCGCAATCGCGAAGACCAGCAGCGGGAACGCAAGGAAGAGGTCCATCGCCCGGGTGATCAGCCAATCCACCCAGCCGCCGAAGTAGCCGGCGATCACGCCGAGCGTGGCGCCGATCACCACCGAGAGCAGGGTGGCGACGAACGCGATCAGCAGCGAAATCCGGGCGCCGTAGACGACCCGGCTGAAGATGTCGCGGCCGAACGGCGGCTCGACGCCCATCAGGTGGTCCGGATCGAAGGCACCGAACGGGAACGTGGACGTCGGCTGCTGCGTCGCCGGGTCGATCTTGTCCGTGTGGAACTGGTTCGGGTCGTAGCCGAACCACTTCACGATCAGCGGCGCGAGCAGCGCCATGATGATCAGAAGAATGATGACCACCGCGCCGGCCATCGCCGCCCTGTCCCGCTTCAGGCGACGCCAGGCGATCTGTCCGAGGGAGCGGCCCTCGATGGCCTTTCCGCCGGCGACCTCGGCCGGCTCTTCGCCGACCGGTACCTGATCGGAAACCGGCGCGCTCGGGCCGACGACCATGGGCTACCCGGTCCTTTCCCCGACTGCCGGGCCGCGGGTGCTCAGGGCGGCCTGGATGTCGCACATCAGGTCGAACCGGGCCCCGCGCCGCGGCAACCGATCGGTTGGCGCGAACGTGGTGGTTCCTACGCGTCGGTCCGGCGCTCGT
>DATDJX010000371.1:0-8461 GCA_036520275.1 Asanoa sp.
GGGGTAGGCCGCTAGGTGTGCGGCGATCGCGTCGACGACGACGTTGCCCACAGGGATCGTGCGGTATGCCGCTCGGTTCTTGAGCGGCCCACTCCGCCCGGTTGGACCTGCCGGGCGACGGTGATCTGTCTCCTTAGGAAGTTCACGTCACCGGTCCGCACGCCGAAAAGCTCACCTTGGCGTAAGCCGGTGCCCGCGGCGACGATGACCAGCGCCCGGTACGCCGGCGGCATCTCGGCCGCTAGAGCGTCGATCTGCTCGACGCTGAGCGGCACGATCCGCTCCCGGTGCACCTCGGGCATCTTGATGCCGACGCACGGGTCGACCACGAGCACCCGGTCGCGGACCGCCGCCGTGAAGATCGCCCGCACTGTCGCGAACGCGGTGCGGATCGACCCCGGCGCCAGCGTCGCCGACCATCCGGTCACCATCGCCTGCACCTCGGACGCACGGACAGCCGCGATCGGCCGGTGGCCGAGCACCGGGTACGCGTGCTTGGACAGCTGCGACAGCGTGCGCGCAGCGGTGTTCGGCCGGTGCGGCTGACTGGTCCGCCATTGCTCGGCGTACGAGCGGAACGTCTCCCGGCCCGCGGCCGGGTCGACGTAGGCACCGCGGATGATGTCGGCGTCGACGGTCGACCGGAACCGCTCGGCGTCGACCTTGCGCGTGAAGTGCTTGGCCCGCTCTTTGCCCTCCGGGTCGCGCCACCGTACGCGGTAGCGCCCGTCCGGCCTTTTCTGGACGCTGCTCACCTGGTCCCCCCGTCCTCGGGGTTGCTGGCCAGCGGTTGGCGGAGCACCGGCACCCGGATGGCGGGCGCGGGGTACGGGCCGGTCGCCATGTACGGGGAAGTGATCTCGTCGTTCGTGACGAGGTCCCATGCCACGTGCTGCTCAAGGACGCGGCGCACGTCCGGGTGCTGCGCGATGTGGTCATAGAGCTTGGCGAAGGCGTCGCTGTGCGCGCGACGGGCCCGTTGGTAGTCGTCGATCAGCTGTAGCGCTGTCTGGTCGGCCACGACCTCCGGCGGCACCGCCAGATCCTCGAGTGGGATGTGGAAGACCTCCGCGAGCGCGAGCGCCTCGTCGTAGGTGATCCGGCGCGGGGGATTGCCGTTCTCGATCTTCCAGATCGCCGACTGGTTGATCGCGCAACCGAGATCGGTCATCCGCTTGGCGAGGCCTTCCATGCTCATGCCAGCGCGCTGGCGCTCGTAGGCGACCCGCCGAGCGAGGCTCGCCTCGCCGCGCAGCGGCCGTGGCGGATTGGGTCTCGGCATGTCTTCCGCCCTTCCTAAGCGGAATGACCTTACGCCGCTTTGGCTGGACTAGTCAACGCTGGCCGACGATCCTAAACGTCAGTAACGAGTGTCGCCTATGGAAGGAACGACCATGACTGACGCGGGAGCGCGGGTCTGGCTGAAGACCGACGAGGTGGCCGAGCGTGTGCGGACGGCGCCTGGCACCGTCCGCTACTGGCGCCACGCCAAGATCGGCCCGCACGGCGTCAAGATCGGCCGCCGGGTCCTGTACGACCTCACCGAGGTCGAGCGCTGGGAAGCGGAGCAGGAGAACGGCGCGGCCGACGCCGCGGGCTAAACCCAAGCGACGGCGGATCAAGCTTCGCGGCACGACCGCCGTCGCCGGGGCCCCAATCGCACATCGCGCCGTGAGGTTCGACGTGCGCTTGCATCGTAGGTGTCAACGGCGACGAACGCTACCAACGTGTGCAGGCGTGTGCGGACCTCGGCTGACAACCGAGCGAGGTCAAATGAGTCCAGACGAAGAACGCCGCCCCCCGGCGGAGGAAACCGGGGAAGCGGCGGCACTGCAGACCGGGCAGGTCGATCCGAGCGTAGGCCTGCCTGTGCTGTTCGGCTACCTCCGCGTGCCGTGTCGGGTGAAGGGCTGCCGCGAGACCATCCCGCTGTCGCCCGGCTACCTGCCGGACCGGACGTGCTGGAAGCACGACCGGCTCATCGCGCCGGCGCTGGAGGTGGCGGCGTGAGCGAGCCGATGTTCTGCCCGCGTTGCCAGGAACTGCTGCCCGACTACTGCACCTGCCCGAAGCCGCCGCCGTCCGGAAACCGCGAGTCCGCGGAACCCGGGCCGGCGCGGCCGAAGAAGAGCGTCGCGACGCTGCTCGTCGAGATCGCCAACGACCTGTACACGTTCGGCTGCGTCAGCGAGCAGCGCGGGCACACGAGCCGCATCCCGGGTGATGACCCGGTGGCGGTGCACACGTTCGCGATGCCGAAGAGCAACCCCGACGTGAAGCGGCCGCTACCCGAGATCCGCAGCGACCTCGCCGCCGTCTACCAGATGACCTACGGCAGCGTGCCCGGCGCGACAGCGATCGGCGACGCGATGATGGTCCTCGAGGTCAGGCGCGAAAGGCCGAACCCGTGCGCGGCGACGACTCGCTGCTCGCGCTGCTGGCCGGCGACAAGACCTCCGCCGCGACTGTGCTGATCAAGCTGGCCGAGGAGCGCTATCGGCTGGGCATGATGACCACCGGCGATGCCTTCGGCGTGCCGGTCGACGGGTCCAACGTGGCCCGGCTGCTCCGCGGCGGCCGCCGGTCGCTGAAGGCCGAGCTCGCCGCCGCGTACTACGCCAAGCACCAGGCGGCCGCGCCAGGTCAGGCGTTGACCGACGCGCTGCTCGTGCTGGAGGGCAAGGCCCAGAACATGATGCCGACCGACGTCGCGCTGCGCATCGCAACGACCGATGACGGCGAGGTGGTGCTCGACCTCGGCGGCGACGACGGTCGAGCGGTGGTCATCGGCCCGGCCGGCTGGCAGGTCGTGACGACGTCCCCGGTGCTGTTCCGCCGCACCAGGGCCACTCTGCCGCTGCCCGTGCCAGTCCGTGCCGTCGGTGCCATGCACGCGGGTCTGGGCAGGCTCCGCCAGCTGCTGAACATCCACGACGGCGAGTGGCCGCTGGTCCTCGCGTGGCTGGTGTCCGCACTGCTCGCCGACGTGCCCCACCCGGTGCTGCTGCTCCGCGGCGAGCAGGGCACCGCCAAATCGACGGCGGCTCGGCTGCTCACCTCGCTGATCGACCCGTGCGCCTCACAGCTGCGCACCGCACCCCGCAACGTAGAGGACTGGGCCGTCGCCGCGAGCGGGTCGTGGATGACCTGCCTCGACAACGTGTCCGACATCCCGCCGTGGCTGAGCGATGCGATCTGCCGCGCGGTGACCGGCGACGGGCTGCTACGCCGGCAGCTGTTCACCGACAGCGACGTGTCGGTGCTGGCGTTCCGGCGCGTGGTGGCCATGACGTCGATCGACCCCGGCCGCCTCCACGGCGACCCCGCCGACCGGCTCCTCGTCGTCGAGCTCGCCCGCATCGACGAGGCCAACCGGGCCGCTGACAGGTCCGTCACCGCCGCGTGGCGGGCCGCCCATCTAGCCGTGCTCGCCGGGCTGCTCGACCTGACCACCGAGGTGCTGCGCGTGCTACCCACCATCCGCCGCCGGCAGCTGCCCCGGATGGCCGACTTCGCGAGGGTCCTGCTCGCCGTCGACCAGGTCCTCGACACGGACGGGTACGCCCGTTACACCGAGCAGGCCGGACAGGTCGCCGAGCAGGTCGTCGAGGCCGACTCGGTGGCGCTGGCCGTACGCGACCGGATCACGTTCCCGTGGCAGGGCACCGCCGGGGAGCTGCTCGACAAGCTCGCCGCCGAGCGGCCGCCCAAGGACTGGCCCACCACGCCGCAGGGCATGGGCGGTCGACTCGCCCGGGCCGCGCCGGCCCTGCGGTCGCTCGGCTGGAGCATCGACGCTCCCGACCGGTCAAAGCGGACACGGGTCTGGACCATCACGCCACCAAGTAGCGCACCGGGAGAGCCACCCGCACAGATGGCACTGATGGAACCGCCCGACGAAACGCCCTCCGACCAGGGCGGCCGTGGTGCCGACGACGACTAGCGCGATGGCGCCGAGCATGGCACCGGATGGCACACGGGACGGCAATGGCACCACCGTTCCCGCAGGTCATGAGACCACGTGCCATCCGTGCCATCTATCCGGGTCACCGCTCTACTCGCCCTCTTGCTCGGGTGCACACTCAGTTAAGAAGCCTTACCGGTTAGGAAACCTTACTAACAGTAATCGTGAGGGGACGCCCTTGACCGACGACGACAAGCTCAGGCCGGAGTGCTGCCGCCAGGTCGACGACCCGCCCTGTCCGCAGCACCGCGCCGCCGCGAGGGCGTGGCCCAGCGGCATCAGGCCAGCGGCCGGTTCGGTGCCGTACGCCTGGCGCGCGGGGTCAAGGGCGGCCAGGCGACGCGGTCGTCGGGGTGCGCCCGAGCCACCCGAGGACGCCGCATGACCGACGACGACGTGACCAGCCTGCTGGCCGAGTACCTCGGCTGTCTGCGCGAGGAGGTCGGCGAGGTCACGCCCGGCATGGTGGCCGCGGCTCGGAAGCGTGCCGTCGAGGTGCGAGATCAGGTCAACGCCGACGTCGAATGGCTGACCGCGATGGCCGCGAGTCTCGAGGTAGAGCCGTGACAAGACGTGACAGTCACGCCTCTGACCTGCAGGTACTACGGAGGGTAGGGGGGTGGATGCTCAACGTCACATCGACGGTGGTTCACCGCCTCATCCATGAACCACTTTTTCTCTCCCCGAGCTGGGGGATACCGGGGTCACGGTGGGTGCCCCCTGATGGCTGACCCAGCGAACCAGGGACGCCGGGGCCGACCGTGGCGGCGCCTGCGCGAGATGGTCTTCGCCCGCGACGGCGACCGCTGCCACGTCTGCGGGCACCACGGGGCTCGCGAGATCGACCACCTGATCCGGCGCGCGGACGGCGGCCCGCCGATGGACCCGAACAACCTGGCGCCGGCGCACGGCACGCGCTCGCCGTGCTACCTCTGCGAGCCCGGGCGTGGCCGGTGCTGCAACCAGACCCGCAACGGCCGCCGTAGGGCCGTACGGGCGGCCGTACGCCGTGCAGGGCACACGTCGCGGGAGTGGTGACGCGGATTGCCGCCGGTCACGAACGGACGCGGCGGTTCATTGGCAAGCAGGTGAACCCGAGCCGGCTCGGTGTCGCCGGTCCGCCCCCGGACCCCCACCCATGGAGGAGATCACGAGATGACCGAGCGACCTGAGGCCCTCGACGCGATCGCGCTGATGCGGGCGACCATCCGCGGTGACGACGAGGCGATCGGCTGCCTGCTGGCGACGCTGGGCGCCGAGCCCGTCGCCGCGCTGATGACCGGCATCGCGCTGCAGCTGGGCGCCGAGATGGCCGGCAGCGTGGAGGAGTTCGACCGGCTGCTCGCCGAGCGGCAGGCGGCTACTACTACCTGATGTCGTAGCCAGGTACTACGCTGTGTCGTAGCCGTTGGCACCCTCGACGCGGAGTCCCGGGTCGCGGTGGATCGGATGCGGAGCCCAGGAAACGGGCGCAGGCGTCGGCCCACAACAGAAGCGAACTACCCGCACACAAGGACTCCGCATGTCAATCGACCTTTCCAAGCTGCCCAGCATGTCGCTGACCGAGCTGCGCGACCTGCACAACGAGGTGCTGACCGAGCTGCGCGAGCTCCACCAGGACGAGCACGGCAACGTCCGCGAGTTGTCCGACCGCGAGCGGCCGGGCTTCCAGCGCCACCTCGCGCAGCTGGACCGCGTCGAGGGTCACATCAAGATCCGCGAGGCGCTCGAGCGCGGCGGCGGCCGCAACCTCCAGCGCCCCCTCGGCAACGCCGGCAACGACGACCAGGCGCAGCGGTGGGGCGCTACCCCGCTGTTCCGCGGCGACCCGTGGGAGCAGCCGGTCGGCATCGTCGCGCCCGGGCAACCGACCGGCGAGGTGCGCTCGCGCGCGCTGACCGCGGTCGAGCAGGCGCCCGGCGGCGTACCGGATGCGGTGTCCGAGCGGATGACCCGGGTCCTGCAGGACGACGACGACCCGGAGGCCCGGCTGGCCCGCTACGTCGTCGAGGCGTCGCAGCCGGAGTACCTGCGGGCGTTCTCCAAGTGGATGCGCAACCCGACGATGGGCCACCTCGAGTGGAGTCGCGAAGAGCTCGGCGCGTACCAGCGGGTGCAGACCGCGACCCGTGCGATGAGCCTCGGGACCACGACGGCGGGCGGGTTCCTCGTGCCCTACGCGTTGGACCCACAGATCCTGATCTCGGGCACCGGGTCGATCAACCCGATGCGCGACGTGTCCCGCGTGGTGAAGACCGCCTACAACGAGCAGCGGTTCGTCACCAGCCTCGGCGTAACGGCCAGCTGGGACGCAGAGGCGGCCGAGGTAAGCGACGACTCGCCAGCTCTGCTGCAGCCGGCGCTGACCAACTTCAAGGGCCAGGCGTTCATCCCGGTGTCGCTGGAGCTGTTCGAGGACTCGACGATCAGCCAGCAGGTCGGCGCGCTGTTCGCCGACGCCAAGGCCCAGCTCGAGGGCGTGGCGTTCACCACCGGCACCGGCTCGGGCCAGCCGAAGGGGATCATCACCGCGATTGCGGCGGTCGGCGGCTCCGTGGTCATCTCGGCCGGCTCGGCGCTGACCGTCGTCGACGTCACCGCCAACCAGAACGCGCTGCCGCCACGCTGGCGGCCGAACGCGAAGTGGATGGCGAACCTGTCGATCATCAACCAGGGGCGGCAGCTGCCGCTGTACGCCAACGGCCCGGCGACGGTCTCGGACGCCACCGACCCGCCGCGCATGCTCGGCTGGCCGGTCTACGAGAACTCCAACATGGACGGCACCATTGCCGCCGGCTCGACCAACGACTACGTCCTGCTCTCCGGCGCGTTCGAGCAGTACGCGATCGTGGACCGGATCGGAACCATGATCGAACTCATTCCCACGTTGTTCGGGGCTGCGTTTCGGCCAACCGGTCAGAGGGGCTTTCACATGCACTGGAGAACGGGCGGCGACGCTCTGATCCCGGACGCGTTCCGGCTGACCAACTACAGCGCCTAGGAGGCGGACATGGCGACCAAGGCCAAGACGGACGAGAAGCCGGTGGACGCGCAGCTGCAGACCCGCGACGCGGGCCCGCTGTTCGAGGTGCTCGCCGAGGCGCCCAACGGCCACCGCACCGTGTACCGGGTGTACGCGGACAGCCTCACGGCGGCGCAGAAGCAGGTCGCCGACACGCTCGACGACGGCGTGAAGGTGCTCGGCGCATCGGCTGCCGGTTGCGGACTCGGCTCGGGCGACAGCTCGACCACCTGAGACGCGGGCCGCGCCGGGGGACCCCTCTCAGGCGGCCGGCGCGGCCTGCCAAGACCTGAGAGGGCGTGCCCGTGGCTGACCGGAGAGAGACCTGACGAGGCAGAAGCGTCAGCGTCGAGGTGCTCATTGGAGGTACCAGATCTGCGGCATAGGCGGCTGCTGCGGTGGCCGATGTCCGAGTCGGCTGGTCCGGTAGCCCTTTCGCATTGCCGTGCGCCGGATGTCCTCGCGCAATGCCCACACGTACCGATCCTCGGTCGAGACGGCCTCGGGCGGTGGCTTCATGGCCTCGATCCGGGCGTCGAGCTCTTCGCTGCCATCGAGCTGGAACCGCAGCTTGGCCCAGGCGCGCCAGAACGGCACGGCATCGTCGGGCAGCATTGCCAGGCGGGCAAACGTCACGCCGAGGTCAGGGATGCCTTTGTCCGTGAGGCCGAGTAGGTCGCGCAGCACATTGGACTCGAAGACGTCCTGTCCGCTCTTGCGCGCCTGCGCGTACGCCGCGACAAGCGCCCACAGCGCGATGACGAGAGCGAGCACGCCGGAGGCGACCTGGAAGAGTGCAAGCATGTCTTGCCTCGACCAGCCGTCGAACATGTCCATGGCCGACACCGTACGGCGGTCGATCCACTCACGGAGCGGGCCGCTCCTGCCATAGCGGACCATGCGGATCGTACAGGTACCGGTGGCGTACCTGCTCGTGGTAGTCGGCCATCATCTTCTCCACGGCGGTCAGCGCCGCCGCCTCGGTGCTCCACTCGGTGGCAGGGTCGGTGAGGTGCGCGAACCAGGTTCCGCGGCTGGGGATCGGCCCGATCGTGGCGGTCGCGTGGATCGACGGATGACCGCGCTCGTACCGCCACCGGCGGGTGATCCGCCAGCGCGGGGTCTGCTCGTACAGCTCGCCGAGCAGGTCTACCGGATCCCAAGCCGCCATACCCCACGCTAGAACAGATGTACGAGCGGCGGCTAGATCTCGTACAGGTCGACGACGTCGAGTCCGCGCGAGAACAGCCAGCTGCCGAGCTGATCAACGGTCCGCGGATGGCGCAACGGCGTCTGCGCCACCGACCGGCCGGTGACCCGGTACACCCGGACCTCTCCGCGGTCGCGCAATTCGACCCGCCACGACACGCCGTCACGGTCCGGCGCGGTCGCGAAGACCTGCACCCCGCCGACGGTACGCCGGACATGAAGCGGCCCACCGCTCCCCAGTGCGGTGGGCCACTCTTCCCCGTCGG
>DATDJX010000372.1:0-6703 GCA_036520275.1 Asanoa sp.
GTCGGAGCCTGCGCGGCCTGGAGGCGGTCGACCGGGGCATCCCGCGGCCGCATATGAAGGTGTACGCGGGCGACGCGGCGGTCGGCGAGGTCACCAGCGGCACGTTCTCCCCGACGCGCAAGCTTGGGATCGCGTTGGCGCTGCTGGACACCGCGGCCGGCCTCGAGGACGGCGAACCGGTGGAGGTCGACGTGCGTGGCCGGCGCTGCGCGATGCGCGTCGTGAAGCCACCCTTCGTTCACCCCTCCGTCAGGTAACGCCGATCGTGGCCTAGTGGTCCGGGCGGTGGGTCGGACCCTGACTGGTCCGAAGTGGAGGGCTCAGCCGACCGTGAGGGCGACGAGGGTGACGGTGGTGGCGAGCTCGATCGCGGCGCCGAGGACGTCGCCGGTGACGCCGCCGAGCCGCTGTACGGCGTGACGGACCAGCGACAGCGCGACCCCGAGCGCCACGGTGACGGCGACCAGGCCCTGCCACCAGCGGCCCGGCACAGCGAACGCGGCCAGCGCCCCGACCGCGACCGTCGCGACGGCGAGGACCGGGACGCCCACCGTGCCGGCCACGAGCGCGCCGAGCCCGTTGGGCCGGGCGGCGGGCACGCCGCGCCGGCAGGCCCAGGTCGCCGCCAGCCGCCCCGCCGCGAGCGCCACGGCGCCCGCGAGCACGGGTCGCGCCGCGCCGGCGATCGCCGCCGCCTGCAGCACGAGCACGACCACGAGCGCGACCACGCCGAACGGGCCGACGTCGGGGCGCCTCATGAGCTCGAGGGCAGCCGGGCCGGCGCGGTAGGAGCCGAGCCCGTCGGCGGTGTCGGCGAGCCCGTCGAGGTGCAGCCCGCGGGTCAGCAGGGCGCCGAGGGCGACCGCGAGGCCGCCGGCGACGAGCGCCGGCATGTTCGCCCACAGCGAAATCCACACGACGGCGCCGAGCAGCGCGCCCAGCAGTGCGCCGACCGCGGGCGCGGCGGCCATGGCCACTTCGGCGGTCGTACGGTCGACCCGTCCGGCCCGCAGCGGCGCCACCGTGAACGTGGTGAGCGCCAGCCGCAGCCCGCCGCGCAGCCGGCCGTCAGCCACCGTGTGCGGACAGGTCCGCGTCGTCGCGCTGCGCGTGCCGGCCCGCGGCGTCGTCGCCCGCATCGTCGTCGCCGGTTTCGTGGCCGGCGTCGTCGTGGCCGGCATCGTGGTGGCCGGCTTGGTCGTGGCCGGCATCGTGGTGGCCGGCTTGGTCGTGGCCGGCGTTGTCGTGGTCCGCATCGCGGCGGCCGGCGTCGTGGTGGCCGGCATCGTGGCCGGCGTCGTCGTGGCCGGTGTTGTCGTGGTCCGCATCGCGGCGGCCGGCGTCGTGGTGGCCGGCTTGGTCGTGGCCGGCGTCGTCGTGGCCGGCGGCGTTGGCGGGGTAGCCGCCGTCGTCGGGCTCGTCGAACGGCGGCGGCACGTCGTCGTCGGGCGCGAGCGCGGGGTGAACCGGGAGCGAGGCCGCGAGGCTCAACGCGGCCCGCAGCAGCGGCAGAGCGGCCAGCGCCGTGGTGCCTTCACCGAGGTCGATCCGCAGGTCCATCACCGGGGTGAGGCCGAGGACGTCGGCGGCCAGCCGTACGGTCGGGTTGCCGCCGTGGTCGGGGAGCAGGCACCAGTGCCGGGCCTGGCCCGCCAGGTCGCGCGTGACGAGCGCGGCGGCGACACCCACGGGCCCGTCGAGCAGGACCGGCAGCCGGCGCGCCGTCGCGCCGAGGAGCAGGCCGGTGGCCACCGCTATGTCGCCGCCGCCGAGCTCGGCGAGCACCTCCTTGGCGCCCCGCGGCGAGAGCCGGGTGCGGTGCAGCGCGTCGCGGACGGCCGCGCAGCGGCTCATCCAGGCCGGGTCGTCGACTTCACCGCCCGGCACCGCTACCCGGGGGAGGATCGCGGCGGCCTCCGCACCGGTCGTTGCCGCCACGACGGCCGCCGCGGCCGTCTCCGCACCGGCCCCGCAGGACGCCACGACGATCACGTCGACCCCGGTGTCGGATGCCTCCTCGGCGAGCCGCCAGCCGTAGCGCAGGGCCGACTCGACCTCGTCGGCGGACAGCACCGGCCCTTCCTCCATCGCGCCGGCGTGCGGCGCGTCGACGACCTGCAACTCGGCGCCCGCGGCGGTGGCCAGCCGTGCCACCGGCCCCTCACCGCCGCGGGCGAGGTCGGCGCGCCGGGCGGACTCGTCGGGCAGGACACCCTCCTCGGCGCCGCCCGCGTGGTCGCCGCGAACCAGGATCGCGCGCGGCTTGCGCCACGGCGTCGGGGTCGTGCGGCCCTGCGTCCCGGCGGCGAACCCGACCACCTGCGCCAGGTTGCCCAGCCCTGTGCCGGCGAAGTCGAGCGTCAGCGCGCGGTCGCGTGCCTGGGGCGGCTCGTACTCGTCGGGCATCGGCAGCTGCATGCCGGGCTGGACGACCAGGCCGCTGGACAGGGCCGGGAGGGTCATCGTCGGCGCGGTCCAGGTGTCGCCGCCAGGCGCCGCGCCGTCGCCGGAGGGTGCCTCGGGCGGCGTCTCGGCAGCGGCCGGGCTGAGCACGTCGGGCGACACGGTGGGGACGGCGACCACCGCCGCCGCGGCCAAGTCCGTACCCTCCGCCGTCGATCCGGGCCCACTGGGTGCGGAGCCGCCGGGGCCGATGGATGGCTTGAGCCAGCTCGCCTGGCCGGCCACGACGAGGACGACCGCGTCGCAGGCCCGGGCGAGCGCCTGGTTGGTGCTGCCCAGCGCGTCCGTGAACGCCCGGCCCAGCGGGGTAAGCGGCACCATCGACAGCCCGACCTCGGGACTGACCAGCACCAGCCGGGCGGGGCAGGCCGCCACGGCAGCGGCGAGGTCGGCGACCGTCGCGACGTCGTCGGCCGGCTGGCGGGCGGGGTCGAGCAGCGCGGTGACCCAGCCGCCGAGGTCGTCGACCAGCAGCGTCTCGCCGGCGTCGGCGCCGTCGAGCAGCTCGAGCAGCCGTAGCGGGTCGCCGCCGGCCTCCTCGGTCGCCCACCCGGCCGGCCGTCGCCCGTGGTGCTCGGCGAGCCGCTTCGTCCACTCCGGGTCGTCGTCGCGCGCCGCCCCGGTCGCCACGTAGCGCACCGGGCCGCCCAACGAGCCGCCGGCGCCGGCTAGCGACTCGGCGTACTCGGACTTACCGGAGCGGATCCCGCCCAGCACGAGGACCGATCGCCAGCCGTCAAGGGACATGCCCGTACCTTACGGCCGTGTACGCGGCGACCGGCGCGGTGGGGATTCCGACTAGTCTTTGCAGGGTTGTGAACGAGGGGAGTCGCCGCATGCCGTGGAGCTGGCGGTACGAGGGCACCGATGGCCGGCCCGTGACCGGGCCGGTCGAGACGTTCGGCAGCCAGGCCGACGCCGAGTCGTGGATCGGCCAGAGCTGGCGCGACCTCGCCGCGGCTGGCGTCTCCACCGTGGTGCTGGCCGAGGACGACCGGGTGGAATACCGGATGAGCCTCGCGCCGACCGGCGAATGAGCGCCCGATGAGCGCCGACTGGGGTCCCCGCCGCGACCGGCTGGTGATGGGCGTGCCGCGCGAGGCGTTCCGGCCCAGCCCGATCTTCCTGGCCATGCTCGCGCTGTTCGTCGCGAGCGGCGTGATGGCGTGGAACGGCTTCGGCAACGTCCGGTTCGACGTGTTCCTGTTCGTGGTGTCGGGGTGGATCGTCTCGCTGTGCCTCCACGAATACGCGCACGCGGTCGTCGCGTTCCGCGCGGGCGACCTCACCGTCGCCGACCGCGGCTACCTGACGCTCAACCCGCTCAAGTACAGCAACCCGCTGCTGTCGATCATCCTCCCGGTCGTCGTCGTGCTGCTCGGCGGCATCGGCCTGCCCGGCGGCGCGGTCTGGGTCGAGCACGGCCGGATCCGCGGCCGGCTGCGCCACACGCTGATCAGCCTGGCCGGGCCGCTGACCAATGTGGTGTTTGCGCTGCTGCTGGTGATCCCGTTCGCGCTCGGGGCGGACATCTTCGAGCACACCGCGTTCTGGGCGGGGGTCGGGCTGCTGGCATTCCTGCAGATCACGGCGAGCGTGCTCAACCTGCTGCCGGTGCCGGGCCTGGACGGCGGCAACATCATCCAGCCGTGGCTGTCGCCGAAGTGGAAGCGGGGCTACGCGCTGATGGCGCCGTACGGTTTCCTGCTGATCTTCGCGCTGCTGTGGCACCCGGTGCTCAACCGGCTGTTCTTCGACCTGGTGTTCGCGATCGGCGACGCCATCGGCCTGCCCGACGGGCTGTACCAGCTCGGGTACGGCCTGATGCGCTTCTGGCAGGGCTTCTGACCCGCCGACCCCGCCGATCTTGCACTTGTCATGTCCCATCTCGGGCAATTCGCCGAGATAAGTGCAAGATCGGCGGGAGGCGGGTGGTGCGTTACGGGCGCGTGGCCGGGCTCTGGGTCAGCGCGGGATCGCGTACGACGATCGGGTCGAGCACCGCGTCGATCGCCTTGAGCAGGTCGGCGTCGAGCTTCACGCCGGAGGCCTTCGTGTTGTCGTAGACCTGCTCCGGCCGCGTCGCGCCGACGATCGCCGACGACACGTTCGGGTTCTGCAGCACCCAGGCGACGGCCAGCTGCGCCATCGTCAGCCCCGCCTCGTCGGCGAGCGGCCGCAGCTTCTGCACGGTGGTCAGCACGTCGTCGGCCATCAGCTGGGAGATGAACGTCGCGCCGGACTTTTCGTCGGTCGCCCGCGAGCCGGGCGGCGGCGGCTGGCCCGGCTGGTACTTACCGGTCAGCACGCCCTGCGCGATCGGGGAGAACACGACCTGGCCGATGCCGAGCTCCGCGCTGGTCGGCACGACCTCCGCCTCGATGACCCGCCACAGCATCGAGTACTGTGGCTGGTTGGACACCAGCGAGATGCGCAGCTCTCGGGCCAGCCGGTGCGCGGCGCGGATCTCCTCCGCCCGCCACTCCGAGACGCCGATGTAGAGCGCCTTGCCCGCCCGTACGACGTCGGCGAACGTCTCCATCGTCTCCTCGAGCGGGGTGCTGCGGTCGTATCGGTGGGCCTGGTAGACGTCGACGTAGTCGGTCTGCAGCCGGCGCAGCGAGCCGTTGATCGACTCCATGATGTGCTTGCGGGACAGGCCGCGGTCGTTGGGGCCGGCGCCGGTCGGCCAGAAGACCTTGGTGAAGATCTCCAGGCTCTCGCGGCGCTCGTCCTTGAGCGCCCGGCCCAGTACCGCCTCCGCGCGGGTTCCCGCGTAGACGTCGGCGGTGTCGAACGACGTGATGCCGACCTCGCGGGCGGCGCGGACGCACGCGGTGGCCGCGTCCTCCTCGACCTGCGATCCGTGGGTGATCCAGTTTCCGTAGGAGATCTCGCTGACGAGCATTCCGGAGCGGCCAAGGTGTCGGAATTCCATGCCCGAGACCCTATCGGTCGTTCACAGAACCGGCTTGGTGTCGGCCAGCAGCCGGTCGATCTCGTTCGTCACGTCGGCGCGGCTCGGGTGCTCGAGGTCGATGAGCGGCTCGCCGCGGCGGTCCAGCGCGCCCCATCGCCCGGTGCCGGTGCCGACGAGGAACGCGACGGGGTGGATGACCAGCGCCGGGTGCCGTGGCGGCACGATCACCTTGCCCGTGCGGTCGACGACGCCCTTGCGCCCGCCGGAGTCGACCACCGCCAGCCCCTCGTCGGTGAAGCCGTCGACATAGCGGCCGTCGGTCAGCGCCGTCGCGAAGGCGCTGTACTGCGTCGGGACCACCGTACGGCCGGTCCTGTCGACGGCGCCCCACGCGCCGCGCCGCACGGCCGCGACCCCGCGGCGGAACGGCCGGACGTCCTCGAACCCGGTCGGGATGACCACCTTGTTGTGCCGGTCGATCGCGATCCAGGTGCCGCGGCCGTTGTGCGAGACCCACGCGAGTCCATCGTGGAACGAGCCGACGCCGAGGTAGCCGGCATCCGCCCCGATCAGCAGCTCACCGGACTCGTCGATCAGCTCCCAGGGCTCGGTCTCCGGCCGGCGCACCCAGGCGACCCCGTCCCGGAACGGCTGCACGTCGGCGTAGCTCGGCGCGATCGCGAGCTCGCCGTCCGGGTCGGCGTACCCCCAGCGCTGCACCTTTTCGCTGAACGTCGGCACCGGCGCGCGGCGCAGCTGCAGGATCTCCTCGGGCGTACGGGGGTACGGGCCCCAGCCGCCCTCGGCCACCTTCGCGAAGACCGCGTCCAACGCCAGCTCGGTGCGCGCGATCAACTCCGGATCGTCGACCTTGCGCAGGTCGAGCGCCTTCTCGAAGTGGTTGCAGGCCTCCATGTAGCGGCCCTGGTCGTAGCAGGAGCGGCCGGCGTGCTCGTGCATGGTGGCGCGCAGGCGGTCGGGCAGCTCGGGCGAGCTGGCCTCGGCGAAGAGCCGGTCGGCCTCGGCATAGTCGCCGCGCCACTGGTGCACGTGGGCGAGCCGCGCCTGCACGATCGAGATGCGGCGCAACTGGCCGGTGGCCTCGGCGTGGGCGAGGGCGAGCTTGCCGTCGGAGAGCGCCTTGCCGAGGTCGCCGAGGATGCGGCTCACGACCGCGCGGAGGCTCAGCAGCCGTGCCCGTCCCGGGTTGTCGGTGGCGGCGTCGATCTTCTCGGTGAGCCGGTCGCGGATGCCGCGCAGCTCTTCGGGGTCCTCGACGAGCTCCCGCAACGTCTCGTGGTGGAACCGCCAGCGGTAGGA
>DATDJX010000373.1:0-9736 GCA_036520275.1 Asanoa sp.
GGGGGCCACAACTACAAGATCGCGGGGGCGGGCGGTCGTCGCCGTGGTCGCGGTGGTCGGTGTGCTCGTGCTGATCGGGCTCGCCGGGTGCGGCGGCGACGGCGTGCGACAGGACGGCGGGCGACAGGCAGCGCCGGCCGCCGTACCGGCCCCGTTCGGGGACTGTGCGGAGCTGACCGCCGCGCCGCCGATCCCGAGCGGGTCCGCGGCCGGCACGGCGCCGGCCGGCGCGCGACCGTTGCCGTCCGTCACGCTCGACTGCATGGCCGATGGCACCCGGGTCGCCACCGCGCAGATCAAAGGCCCGGCCGTGGTCAACCTGTGGGCGTCGTGGTGTGCACCGTGCCGGAGCGAGCTGCCCGCCTTCCAGCGGCTGGGCGAGCGCGCGGCGGGGCGCATCCACGTGGTCGGCGTGGACACCCGCGACGACCGGGCCGCCGCCGTCGACCTGGCCGACCAGCTCGGACTGACCTTCCCGAGCCTCGCCGACCCCGACCAGAAGGTGCTCGCCGGCCTCGCGCGGCCCGGGCTGCCGGTGACCGTCTTCGTCGACTCCCAGGGCAAGGTCCGGCATATCTACAACGGCAAGGCGCTCGACGAGGCGTCGCTCACCGCGCTCGTCCGCCAGCACCTCGAGGTGGCGGTGCCGGTTGGCTGATGTCGGCGCCCTCCCGGCGTGGTTCGAGCCGCTGCTCAGCCGGGTCCGCGACTCGAGCGCGGAAGACTTCACCCGCCTGTCGACGCCGGAGCGGGGCGGACGGGACAGCGCCGTGCTCGTGCTGCTCGGCGAGCAGCCCGGCAGCGGCCCGGACGTGCTGATCCTCCAGCGGGCCGCGACGCTGCGTAACCACGCCGGCCAGCCGGCGTTCCCGGGCGGAGCCGCCGAGCCCGGCGACACCGACGCGGCCGCCACCGCGCTGCGCGAGGCCAACGAGGAGGTCGACCTCGACCCGGCGACCGTGACGGTGCTGGCCGAGCTGCCACGGCTGTGGGTCCCGGTGAGCGACTTCGTCGTCACCCCGATCCTGGCTTGGTGGCACAGTCCCCACGAGGTGCATCCGCGCCAGCCGGCGGAGGTCGCCCACGTCGCCCGCGTGCCGATCGCCGAGCTCGCCGACCCTGCCAACCGGCTGCGCGTGCGGCATCGTACGGGTTGGCTCGGCCCGGCGTTCGAGGTGCGCGGCATGGTCGTGTGGGGGTTCACGGCCGGCGTGCTGTCGGCGCTGCTCGACATGGCCGGCTGGGCCCGGCCATGGTCGCCGGACCGGGTCGCACCGCTGCCGCCGATCAGCGGCACGCCGGCGCCGTCCGCGGGCACGGACGCCGAGGACGAATGAACCCACAGTGGCCGCCTGGCCCGGCGCCCGTACCCTGAACGACGTGTCCGCGGTCGACGTCGTCCTGGTGCTGCTCATGATCGTGTTCGCGGTCAGCGGCTATCGGCAGGGCTTCGTCATCGGCGTGCTGTCGTTCGTCGGCTTCTTCGGCGGCGCGCTCATCGGTCTGCAGCTCGGTCCCCTGCTCGCGCAACGCTTCGACGACAACGCGACGCGGGTCGTCATCTCGCTCGTCACCGTCTTCGGCCTGGCCGTGCTCGGGCAGGCGCTGACCGGCTGGTTCGGCGCCCGGCTGCGACACGCCATCACGAGCCCCACCGGACGCCGCCTCGACGACGCCGGCGGCGCGGTCGTGTCGGTGATCGCGGTGCTGATCGTTGCCTGGCTGGTCGCGGTGCCGCTCGGTTCGTCGTCGCTGCCGTGGCTGGCCGCGTCCGTGCGGCAGAGCGCGCTGCTCGACGCCGTCGACAAGGTGATGCCCGACAAGGCGCAGGCGCTGTCCGAGTCGCTGCGCGAGACCGTGGACACCAACGGCTTTCCCGATGTGTTCGGCGGCCTCGCGCCGACGCGGGCCCGCGAGGTCGCCGCGCCGGACCCGGCGCTGGCCGGGTCCAAGGTGGTCGCCAACGCGCGGCAGTCGGTGGTCAAGGTGATTGGGTCGGCGCCCAGCTGCGGCCGGCGGATCGAGGGCTCGGGCTTCGTGTACGCGCGCGACCGGGTGATGACCAACGCGCACGTCGTCGCCGGCACCCGTACGGTCGGGGTCGATGTCGAGGGCGCACGGCACGGCGGCCGGGTGGTCGTCTACGACCCGCACCGCGACCTCGCGGTGATCTACGTGCCCGACCTGACCGCGAAGCCCATGACGTTCGCGTCGAGGCAGGCCGCGGTGGGGGGCGACGCGATCGTGCTGGGCTATCCCCTCGACGGGCCGTACAACGCCCAGTCGGCCCGCATCCGCGACGTCGGCAAGATCACCGGTCCGGACATCTACGAGTCTCAGAACGTCACCCGGGAGATCTACACGATCCGGGCGCTCGTGCGCAGCGGCAACTCGGGCGGCCCGCTCGTCGGCCCGACCGGCACCGTGCTCGGCGTGATCTTCGCGGCGGCCGCCGACGACCGGACCACCGGGTTCGCGGTGACCGCGGACGAGGCCGCGCCGGTCGCGAGCCAGGGCGCCCAGCAGACCGCGGCGACCGGCACCGGCCGCTGCGTCTGACCCGGAAGCAGAGGGGCGCCTTCCGGCGCAACGGGCCCCGGCGACGTCAGGCGGGTGGCGGCCGGATCCGGGCGTCGGCTCGCGTCGCCGCGAGACTCGTCCGGAACACCGCGGTCGCGGCGGTCAGCGCGACGAGGAGGGTGAGGGCGGCGGCGAACCGAATCCAGCGGGTGCCGAGCGGCAGATCGGCCGGCGCGGTGGGCCACGCCGCGGCCATGCCGGACTCGCCCGACCCGCCGGCGACACCCGCGCCGGGCGCGGGTCCGAAGCCGGATTCGCCCAGTGGCGTGACATCCCCGAGCGGGTTGCGGCCGATCATCGGGATGACGTCGGTCAAGGCCCGCAGCGGGTCGACCTCGCCGTAGCCGTAGGTGTCGTCGCGGCCGGGTTGGCCCAGGTCGGTGGCGGTCGTGATGAGGCGGTTGACCACGTCACCGGCCCTGAGGCCGGGACTTTTGGCCCGCACCAGCGCGGCTGTCGCGCTGACCAGCGGCGCCGCGAAGCTCGTGCCGTACACGCGGCCGTAGCCGCCGCCCGGAATCGGTGCCTGCAGCCCGGCCGCCGGCGCGGTGAGCACGGTCTGTGGCCCGGTGACCGACCCGGCCCAGAGCGTGTCCTTGTCCATGCCGGCGACGGCGATGACGCCCGGCTCGCGGGCCGGGTACCAGACCTGGTCGCCGTCGGCGAAGGCGCCGACGTTGCCGGTGCAGGCCACCACGACGACGTCGTGGGCGAACGCGTACTCGATGGCCGCGCGGATCGCGTCGCTCTCCGTGGCACCGCCGAGGGACAGGTTGATGACCTTGGCGCCGTACTCGACGGCGAACCGGATGCCCTGGGCGACGACGAGCGGATCGTCGTACTTGCGCTCCTCGTTGAGCACCCGTACCGGCAGGATCTTGACGCCGGGAGCCAGCCCTTCGACGCCGGCGTCATCGCTGCGACCCGCGATGAGGGTGGCGACCGAGGTGCCGTGGCCGGCGGGGTCGTAGGTGCCGTCGCCACCGGGCATCACGAAGTCACGGCCGGGGACGATGACCTGGCCGGCGAGGTCGGCCTGCTTGCTGTCCACACCGGAGTCGACGACCGCCACGGTGACGCCTTCGCCGGTGGACTCCCGCCACGCTTCGGTGGCGCCCAGCGCGCTCAGGTGCCATTCCGCCGTGCGCGCGGCATCGGCACGCGTCGGCGCCACGGCGAGTCCGGCGGCCGTGCCGCCCGGCGCCGTGACGCTCGCGGGTGACGCGGCGACAACCGCGAGAAGCACCGCCCCGAGCATTCTCGGAGCGGCGCTCCGGGTCTGGTGCGTCGGACTCGACAGCAACGTTTCACCCCGCGAGACACTCGGTGAGAGGAGGTTACCCTGTTCGATGCCGCATCAACGCACGCGATCTGCCTGATCACGTGGCGGACCCGGGTCAGCTCGGCGGCAGGTAGGCGAGCTGAACCAGCCGAACGCCCTCCTTGCGGGTGACCAGCCGGCCGCGTCCCGCGGGCAGCGGTCCGGGCCGGACCGCGCCGACCAGCTGCCCCTCGTCGCGGTCGCCGGCCATCACGAGACCCGGCGACGACAGCTCGCGCAGGCGCTGGACGATCGGCTCGTAGAGGGCCCGGCCGGCGCCGCCGGAGCGCCGGGTGATCACCAGGTGCAGGCCGATGTCGCGGGCCTGCGGCAGATATTCCTCCAGGGCGCGCAGCGGGTTCGCCGGCCCGGTCGCGACCAGGTCGTAGTCGTCGACCAGCACGAACAGCTCCGGCCCGGTCCACCACGACCGGTCGCGCAGCTGCTGGGCGGTCACGCCGGCACCGGGCAGCCGGCGCTGCATATAGCCGGCCACCGACTCGATCAGCTCGGACGTGCCCGCGGCGGCCGTGCCGTACCCGATGAGGTGGTCGGCCTGCACGGCGCCCAGCAGGCTGCGGCGGTAGTCCACGATGATCAGTCGGGCCTGCTCGGGGGTGAACCGCTCGACGATCGTGGTCGCGAGCGCGCGCAGGAACGACGACTTGCCGCACTCCGCGTCGCCGAAGAGCACGAAGTGCGGCTCGCTGGCGAAGTCGACCGCGACCGGGCGCAGGTCGGCCTCCGCGATGCCGATCGGCAGCCGCAGGCCGGTCGAGAACGCTCGGTCCAGGTCGGCATACGGCAGGACCGGCGGCAGCAGCCGCACGCGCGGTGCCGGCACCCCGGTCCACGCCGACGCGACCGCCTTGACCAGGGGATCCGTCTCGCCGCCGAGGCTCGACAGCACCGGCAGCACGGTCAGGAAGTGTAGGCTCTCCGCGGTGATGCCGCGGCCGGCGGACTCCTCGGGCACGTTGCCGGCCGCCCGCCGGGACACCATCGAGTCGGTCGGGTCGCCCAGCCGCAGCTCGAGCCGGGAGCCGAACAGGTCGCGGATGGCGGGGCGGAAGTCCATCCAGCGCGGCGCGGTGGCGACCACGTGCACGCCGTACGACAGGCCGCGGGTGGCGATATCGGTGACCATCGGTTCGAGGTCGTCGTACTCGCCGCGCAGCGTCGGCCAGCCGTCGACGACCAGGAACACGTCGCCGAACGGGTCGTCGCCGACGCCCGAGGCGGCGCGGCGCGTGCGGTAGGCGCTCATCGAGTCGACGCCGAGCGCGGCGAACCGGCGTTCCCGCTCGGCGAGGAGGGTGGAGACTTCGCCGACGGTCCGGCGTACGGCGGCCGCGTCGAGCCGGCCGGCCACGCCGCCGACGTGCGGCAGGTCGCGGACCGCGGCGAGCGAGCCGCCGCCGAAGTCGACGCAGTAGACCTGCACCTCGGCCGGCGTGTGGGTGAGAGCCAGACCGCAGATCAACGACCGTACGGCCGACGACTTGCCGCTCTGCGTGCCGCCGACCACCGCGACGTGGCCGGACGCGCCATCCAGGGCAAGCCACAGCAGGTCGCGGCGCTGGTCCAGCGGGCGGTCGACCAGACCGACCGGCACCTGCAGCGCGCCGTACAGCTCCGGGTTACCGAACGTGAGCCCGCGGCCGGGATGGACCGAGACCGGGCCGAGCAGCTCGTCGAGGGCGGGCGCCTGGTCCAGCGGCGGCAGCCACACCTGGTGGGCCGGCGGGCCCTGGCCGACGAGGCGGGCGACGAGGGCATCGAGCAGCGTGCCGCCGCTCGCGCCGCGCCCGTCCGGCTCCGGAGCGGCGGCGGTTGGAGTCGGCGACGCGACGGCATCGGCGAGCATGTGCGTCGTGTACGGCAGGATGCGGCGTGCGGGCCGCCGATCCCGCGCACCCGGCAGCGGGTCGGCGTGGCGCACGGCGCCCGATACGTACGCCGCCTTGAACCGCACCAGCGGCTCGGTGCCGTACTTGAGGTAGCCATGGCCGGGCGAGCGCGGCAGCTCGTAGGCGTCGGGCACGCCGAGCACGGTCCGCGACTCGAGCGCAGAGAACGTCCGCAGGCCGATCCGGTAGGACAGGTGCGTGTCGAGACCGCGCAGCCGACCCTCCTCGAGCCGCTGGGAGGCCAGCAGCAGGTGTACGCCGAGCGACCGGCCCAGCCGTCCGATCTGGACGAACAGGTCGATGAAGTCGGGCTTGGCGGTCAACAGCTCGGAGAACTCGTCACAGATGATCAGCAGCGACGGCAGTGGCGCGAGCGCGGCGCCGCCCGCCCGTGCCTTCTCGTAGTCGCGCAGGCTCGCGTGGTTACCGGCCTTGCGCAGCAACTCCTGCCGCCGGACGAGCTCGCCGTTGATCGCGTCGACCATGCGGTCGACCAGCGGCAGCTCGTCGGCCAGGTTGGTGATCACGGCGGCGGTGTGCGGCAGCCGGTCGAGGCTCGCGAAGGTTGCGCCGCCCTTGAAGTCGACCAGCACGAAGTTGAGGGCCTCGCTCGAGTGCGTGGCCGCGAGGCCGAGCACCAGCGTGCGCAGCAGCTCGGACTTGCCCGAACCCGTAGCGCCGATGAGCAGGCCGTGCGGGCCCATGCCGTCCTGCGCCGACTCCTTGAGGTCGAGCTCCACCGGCGCTGCGTCGGCGCCGACGCCGATGGGCACGCGCAGCCGGTCACGGTTGGGGCGCGGCGCCCAGCCCTGCTCGACCGAGTAGGCGTCCGGCTCGGCGACGCCGAGAAGCTCGGTGAGGCCCAGCTCGGCGAGCAGCTGCGGGTCGCCGCCCCGGCCGGTCGTGGCGAGCCGGAGCGGGGCCAGCCGCCGCGCGACCGCCTCCGTCTCGGCGATGTCGAGGCCGTCCGCGACCCCCACCTCCGCCTGGGCGTCCATCGTGTACGTGTCGAGCCGGCCGCCGGCACGTACGTCGAGCACCAGCGTGGCGCGGTCGAGCAGCCGGGGTGGCCGCCCGTCCAGGTCGACCACGGTGACACCGTCGATGCCGCTGTCGCCGACCAGCTGGTTCGCGCCGGCTCTGTCGAGCCCGGCAGCGTGGCCGGCGGTGTCCCCGCCATCGAGCACGACGACCAGATGCGGCCCGTCGGTGTGCGGCCCGGACGGGGTGAAGCGGGAGCGGTTGGCGAGCACGTCGTCGAGGAGCCGTTCGAGCTCGGCCGCGTCGGTCGCGACCAGCCGCATCGGGCCGAGCGCGTCGGTGCGGCTCGGATGACCGGCGTGCGGCAGCCACTTCACCCACTCCCACGCGGCCCGCCGTTCCGGACCGGCGCAGACCGCGATCAGCAGATCGTCGGGGGCGTGGAAGGTGGCGAGCTGGGCGATCATCGCGCGCACCAGGGCGACGGCGCCGGCGGTCTCGCCGCGGACATAGATCCGCGCGAAGCCGCGCAGCGACAGCGCGACCGGGAGGTCGGGGACGACCGAGTACGCGTCGAGGAACCGTCGCAGCGCCCCGGCCGTCATCGGCTCCAGGTCCTCCAGCGGTCGGGTCACCGGGGGCACAAGCGGCGTGGCCAGCGTCTGCGGGCCGACCGCGACGCGTACGACCGCGAAGTCCGGATCGCCCGGCCGCCGCTCCCAGAGCCGGTGACTGTCCACCGTCGACCAGAGCTGGGCCGGCTCGGGGTGCCGGTAGAACAGCCCTACGCGCTGCGCCGCCGCGGTGTCCCGCACCCGCCGGCGCAGCGACGCCAGGTGCCGCAGGTACTCACGTCGGGCCGTCATCATCTCGGCCTTCTTCGGCGAGCCCGAGGCGCTACCCCACGAGGTGGCGAGCATCGCGAGCGACGAGACGCCGAACATCGCGCCGACCACGTAGGAGTAGGTGCCGCCGCCGCGACCCATCATCATCGCCATCGCGACACCGCCGCCCAGCATCGGCAGCATCATCATCATCTGCTGCCAGCGGGCGCCGCCGGGCTGCGGGATCTCCGGCGGCGCGTCGACCGGTAACTCGCCGGTCGGGATGTCCGGAGCCGGTCGGCGCGGTTGCCTGCGGACGACGACGGTACCCACGTCGGCTCATGCTAGGTAAGGTTCCGCTGTTCGCGTACCCCCGCGATGGAGGAACCTCGATGACCACCGGGCTCGCCCGCGTCACGATCAGCGCCCCGCAGCGCCGCCTCGACGTCGCGTTGCCGGAGCACGTGCCCCTCGCCGAGCTGCTCCCCGAGGTCCTGCGGCACGCCGGCGAGGGCCTCGCCGACGACGGCGAGCGGCACGGCGGTTGGCTGCTGCGCCGCACGGACGGTGCGACGTTGGCGGGCGGCCAGGGCCTGGGTGAGCAGGGCATACGCGACGGCGAGGTACTCCATCTGGTGCCGGCGTGGGCACCGTGGCCGGAGCTCGAATACGACGACGTCGTCGAGACGATCGCGGAAGGCGCCCGCCGGCGCGGAGCCGGTTGGTCCGGGCCCGACACGCGGGTGGCGTCGCTGGTCACGGCCGGCCTCGTGCTCGGCGTCGGACTCGTCGCGGCGCTCCACGCCGGCTCGACGGCCAACCCGGCCATGCTCTCGGTGCTCGGCGTCGCGGCCGTTCTCACGCTCGCCGGCATTCTGGCTTCCCGGGCGTACGGCGACGGGCGCGCCGGAGCGGCGCTGGCCGGGTTCGCGTTGCCGTACGCGTTCCTGGCCGGCGCGATGCTGGTCTCCTCCGGCGACCCGGCCGGGCCGGTGCCGGGCCTGCGGTGGATGGGCGCACCCGAGCTGATGGTCGCGTCCGCCGCGCTGACGTTGCACGGCGTGCTCGGCCTCGTCGGAGTCGGCGCGGGCCGGCGGGTGTTCGCGGCGGCGGTCACCGCGGGCCTGCTCGGCACGCTGTCGGCGCTGCTCGCGTTGGTCCTGCCCACCGGCGGTGCGGCCGCGGTGGTCTCCGCCGCTCTGGTCTGCGGCGTCGGGATGCTGCCGCTGCTCGCGATCCGGCTCGGCAGGCTGCCGGTACCGCCGGTCACGGTGGCGACCGGGACCGAAGCCGCCGAGGGCTTCACCCGCTCCCCGGCCGGCCCGTCGTCGGACACTGCCCGGTCCCGGCCCGAGCGCGGGGTGGTGTTCGCGGCCGTGGCGCGCACCGAGGAGCTGCTGACCGGGATGCTCGTCGGCCACGCGGCGGCGGCGATCGTCGCCGCGCTGGTCCTGGTCCTCGAGGGCGGCTTGGCCGGTCGGGTGCTGGCCGGCGTCGCCGCGGCTGCGCTGGCGCTGCGGGCGCGGCTGTTCGTGTCGGTGCGGCAGCGGGTGCCGCTGCTGACGGCCGGGTTGGCGTCGGCGACCGTGCTGGTGACGGCGCTCGTGGTCGGCTTCGGTCGCGGCGCGGGGCTGGCGCCGGCGTTCGTCGGCGGCGGGTTGCTGGTCGGGCTGGGCATCGTGGTGGCCGGCTCGACGTACGCCGAGCGGCCGGCCGGGCCGTATCTCGGCCGGGCCGCCGACCTGTTCGACACGCTGCTGCTCGTGTCGGTGGTGCCGATCGCCTGCGCGGTGCTCGGCCTGTATGAGGTGGCGCGGGGGCTGCTGAGCTAGCGCGCCGTGGACCGGCGGCTCGTGATCCCGCCGGGCGGGCAGGACGTGCCCGGCCGCGACGCCGGGCGCGGCGCCGCTGACCGGGGAGAGCCCTCCCACGCGACTCAGTATGTGCCGGCCGCCTTGGCTTCCTTCGCGCGCTTGTACGACTCGCGGATCTCCGCCTCGGCCTCGGTGCGGCCGGTCCAGGTCGCTCCTTCGACCGATTTGCCCGGCTCGAGGTCCTTGTAGACCTCGAAGAAGTGCTGGATCTCCAGGCGGTCGAACTCGGGCATGTGATGGATGTCG
>DATDJX010000374.1:0-5148 GCA_036520275.1 Asanoa sp.
ACCGCCGGGCGGGCCGGGGGACCGACGTCGTGATCGGCTTCGTCGAGACCCACGGCCGCGCGCACACCGCCGAGATGCTGGGCGACCTGGAGGTGGTGCCCCGGCGGATGATCGAGTACCGCGGCGCGACGTTCGGCGAGATGGACGTCGACGCGGTGCTCGCCCGCCTCCCGCAGGTCGCGGTCGTCGACGAGCTGGCGCACACGAACGTGCCCGGCTCCCGTAACGCCAAGCGCTGGCAGGACATCGAGGAGCTGCTCGACGCCGGCATCACCGTGCTGTCGACGGTCAACATCCAGCACCTCGAGTCGCTCAACGACGTGGTCGAGCAGATCACCGGCGTCGTGCAGCGGGAGACCGTGCCGGACGCGGTCGTCCGGGAGGCCGACCAGGTCGAGCTCGTCGACATGACGCCCGAGGCGTTACGCCGGCGGATGGCGCACGGCAACGTCTACAAGCCGGACCGGGTCGACGCCGCGCTCGGAAACTACTTCCGGGTCGGCAACCTGACCGCCCTGCGCGAGCTCGCGCTGCTCTGGCTGGCCGACAAGGTGGACGAGCAGCTGGACCGCTACCGGGCCGACCACCGCATCGGCGAGACGTGGGAAGCGCGGGAACGCGTCGTGGTCGCGCTGACCGGCGGTCGCGAGGGCGAGACGCTGATCCGCCGTGCCGCTCGCATCGCCGCCCGCGGCAAGGGCGCCGACCTGCTGGCCGTTCACGTCTCGCGCAGCGACGGCCTGTCCGGAGCCGACCCGGCGCTGCTCGCCAAGCAGCGGCTGCTGGTCGAGAACCTCGGCGGCACATACCACGAGGTCGTGGGCGCCGACGTGCCCCGCGCGCTGCTCGACTTCGCGCGCGGCGTCAACGCCACCCAGCTGGTGCTCGGGGCGAGCCGGCGCGGCCGCCTCGCCCAGCTCCTGTCCGCCGGCGTCGGCGTCACGACCACCGCGATGTCCGGGGCGATCGACGTCCATCTCGTCACCCATGCCGAGATCGGCCGGGGACGGCGCCGGCCGCTGGTCACCGGGCAGCCGGCGTTGTCCCGCCGCCGGCGGCTCGCCGGCTACGGCATGGCGCTGCTGGGCCTGCCCCTGCTGGCCGCCGTCCTGCTCCCCCTGCACCACGCGCTGTCGTTGCCCAGCGACATGATGCTGTTCCTGCTCGCGACGGTCGCGATCGCCCTCGTCGGCGGGATGTGGCCGGCGCTGCTCGCCGCGGTGGTGGCGTTCCTGCTGCTCAACTACTTCTTCACCCCGCCGCTGCGCACGTTCACCGTCGCCGAGCGGGAGAACCTGCTCGCGCTCGCCGTGTTCCTCATCGTCGCGGGGTCGGTCAGCTGGGTCGTCGACCTGGCCGCAAGCCGCACCCGGGAGGCGGCCCGGGCCAGCGCCGACGCGCAGACCCTGGCCACCGTCGCGGGCAGCGTGCTGCGCGGCGCGCGCCCGCTGCAGGCGCTGCTCGAGCGGCTCCGCGAGACGTTCGCCCTCCAGTCCGTGACGCTGCTGGAACGCCGGCCCGACAGCGGCGACGCCCCGGACCGGCAGCGCGACCCGGACGCCTGGAGCGTCGCGGCGTGCGTGGGCGGGCCGCCGTGTGCCACGCCTGGCGAGGGCTCGGTCGACGTGCCGATCGGCGACGACCTGGCGCTCGTGCTGCGCGGCCCGACCCTGCCGGCCGCCGACCGGCGCATCGTCGAGGCGTTCGCCGCCCAGGCCGCGATCGCCCTGCGCAACGAGCGGCTCGCCGCCCGGGCGGAAAAGGCCGAGCCGCTCGCCGCCGCCGACCGGATGCGCACGGCTCTGCTCGCCGCGGTCAGCCACGACCTGCGCACCCCGCTCGCCTCGGCCAAGGCCGCGATCACCAGCCTGCGCAGCGACGAGGTGACGTTCTCCGACGAGGACCGCGACGAGTTGCTCGCCACTGCCGACGAGTCCCTGGACCGGCTCGGCCGGCTGGTCGAGAACCTGCTGGACATGAGCCGGTTGCAGGCCGGCGCGCTCGGTGTGCAGCCGGCGGAGATCGGGATGGAGGAGGCGGTGCCGCGGGCGCTCGACGAGCTGGGCGAGCCGGGCCGAAGCGTCACCGTCCGGATGCCCGACGACCTACCGGCCGTCCGGGCCGATCCGGCCCTGCTCGAACGGATTCTGGTCAACGTCATCGGCAACGCGCTGCGGCACAGCCCGCCCGGCCGCCCGCCGACGGTGACGGCGAGCGAGCACGCCGGCGTGGTCGACCTGCGGGTGGTCGACACCGGCGTGGGGATTCCGGAGCCGGACCGGGACACCGTGTTCCAGCCATTCCAACGACGCGGTGACCACAGCAACGACACCGGTGTCGGGCTGGGTCTCGCGTTGTCCCGCGGGTTGGCCGAGGCGATGGGCGGCACCCTGGTGCCGGAGACCACGCCGGGCGGCGGGCTCACGATGGTCCTGACCCTGCCGGCCGCCGAGGCCGCCGTCGGGCCCGACGAGGTCGAGGCGGCGCGGATCGCCGACCGGGCCATCGCGGAGGGCCTGACCCACAGGCCCGGCGGCACGGCATGACGAGGATCCTGGTCGTCGACGACGAACCGCAGATCCTGCGGGCGCTGCGGATCAACCTGCGCGCCCGGGGGTACGACGTGGACGTGGCGGCGGACGGGGCCGAGGCGCTCAAGGCGGCGGCGGCCGCACCGCCCGATCTGGTCGTCCTCGACCTTGGCCTGCCCGACATGGAGGGCGCCGACGTCATCCGCGGCCTGCGCGGGTGGACCGCCGTGCCCGTGATCGTCCTGTCCGGGCGGGCGGGCAGCGCGGACAAGGTGGGGGCGCTGGACGCCGGTGCCGACGACTACGTGACCAAACCGTTCGGCGTCGACGAGCTGCTCGCCCGGATCCGCGCGGTGACCCGGCGCGCGGGGTCGCCGGACGCGACGCCGACGGTAGCCGTCGGCGGGTACACGGTGGACCTGGCGGCCCGCGCGGTGATGCCCGAGGTGCGGCTCACGCCGACCGAGTGGCACCTGCTGGAGATCCTGCTGCGCAACCCCGGCAAGCTGGTCAGCCAGCGGCAGCTGCTGCGCGAGGTGTGGGGGCCGCGATACCAGACCGAGACCAACTACCTGCGGCAGTACATGGCGCAGCTTCGGCGCAAGCTCGAGGACGACCCGGGACATCCGCGGCACCTGCTGACCGAGCCGGGCATGGGCTACCGGTTCGCGCCCTGAGCCACGGCGGCGGCACGGCGGCGGCCGCCATGTCGACGTTCTCGACGACGATCGCGCCGTCCCGGGCCGCGCCGAGGTCAGCCACGGGCGGCGCCGAGGCCGAGCATGGCCGCGAGGCCCAAGGCGCTGCGCGGGGCGTACGGCGCCCGCCAGAGCCCGCCGTGGGCGGCGCCCACCGCCTCCTCCTGCCAGACGTGGTCGGCGGGCGGCGGCGGGTTGCGCAGGTCGTGCACGAGCAGGGCGGCCATCAGCGTGTTGCTGGTCGCCGGTTCGAAGACCTCCACGCCGAAGCGGTGCGCGCCCGCGTACGCCGCGGCGAGCGCGCGGTTGCGCACGACCGACCGGGTGCGCGTCGGCGGGGCGACGCCGAGGCTCACCGTCGCGCCGTCGCGTCGCGCCGTGGTGGCGCGCCAGCGCTGGATGCGCTTGGCCAGCGCGTAGTTGGGGCCCTGCTGCACGACGAGCGCGTCGCAGATCCCGGGCTCGGCGCCCGGGGCGTACGCGCGGCGCAGCAGCCGGCCGGCGCTGACCATGCGCAGCGGGCCGCGGACCCGCCTGACCCCCGACGGCGCCTCGTAGGCGGCTTCGGCGTGGGCCACCGCCTCCGGCGGGACGGCGAAGACGTCGGTCGGGGTGGCGAGGAACGCGAGCGCGGTATCGGGCGCGAACTGTCGCATGTGGACGGTCAACGCGTCGACCGCGGCGCTCACCCGGACGTTGAGGGCGCCATCGGCGTAGACGTAGTTGCCTAGCACGAGACGCCCGTCGAAGCCGCGCAGCCACGCGGCGACCTCGGGCAGGTGGTGCAGCAGGTCGGCACCGGCGTGCGCCACACTCGGCGCACCCCTGCGGCCGGCCGGGACGGGCAGGTGCAGGCGGCCGCCGTGCCGGCCGGCGGTCTCGAACAGCCGCGCCCACAGCGGCGGGCGAGGCAGATCGACGGCGACCACGTCGTTGCCCCAGCGCAGCAGCGACTGCACGGGACCCATCTCGGCGCCGGCGCCGAGCGCGACCACCAGCGTGTCGCCGAGGTCGAGCCAGTCCGGGTTGGCCTGCACCGCGCGGATCGCCTCGGCGCACGAGGGCTCGATCACGCCGGCAGCGATCCACGCGTCGAGCCGGCGCTTGATCGCGTCGCCGCGCAGCCGCTCCCCGTGGTACGGCAGCGAGAGTTCCTTGTCGACCGGGCCGTCGCCGCCCACCGTGGCGGTAACCGGCGTGACCGTCTCGTCGGCCCCTTGGGCGAGCGCCTCCCGCAGTGGCACGTCGCCCGCGCGCATCCGCTCGTGCACCGAGGCCAACCCGTCGGCGGCGATCCGGCGGGCGGTGTCGCCGTCAGACAGTCCCGCCTCGACCAGCCGGCGGAAGTGCACGACGTAGCCGCGCCGCCAGTCGGTCTCGCCTTCGGCCGCGCGCGCGCCGATCGGGTCAGCCGCGCGCAGCGCGTCGGCGACGACCGCTCGCCCGAGCGACGACGTCACCCCGGTGCCGCTCGCGGTCTCCGGGAACACCACACCCGTCGGCTCGCCCACGCGGTCATCATCCCCCAGCCCCGCGGGAGCAGCAGCACACCGTTGGTGCGAACGGCACCGCGTTCTTCCGGGTCAAACGCCGTTAAAGGGGATATAGCACGACTGGTGCTATCTGATCCGGGAACCATTCGATACGGTGTGGGGAATGTTCCGGGTCCAGGAGGTGTCCGCGCCGCGGCACGAAACGGGTGGACCGGCGCGATGGACGCTGGCCCGCTGCGTAGGCAGCCCCTGGTTCATCGTTTACGCGGCCGCCGTCGTGGCCGTCGCGGGCACCGCGCTCGCGCTCGCCTGGCGCGCCGGCCAGGTGCAGACCGCCGCGCATATCCCCGAATTCTGGCTCATGGCGGGACTCGCGGTCATCGCGGACCTGCGAACCTTCGTCACCGCCGGCCGCCGCGGCCGGCC
>DATDJX010000375.1:0-24101 GCA_036520275.1 Asanoa sp.
GCCCATGTCGCGACGCTTGGTCAGTCTGACCCTGGACACGCTGGAAGACCTCCCCCGGCCGTGCCGGCAATGCGTCTACTGGGAGCTTGACCCGGTGTCCGCCCAACGGGCATGCCAGGCCGGCGACCCCGCCCTCGAGAAGGAGGCATGGGTCTCCCAAACGCTGCTCGAGTGGGGCTCCTGCGGCAAGCTCGCCTACGTCGACGGCATGCCCGCCGGCTTCGTCATGTACGCGCCGCCCGTGTACGTCCCCCGCGGCATGGCCTTCCCGACCAGTCCTGTCTCGGCCGACGCCGCGCTGTTGATGACCGCGCACGTCGTCGCCGCGTTCGCCGGCGGCGGTCTCGGGCGCATGCTGGTGCAGGGAGTGGCCCGCGACCTCACCAAGCGCGGCATCAAGGCGATCGAGGCGTTCGGTGACGCCAAGTTCGGTGATGACGCCGGCGAGGCCGGCTGCCTCGCGCCGGCAGACTTCTTCCTGTCGGTGGGCTTCAAGACCGTGCGCCAGCACCCGCGCTACCCGCGCCTGCGGCTGGAGCTGCGCACGGCGCTGTCCTGGAAGTCCGACGTCGAGTATGCGTTGGAGAAGCTGCTCGGCTCGATGAGCCCCGAGTCGCTGCTGCGCCCGGTGCGGCCCGCGACGCGCATGTCCACCAACTGACGCACGGATGTCGCTCTGGGACGAGACGCTCTACGAGGGAGCCGCCCGTCACTACCAGCGTGGGCGCATGCCGTACCCCCCGCAGATCGCCACGACGCTGGCCGCCGCGCTCGGCCTGGACGGCACCGGACGCCTACTCGACGTCGGCTGCGGGCCCGGCTCGGTCACGCTCGTGCTCGCCCCGCTCTTCGCGGGGGCCGTGGGCATCGACGCCGACCCCGGCATGGTCGCGGTGGCGCGCGAGGAGGCCGACCGCGCGGGCGTACGCACCGTGGCGTTCCGCCACCTGCGCGCCGAGGAGTTGCCGGGCGGCCTCGGGCGGTTCCGGGTGATCACGTTCGCGCAGTCCTTCCACTGGTTCGACCGGGCGCCGGTGGCCGCGACCGCGCGCCGGATGCTCGAACTCGGCGGGGCGGTCGTGCACGTCCAAGCCATCACCCATGCGGGCGTACGGGCGTCGGACGCGCTGCCCGCTCCCGAGCCACCGCACGAGGCGATCCTGACGCTCGTCCGGCAGTACCTCGGCCAGCAGCGGCGGGCCGGCCAACGGACCGTCGCCGGTGGGACGACGCCCGGCGGCGAGGCATCGGTCTTCCGCGCGGCCGGCTTCCGCGGTCCCGTCCAGGTGCCGGTGGAGGTCGCGCCCGAGCACGACGTGTTCCTCCGCACCGAAGACCAGGTCGTCGCTGCCGTGTTCTCGCTGTCCTACGCGGCGCCGCACCTGTTCGGCGACCGCCTGGGAGCGTTCGAGACCGATCTTCGCGACCTTCTCCGCGAAACCGCACCGGACGGCCGCTTCGCCGAACGCCGGCGCCAGGTCGTCCTGGACATCTGGCGGTAGCCGGACGTCAGCCGGCGTGACCGGCCAGCTCGGCCTCGGCGCCCAGCTCGGCCCGCAGCCGGCGGACGTCGATCGAACCCGTGGGCACGTCCTTGTCCATCGGGAAGTACATCCGCTGCACCGCCGCCACCACGGCCTCGACCACCTGGTCCCGGCAGCGCGGGTCGACCAGCCGCCGCCGGTCGCCCGGCGAGGTCAGGTAGCCCACCTCGACCCGTACGGCCGGCATTCTGGTCAACCGCAGCAGCTCCCACGTCTTGGCGTGCGTCTGGCAGTTGCGCATGCCCGTGCGCGCCACGATCTCCCGCTGTACCAGGCCGGCCAGCCGCTCGCCGACCGTCGACGTCACGCCGTTGTCGGTGCCGTAGTGGTAGGTCGCGACGCCCTCGGCAGCCGGGTTGGTGTGGCCGTCGATGTGGAGCGAGATCAGCAGGTCACCGCCCAGGTCGTTGGCGAGCTGGGCGCGCGCCAGGTCGGTCAGCATCGCGGACGGCGCCGGCCCTCGGGTCAGGTGCACCCGCATCCCGGCAGCGGCGAGCCGGCCTTCGAGCCGCGCCGCCAGGTCGTACGCCAGGTCGGCCTCGGTCCACCGCAGCGCGCCGTCGGGCACGACCACGCCCGGATCGAGGCCGCCGTGGCCCGGATCGATGATGATCACCTTTCCCACGAGGTTAGGCCCGGAGTGCCGGAAAGCGTCCGCCTCGCGCAGCCAGGTCGGCCGGCCGCCGACCACCTTGCGCCCCAGCCGGCGCAGCGCGTGCATGGTGTGCGGGCCGCACGCACCGTCGGGAGGCAGGCCGACCTCCCGCTGGAACTGTGCGACCGCGCGGGCGGTGCGCGAGCCGTAGATGCCGTCGGCGCGCCCGACGTCGTACCCCATCTCGAGCATCCGCTCCTGCAGTGCCCGGATGTCTTCGCCGACGAGTGGCTCTGGGATCGCCTGGTAGAGCGTGCGCGCGCCGAGCCGCCATCGGGCGGCGTCGAGCGCCCGCCAGGTCTCCTCGTCAACCAGGCCGTCGACGCTCAGGCCACGGCTCTGCTGAAAGGTGCGCACGGCGCGCTCGGTGGCGACATCGAACACCGCGACGGACGGCGGTGCGAGCACGCCCAGCTCGACGAGGATGGTCTGGATCTCGACCACCGCCGGTCCGCGGTCTTCACGCCCGACAGCACGCACGGACGACCTCCCCATCAGATGACGGCTTCCGGAGCCTATCCCGACAAACCAACGGTTGCCGGGCGGATCCATGAGACCCGACGGCCCCCGCATCCAACCAGATGCGGGGGCCGGTCGATCGCGGATCAGAACGCGGCCTCGATGAGCTTGATCAGGTCGCCCTTGGGCCGGGCGCCGGTCACCGACTGCACCGGCTCACCGCCCTTGAACACGGTCAGCGTGGGGACCGACATCACGCGGTAGGCCCGGGCCGTCTCGGGGTTTTCGTCGATGTCCATGCGGACGATCTCCACCTTGTCGCCCATCTCCTTCGCGATCTCGTCGAGCAGCGGCTCCACCTTGCGGCATGGCGCGCACCACTCGGCCCAGAAGTCGACCAGCACCGGTCTGTCGGCCTGCAAAACGTCACTGACGAAGTTGGCGTCGGTGACCGTCTTGGTTGCTCCCACGTAATCCTCCTCGTAAAGCCCTGTCAGGCTTCCAGCGTCGCGATGAACCGCTCGGCGTCAAGCGCCGCGGCCGTGCCGGTGCCGGCGGCGGTGACCGCCTGGCGGTAGACGTGGTCGACCAGGTCGCCGGCCGCGAACACGCCGGGAAGGCTGGTGTGGGTCGTCGGCGCGGACACGGTCACGTGGCCGTTCTCGTCCATGTCGACCTGGCCCTTGAACAGCTCGGACCGCGGGTCGTGGCCGATGGCGACGAACACGCCGGTGACATCGAGGACCTTCGCCGCGCCGGTGTGGACGTTGCGCAACCGTACGCCGGTGACCTTGCCGTCGGCGCCGAGGATCTCTTCGACGACGGAGTTCCACTCGACCTCGATCTTGGGGTTGCCCAGCGCCCGATCCGCCATGATCTTGCTCGCGCGGAACTGGTCGCGGCGGTGGACGATCGTCACCTTCGAGGCGAATTTCGTAAGGAACGTGGCCTCCTCCATCGCGGAGTCACCGCCGCCCACGACCACGATCTCCTGACCCCGGAAGAAGAAGCCGTCACAGGTCGCACAGGACGAGACGCCGTGGCCGAGGAACTCCTTCTCGCCCGGCACGCCCAGCGGCCGCCAGGCGGAACCGGTCGCCAGGACGACCGCCTTGGACCGGTAGGCGCTCTCGCCCACGTACACGGTCTGCATGGCGTCGGAGCCCGGCACGCCGGTGTCGGCCAGCTCGACGCGGGTCACGTCGTCGGTCAGGAACTCGGCGCCGAACCGCTCGGCCTGCTTGCGCATCTGGTCCATGAGCTCCGGGCCCATGATGCCGTCGGAGAAGCCGGGGAAGTTTTCCACATCGGTGGTCGTCATCAGCGCACCACCGGACTGGACGCCCTCGATCACGAGCGGCCTCAGGTTGGCGCGCGCGGCGTAGACCGCGGCCGTGTAACCGGCCGGGCCTGATCCGATGATGATCAGGTTGCGAACCTCGTCCACTTCAGGCTCCAGTAAAGTTGAATTCATCGCACAGCAGAACGCCATCGTACGAGCCGCGATTCCCGCACCACGGCGAGGCGTGCGTCATGTCACGGACCGTCCGTTCAGGCTACCCGCGTCCGGTACAGCGCGTCGGAGCCGGCCACGCCACAATTCGGACCGGATGCCCAGGCCCACCGCTCACCGGCCGGATCGGTGAAGAAGACGATCACCGCGGGTGAGCCCTCGAAGGTGCCGTAGTCGACCGACTCGATGTTCAGCGCGCCCCTGCCGTGGGCGAGCGCGATCGCGGCGAGACAGCTGTCGAGCGCCGGCGGCGCCTGGAGCCGGGCCAGCGGAGCGGCGAGCGCGCCGTCTCCGGGCTGCGCCCGGTTGCGGTCGCGGTTGGACGCGGCCGGGTCGGAGGCCGACTTGGGTCCGGGCGACAACAGGGGGGTCACCGATTCGGTGAGGCTCGACCGGGTGTAGCCGCGGCCGGACGTGGTCACGGTCATGCGTGCGGTGTCCGCGGCGCCCCTGGCCTGCTCCGGGGCGGCCGCGCCGCCCGCCGACGCCGTGGCGCCGGTCTCGGTGTCGCTCCGCTGTCCGTACCAGTTGATCGAGACACCGGCGCAGGCGATCAGCGCGGCGGCGGCGCCGACCCCGGCGGCCCACGTCCGCCACCTGCGGCGCCGTGCCCCCGCCGGACGATCGGTCGCGACGACGGTCAGCCTCCCTTTGGAACGCCCCACCGTCACCGGATCCGCGGTCCGGCTGCCGTCGTGATCGGGCTCCGCTGTCCACTGCGCCGCCGTCGCCAACGCGGCCTCCAGCCGGGCCGCCAGGTCCGCCGGCATGGGTTCGGGGACCGCCGCGTACGCGGCGATATCGGCGTCGACGGCGGCCAGGGCCGTGAGCATGTCGCCGAGCGCACCCGCCCACTCGGGGTCGGTCTCGACGAGCGCCGCGACGGTCGCCTCATCGGGCGTGCCGTCGAGCGCACCGCCGATATAGTCGGCCAGCAGCGCACGGTCGGCCTCGCTCAGGCGGCCGGACCGCTCGCTCCGCTCGCTCACGGCACCTCCTCCGCCTCGTCGCCGCCGATCCGTTCCGTCCTGGATGTGACGGGGCCGCGTCCGCCGCGGTTCCCGGAGGCGGCGGAGCGCACGTCCGGCACCACTCGTCCGGCGTTGGGCTCGGCACCCAGGGCTGAGCGACCGCCCGGCCCCACGACCATGCCGGCGGGGTGCGGGGGGTTGCCTCGGTCGCCGGATGCCGGACCATCGTCCGTACGGAGGTGGCCCAGCAGGGTGGCCAGGCGCAGGCGTCCGCGGGCGCAGCGGCTCTTGACCGTGCCCTCCGCGACCCCGAGGATTTCGGCGACCTCGGCGACCGGGTACCCGTGCAGGTCGACCAGGACGATCGCGGCGCGCTGCTCGGGCGGCAGCTTCGCCAGCGCCGCGCGAACGACCAGCGCGGTGTCGTGGTCCACGACCGGCGCGGCCGGTTCCGGTCCGCGGGACGTGTCGGGGTGGGCACCGCCGTCGGCCAGCGGCACGGTCGGATGAGCCTGACGTCGGCGGAGCCGGTCGAGGCAGGCGTTGACCACGATGCGGTGCAGCCAGGTGGTGACGGCCGAGTCACCGCGGAACCGGGGCGCCGCCCGGTGGGCCGAGAGCAGGGCGTCCTGCAGCGCGTCGGCCGCCTCCTCCCGGTCGGCGGTGGTGCGCAGCGCGACCGCCCAGAGCCGGTCCCGGTGGCGCTGGAAGAGCAGCGCGAACGCGTCGCGGTCACCGGCAACATGGGCGCGGATCAGCTCCTCGTCGTCGCGGTGGGCGCCGGTCACGCAGGCACCCTATCGTCGGGCGACAACGGTTCGGCCACGGCAGAGGCACAGGGTGTACCCGCCCGCGCGGCCATGACCCGCACGGTCGACGGGCGCCTAGCGGGCGTTGACCACGAGCTCCTGGATCTCGAGGCGCAGGCGGTCGTCGGAGAGCTGGGGCACCTTGCTGAACCACACGAGCAGGTACTGGTGCTTCTCGTCGGGCGCGAAGCCGCTGAACGTCAGCGTCGGCGCGTTGTGGTCGTCGAGCGGTTCGCCGATCTGCTTCTTGTAGGTGGACACGACAAACCGGTCGCCGGCGGCGTCGGCTTTACTGTCGCCCTGGCCGGCGAGCAGCTTCGCCGAGGCACCGGTGCCGGTCAGGAAGACCTGCACCGAGGTGATCTCGCGGGGCTCGGGCAACTTGATGAGGACACCCATGCCGTTCTTGCCGCCGAACGGCAGATTGCGGTAGGTGTCGCTTTCCCACGCCGTGTCGCGGTCGCCGTCGACCATGGCTGCGGCGCCGTCGAGCTCCGTGCGGTCGCCCTGCGGGTCGACGATGCGGACCTGGTCGGGAGTCAGCTTGAGCGGGGTCGGCCGGTCCTGCGGCGTGGTCCCCCCGCCCGGTGAGCCGCCGGCCGAGACGGACGCGCCGGGTCCCGGCGCGGCATTGCTGCCGTCCCGGTCGACGAGCACGCTGATGCCGAGCAGCAGACCCGCGGTCGCCACGGCGAGCAGCGCGGCCACCCCGATGGCGACCTTGCGGCGGCTGCCGGGCGCCTGCGCGACCGCCTCCTCGGCGGGCGCCAACCGCAGCGGGCCGACCTGGGTCTCGACCCCGAAGTAGGCGTCGTCTTCGGCGACGTCGTAGCGGCTCAGCTCCGCGGCCAGCATGTCGGCGGACGGCAGCGTCAGCGCGGGGTCGAGCAGGTCCATGGTCAGGTCGTCGAGGTAGGCGGGCACGCCCGCCCGTACCTGGCGGGGCGCGGCGATCATCCCGGACCCGTCACGGACGGCGTCGGGCAGCGGCGATGCACCAGCCTCGGCGCGCGGCCAGTGCCCGGTGAGCGCGAAGTAGAGGACGCCGCCGATCGCCCGGATGTCGGTCTCGGTCGTGTCGCCGTCGGTCGAACGGGCATCGGCCAAGACCACCCGGCCGTCGTCGGCCACCATGACCGTGCCGGGGTGGACGTTGCCGTGCACCATGCCGGTGGCGTGCACCGCGGCGACCGCGCTGGCGATGCTGTGGGCGATCGTGGTGGTGCGGTCGGCGTCGAGTGGGCCATCGGCGACGAGCTCGCGTAACGCCTCGCCGTCGATCCACTCGCGGACCACGTACGCCCGTTGACCCTCGTCGATGGCGTCGTAGACGCCGGCAAGGTTGGGATGCACGACCCGGCTCGCCGTGACGGCGGCCTGCAGCATCTCCTTGGCGGCGTCGCCGCCCGGGTAGCGCAGGACCACCGCGACCGGGCGGCGCAGGATGACGTCGACGCCCCGCCACACCTGGCGCCCGGCATTGTCGTCGTTGATGTGGGCGGTGAGCTCATAGCGCTCGGCCAACACCTCACCGACGGACGGCGCACCGAAGGTCAGGACCGCCGGCGCGGACTCGTCCGCCTCCTGGCCTTCGCCGACCTGGGTCACCCGTCTCCCCCTCGGTGCTGGGTCGCGTCACGTCGCGTGACGGCGCGCCCGCATGCGACGGACGCCACCCCATAGCGTAGGTGCTCGGCGCATCTGACGGGAGCGACCTTACAGGGGTTGGACGGAACGCCGACATGTCGCGTTCCCGCATGGCTCGGAGTCCGCGCGATTTCTCCTATCTATCCCAATGGGGTCACATGCCGGTAGGACAGCGAAGGCTTCGACAGACATCGCCGCGGAGGTGCGGCAGGGGCACGCCTCGCCGGCCCATCCTCGACGTGGGAGCGCTGCTCGCCGACGGACAGCGGGTCCCGACGGCCTATCCGCGGATACCGCTGTCGGCGGTGAACCGCCACGGCCTGGTCGCCGGCGGGACCGGCACGGGCAAGACGACGGGTTGGTGTTTCTGCGTCACGCGGACCCCGAATGAGGCACACCCGGACGTCCTGGCGCAGCTCGGCAACCGGGCCGCGCGATCGCCCGCGAGGTCTTCGGTACGGCCCCGGCCCTGGCTGCGCCGATCCCGCCCGCGACGCCCAAACCCGACCGAGGGCTAACGCCCCAGACGGCGGCGGACGAGCGCGACGACGTCGTTGATCTCCCGGATCTTCAACAGCATCGCGAACGCGAGGTATGACAGGGCGATGGCCGCGCCGCCCAGGACCAGCTCGGTGATCGCGGTGAGGCGGTCGGTCGAGTCGTCGCCGGGCAGGACGAGCAACACGAGGTAGCCGACCACGCCCGACCCGGCCGCGGCGAGCAGGACCTTGCCGAGAGTGGTCAGGATCCGGCGCGCGCCGAGCGGCCCGATCTGCCGCCGCAGGAGCACGGCGAACACGACGGCCGCGGCGACGTACGAGACCGCGTTGCCGACCATGAGCCCGGCGGCGACGGTCGACGCGGTGAGCACGGCGAAGAGCCCGACCTGGACGGCGACCCGCAGCGCGACCACCGGGATATTGACCAGCGCGGGCGTCTTCGTGTCGGGCAGCGCGTAGAACGCGAACGTGAACAGCTGGCTGACGGCGAACGGCACCAGCGCCGCCGCGCCGACGAACAGCACGAGGCCGGTGTCGCGGGCGTTCTGCGCGGTGAACGCGCCGTACCGGAACAGCGTGACCGCGACCGGGGTCGCCAGCACCGCGTAGCAGACGGCGATCGGAGCGAGGATCGCGGCGATCGTGCGTGTGCCGCGGGAGACGTCGTCGGTGAAGTCGTCCCACCGGCCGTCAGCCGCGGCCGCGCTCATCCGCGGCACCAGCGCCGTGATGATCGAGACGGCCACGATGCCGTGCGCCATCATCACGAGCAGGAAGACGTTGTTGTAGATCAGTGGGCCGGGGCCCTTGCGGTCGCTCGCGGTCATCGCGAGGTTGAACAACACGATCAGGCCGAGTTGGCTGACCGCGACGTAGCAGAACATCCAGCCGCCGAGCCGGCCCAGCTCCCGCAGCCCCAGCTCGCGCCATTGGCCGCGCCACCGGTAGCGGAACCCGACCTTGCGCAGCGCCGGCGCCAAGCCGACCGCCTGGACGACCATGCCGAGCAGGGTGCCGCCGCCGATCAACAGGATCATCGCCGGCGTCACGTCGGCGGCGCCGCGGCCCGCGTTGGCCCCGAACAGCACGATGAAGACGCCGAAGGCCGCGATCACCACGATGTTGTTGAGGATCGGGGTCCACATCGGCGCCGCGAAGTGGCCGCGGGTGTTGAGCACCGCGCTCAGCAGGGCGGACAATCCGGTGAAGAAGATCATCGGGAGGATCAGCCAGGCCAGCGCGGTGATCAGGTGGCTGGTGTCGCCGCTCGTGCCGGCACCCGCGTACAGCGCGGTCAGCAGCGGCGCGGCCAGCACGGCGAGCACGGTGGCGACGCCGAGCGCGAGCACCGCCAGGCTCAGCAGTCGCTGGGTGTAGGCCTCGCCGCCGTCGGGGTCACTCTTGCGCCGGCGGACCAGAACCGGCACCAGCACACTGGTGAGTACGCCGCCGATGAGGAACTCGTAGATCATGCCGGGGAATATCTGCGCGGTCGTGTACGCGTCGCCGACCGCGGACCCCAGGGCCGCCGTGATGACCAGCGTGCGGAGGAAGCCCGTACCGCGGCTCACGAGGCTGCCGACCGCCATGACCGCGCTGTTGCCGGCGGCGCTGCCGCCGGCGTCGTGCGCCACGTCCGGCGAGGCCGGCATCCGCTCGGGCGGCAGCGGCGCCGACGAGGTCGTCTCGACCAGCGGCTGGTCGAGCGGCTCGGCCGCGACCAGACCGCTGTCGCCGGACGCCGCGTTGGCGCTGCGGTAGACCCGACCGGATGTCACGAACAAGACCATAGCCTTCGGTCCCGCCTGGGCGGGGTGGGCGGGCCCGGCCCCAGCTAGCACTCGGAGCCGGTCGGCCCGATACGCTGGCGATCCCATGTCCGAAACATCCTCCCCGCGTGCCCTGAGCGAGGCGCAGCGCCGCGCCGTCGCGGAGCTGCTGCGCGTCTCGCCGGTCGCCGACGAGCTCGGCCGGCGGTTCGCGGAGGCCGGGCACGAGCTGCACCTCGTCGGCGGGCCGGTGCGCGACGCCCTGCTGGGCCGCGCCCACGACGACCTTGACTTCGCGACCGACGCCACACCCGACGAGACGCTCCGGCTGCTGACGGGCTGGGCGGAGGCGACCTGGGAGACGGGGCGCGAGTTCGGCACCATCGGCGCGCAGCGCGACGGGCTGCGGCTGGAGATCACGACGTACCGCGCCGAGGCGTACGACGGCGTCACCCGCAATCCGGTGGTCCGGTTCGGCACGTCGCTCGTGGACGACCTGCGGCGGCGCGACTTCACCGTCAACGCGATGGGGGTCTCCTTCCCCGGCCACGTGTTCACCGACCCGTTCGGCGGACTCGACGACCTCGCCGCCGGCCTCCTCCGTACGCCGGGCACGCCCGAGGAGTCGTTCGGCGACGACCCGCTGCGCATGCTGCGCGCGGCGCGCTTCGCCGCGCAGCTGCGCTTCCGGCTCGATCCGGCCGTGCGGGCCGCGATGGCGGCGATGGCCGCCGACCTCGACCGGATCACCAGTGAGCGGATCCGCGACGAGTTCACCAAGCTGCTGTGTTCCGACGACCCGGTGACCGGCGTGCGGTTGCTGGTCGACACCGGCATCGCTGACCGGTTCATCCCGGAGGTGTCCGGGCTCAAGCTGGAGATCGACGAGCACGCCCAGCACAAGGACGTGTACGAACACACGTTGACCGTGGTGCAGAATGCCGTCCGGCTGGAGGGGTCCGCCGGGCCGGACTTCGTGCTGCGGATGGCCGCGCTGATGCACGACGTCGGCAAGCCGGCGACGAAGGCGGTCGGGCCGGACGGCCGAGGGGTCAGCTTCCACCATCACGAGGTGGTCGGCGCAAGGCTGACCAAGCAGCGGATGAAGGCGCTGCGCTACCCCAAGGACGTGACGGCCGACGTGGTCGACCTGGTCGCGCTGCACCTGCGCTTCTACGGGTACGGGCGCGGCGAGTGGACCGACTCGGCCGTCCGGCGGTACGCGACCGACGCCGGCCCGCTGCTGCCGCGGCTGCACAAGCTGACCCGGTCCGACGTCACCACGCGCAACCGGCGCAAGGCGGCGCAGCTCGCGGCCGACTACGACGCGCTGGAGGAGCGCATCGAGCGGCTGGCGGCCGCCGAGGACCTGGCCCGCGTACGGCCCGACCTGGACGGCAACGTGATCATGGCCCTGCTCGGCGTGCCACCGGGGCCGGTCGTGGGCCGGGCGTGGCGCCACCTGAAGGAGCTGCGCCTCGAGCGGGGCCCGCTCGGCCACGACGAGGCGGTGGCCGAGCTGCTGCGTTGGGCCGAGCGGGAAGGCCTCCGCTAGCGCGGCGGGCGGCGGACCATTGCGGACGCCCGGACGTCGTGAACTGTCGGACCCCGGTCCGACAATGGTTCGCATGGCGTGGACGGTGATCGACAGTCCGATCGGCGAGCTCTCTGTGGCGTCGGCCGGCGGGTCGGTGTGCGGCCTCACGTTCGGCGCTGTCGCCGAGTGGGGCCCGGCCGGCTCCGACCCGGTGCTGGCCGCGGCCGTCGAGGAGCTGGGCCACTACTTCGCCGGGTCGCTGACCGAGTTCTCGGTGCCGTTCGCCGCGCCGCGTGGCTCCGAGTTCGAGCGCGCGGTATGGCGCGAGATGACGCTGATCCCTTACGGCGAGACACGCACCTACGGCGAGGTGGCCACGGCCGTCGGCAGCCGCGACCCCCGGGCGGCGCGCGCCGTGGGGGTGGCCTGCAACCGCAACCCGATCGCGGTGATCGTCCCCTGTCACCGCATCGTCGGCGCCGGCGGCAAGCTCGTGGGCTTCGGCGGCGGCCTGCCGAAGAAGGCGTTCCTGCTCGAGCTCGAGGCGCGGGTGGCCGTGGAGCGCGACTGGACCTGACCGACGATGGGGGCCAGGCTCCCCATGAAACCTGGCCCCCGGAGCGTCGCTGGGTTCAGCTCACCGCTCGACCTCGCCGCGGATGAAGGCCTCGACGGCCTCCTTGGCGTCGTGGTCGCTGTACTGCTTCGGCGGCGACTTCATGAAATAGCCCGACGCCGACAGGATCGGGCCGCCGATGCCGCGGTCTTTGGCGATCTTCGCCGCCCGGAGCGCGTCGATGATCACGCCGGCCGAGTTGGGCGAGTCCCACACCTCGAGCTTGAGCTCGGCGTTCAGCGGCGTGTCGCCGAACGAGCGGCCCTCGAGCCGGATGTAGGCCCACTTGCGGTCGTCCAACCACGGCACGTGGTCGGACGGACCGATGTGCACGTCGCTCCTGGCCATCTCGTGCGGGATCTGAGACGTCACCGACTGGGTCTTGGAGATCTTCTTCGACACCAGCCGGTTGCGCTCCAGCATGTTCATGAAGTCCATGTTGCCGCCGAAGTTGAGCTGGTAGGTGCGCAGCAGCTCGACCCCGCGATCCTCGAACAGCTTGGCGAGCGCCCGGTGGACGATCGTCGCGCCGACCTGGCTCTTGATGTCGTCTCCGACGATCGGGAGCCCGGCCTCGGTGAACTTGGCCGCCCACACCGGGTCCGAGGCGATGAACACCGGCAGCGCGTTGACGAAGGCACAGCCCGCGTCGATCGCCGCCTGGGCGTAGAACTTGTCGGCCTGCTCGGAGCCGACCGGCAGATACGAGACGACGACGTCGACCCGCGCTTCGCGCAGTGCCTCGGCCACGTCGACCGGCTGCTGGTCGGACTCCTCGATGATCTCGCGGTAGTACTGGCCCAGGCCGTCGAAGGTCGGGCCGCGCTGCACGAGCACGCCCGTGGGTGGCACGTCGCAGAGCTTGATGGTGTTGTTCTCGCTGGCGACGATCGCCTCCGCGAGGTCCATGCCCACCTTCTTGGCGTCCACGTCGAACGCCGCGACGAATTCCACGTCGGACACGTGGTAGTCGCCGAAGGTGACGTGCATGAGACCCGGGACGCGATCGTTGGGGTCGGCGGCACGGTAGTACTCCACGCCCTGGATCAGGGACGAGGCGCAGTTACCCACACCGACGACGGCGACGCGGACGGAGCCCATCGCATTTGCCTCCTTCTTCTTCATCACGGCCGCTCTTCCCTGGGGTAGCCAGGCTCGGGCGGGCGGTCTTCTTCCGTTTCCTGCCGGTCTGCGGGGAGACGACCCGAGCGCTCGTTGGCGATGAGCTCCTCCAGCCACCGGACCTCGCGCTCGCAGGCGTCGAGGCCGTGCCGTTGCAGTTCGAGGGTGTACGCGTCGAGCCGCTCGGCCGCGCGGCCGAGCACGTCGCGCAGGCTCTCCCGGCGCTCCTCGACCTTGCGCCGGCGGCCCTCGAGGATCCGCAGCCGGGTCGCCTGGTCGGTGCGCGCGAAGAACGCGAAGTGGACCCCGAACCCGGCGTCGTCGTACGTCTCGGGGCCGGCCTGGGCGATGAGGTCGGCGAACCGCTCCTTGCCTTCGGCCGTGATCTTGTACACCACGCGGCCGCGGCGGGTGGTGAGCGGTGGGACCTCGGCGCCACCGGGAACCGCCTCGCCGGTCTCGGTGAGGTAACCGGCGGCCTGCAGGCGCCGTAGCGTCGGGTAGAGCGTGCCGAAGCTGATCGCCGCGCGGATGGAGCCGAGCTTGGCCGCGAGCTCTTTTCGCAGCTCGTAGCCGTGCATGGGGGACTCTTGGAGGAGGCCGAGGATGGCAAACTCCAGCATGGCCCTCGCCTCCCGTCCCGTGCGCGCCCGGCGGGGCTCCGCGATGTATCGGACCGATACATCGCAACGGTAATGCCCGGAAGGCCGCCCGGCAAACCCCCGATTGCGTACGGCCGACCACGCTTCGTCACGTTGTCGCCTCGCCCGCCCGGACCGCGTACCCTCTTGGTCGTGCGTACGCAGCGCCAGGTCGTCGACTACTCGCTCCGCAAGCGGGCGCTGCTGCGCGACGTCTACTCCGGACGCGTCGGCACCTACGAGGTCTGCGACGCGTCGCCCTACCTGAAGAGCGCGGCCAGGTTCCACGGCGAGCCCACCGAGGAGCGGTGCCCGATCTGCCGGCGCGAGAACGTGACGCTCGTCCACTACATTTACGGCGACGAACTGAAGCAGTCGGCCGGACAGGCGCGCGCGCTGGCGGAGTTGCCGGTGTTGGCGATGACGCTGCACGAGTTCCAGGTGTACGTGGTCGAGGTATGCCGCGGCTGCTCCTGGAACCACCTGGTCGAGCAGTACCTGCTCGGCCGTGACGGCTTGGACGCCGCCGACTCCGGCGAACGAAGGCGAGAGGCGCGACGGTGACCGCTGCTCGGCAAGTTGACCCCAGGTCCTTGGTCGGGTGGCAGGTCGTTAAGCGGATAAGTCCGCTCATTTCTGATCTACGGCCGGTGATCCCCAAATCGGCACCGGCAGGGCGTGTGCCAGCTCACGGCAACCCGGTGGCGGCTCCTCCCCGCGCCACCGCGACCGGCAGGGTGTGACGAATGAACGCGTACGACGCAAGCGGGGCCGGCGACGGGCAGGCGGCGAACGGTTGGCCCGGCAACGGCAACGGGCACGGCGAGCGGCCGCTTCCCCGTGCCGCCGCACCGGCTCCCCACGGCGCCTCCTCCGGGGGTGCGGCCTGGGGTGGCGCCGCCGCGCGGGCCGGCGTGGGCCGGGCCACGGTGGGCCGCGCCGTCGTGGCCGCTCCCCCCGCACCGGCGGGACCGAATGCCAAGGTCAACGCGAACGGGGCCAACGGCCACGGTGCCAACGGCCGTGGTGCCGGCGGCGAGGGCAACGGGGCTGACAGCGGTGGCTGGTCCGGCGTTGCCATCGGCCGGCGGCCCGCCGGACGGGCCGCGGTGGGCGCGGCTTCGGTGGGTGCGGCGTCCCCCGGCGCGCCGCCGGCCGCCGGTCGGGCCACCGCCGGTCGGGCCGTCGTCCGTCCCGTCTCCCCCGCGCCCGGCCAGGTCGGGCCTGGCGGGCCGGGAGCACCGGGCGGCCCGTACGGTCCCGGCGGCCCGGGCGGTCCCGGACGCGGACGCGCCGCGGGTGGCCGCCCGAAGCGCAGCAAGCGCCGTCGCACGATCAACTGGCTGATCGCCTCGTTCGCTTTGCTGGTCATGGCGGCGGGCACGGCACTCGTCGGCGCGACCTACTACTCCACGACGGTCGTGCTGCCCAGCCAGATGGAGCTGCCACTGGCCAGCACGATCTACTTCTCCGACGGCAAAAAGGCGCTCGCGAAGCTGGGTGAGGTCGACCGCACGTTCGTCACGATCAAGCAGATCCCCGACCATGTGCAGAAGGCCGTGGCGTCCGCCGAGGACCGCAAGTTCTACGAGCACGATGGCGTCGACTACGCCGGCATCGTCCGGGCCGGGTGGAACAACCTGACCGGTGGCGAGCGCCAAGGCGCGTCGACGATCACCCAGCAGTACGCGCGCAACGCATTCGCCAACCTGCAGGGCGTCACCTACGCCCGGAAGGTGCGCGAGGCGGTGCTGGCCTCGAAGCTCAACGACAAGTACTCCAAGAACCAGATCATGGAGTTCTACCTCAACACGATCTACTTCGGTCGCGGCGCGTACGGCATCGAGGCGGCTGCCCAGCGATACTTCGGCCACTCGGTCGACAAGCTGACCGTCGCGGAAGGCGCGGTGCTAGCGGCGGTCATCAAGCAGCCGGTGGCGTCCGCCACCCACAAGGGCTTCGACCCGGCCGTCAACCCGCCGGAGGCGAAGGCTCGGTGGGAGTACGTCCTCAACGGCATGGTCGAGAAGGGGTGGCTGCCGGCCGACCAGAAGCCGGCCGCGTACCCGAAGGTGAATCCGCCGCCGAAGGACGGCACGTGTTTCACGGACTGCGGCGTGAACAAACCCACCGGCAACGTGATCAACTACGTGCGCGACGAGATGGTCGCGATGGGCCTGTGCCAGCCCGAGACCTGCTCGAAGCAGCTCAAGGACGGCGGCTACAAGATCACAACTTCGATCAACTCCGCGATGCAGACGGACATGGAACGGACGATCCAGCGCTCCGCAAAGGGCTCGGAGCTCTCCGACCAGCCCAAGAACCTGATGGCGGCCGGCGTCGCGATCGAGCCGGCCACCGGCCGGGTCAAGGCCTACTACGGCGGCGACAACGGCACGGGTCACGACTACGCCGGCAAGAACTGGGAGGACGGGACCTGGCAGGGCGGCCACGCCCCCGGCTCGTCGTTCAAGATCTACACGCTCGCCGCGGCGCTGGACAACAACATCTCGCTCGAATCGCACTGGGACGCCAGGCCGTTCACCGTGCCGGGCACGAAGATCCACATCCAGAACGCCGGTCGCAACCCGTCCTGCGCCGGCTACTGCACGCTGCGCCAGTCGACGCTGTCGTCGTACAACGTGCCCTTCTACCACATCACCGAGCAGATCGGCGCCGACAAGGTCGTCGACATGGCCCGCGCGGCCGGCGTGCAGACGCTGTGGTCGAACAACCCGGTCAAGCCGTACGACCTGACCAAGCAGACCGGCAAGCAGGTGGCGCCCAACCCGTTCTTCAACATCGTCGGCTACGGCGCCTATCCGATCACGGTGATCGACCACGCCAACGGCCTCGCGACGATCACCAACCGGGGCGTCTACAACAAGGCGCACTTCGTGCTCGCCGTGCAGAAGAAGGACGAGGACACCGGAAAGTGGAAGATCGTCGGCGGTGAGCAGCTGAAGGGCAGGCAGACCATCCGCCCGGAGGTCGCGGACGACGTCAATGATGTGCTCCAGAAGATCTCGGGCGGCCTCAACGGTGGCCGGCCGGCCACCGGCAAGACCGGCACCTGGGAGCTCAACGAGAAGAGCAGCGACAACGCCCACGCCTGGATGATCGGCGCGACACCGCAGCTCGCGACCGCGGTCTGGGTCGGCAACGTCGGCGCCGAGAAAGCGATCCGCGACAAGAACGGCAACAAGATCCAGGGTTCGTCGCTGCCGAAGGACATCTGGAAGCGCTTCATGAACGAGGCGCTCGACGGCGCCGAGATCGTCGGGTTCCCCGCCGGCAAGGGCATCGGCGACCCGGACGCCGGCAACGGCAAGTCGCCAAGCCCGGCCGCGCAGAACTGCAAACCGACCGACCTCATGTGCCTACTCGGCGGCGGCAACCGCGGTGGTGGCGGCCCGGGTGGCGGTGGTGGCGGTGGTGGTGGTGGCGGCGTCATCCTGCCACCGGCGATCATCGAGCCGCCGGCCAACTGACCACTGCGTCCTGGTCGAGGGGTCGCCGACGGCGTACGGACATCGACGGCCGCGCGGCCATGTCCGAGGCGGTCGGGCCGGCGATGCCGATCGCGGCCGCGGGCCAGGGTCGTTGCCAACCGACCCTGCGTCCTGGTCGAGGGGCCGCCGTCGGCGTAGGGACATCGACGGCCCCCGCCTCCATGTCCGAGGCGGTCGGGCCGGCGATGCCGATCGCGGCCGCGGGCCAGGGTCGTTGGACACATGTCCGTGGTCGGGACGAAGCCGGCGGCCCGGGCCGGCCCTGACCAGCATCGGGCCGGGCCGTGCTGCGGGTGACGGGTGCGCGACGGGTCGGCGAGCGGGACCTGCTTCCGGGTGCCGGTTGACGGCGTCGGCCGTACGGCAAGCCGGTGTGCTCGGCCCCGACCGCGATGCGGCAGGATGCCTGCCATGAGCGAGCAGGTCGGGGGCGTCGGGCCCGGGGTGGCCCTCGCGCGGGCCGTCCCACCCGACGAGCCGCTGCCGGTGGACCACCCATCGCGCTCGGACCCGTTCGTGCGCGGGCTGTCCGAGGCGATCGGCGGACCGCTCGGGCTGCACGCGACCGAGCGCAACGGCGACGGCCGGTTCTGGACGGCGTCCCGCATCGTGCTCGCGCTGATCTGCCTGACGCTCGCGCTGCACTGGGTGCAGAAATCCCCGTGCCAGGACGGGCAATGGCGGAACAACAGCCAGTACACGCACCTCTGCTACACGGACGTGCTCGCGCTCTACTACGCCGAGGGGCTCAACGAGGGCAAGGTCCCCTACAAGGACCATGCCGTCGAGTACCCCGTCGTGACCGGCTACTTCATGGGCCTGATCGGCCTGCCGGTGCACGAGTTCGGCCAGGAGCGGCCCGACGTCAACCAGGGCCAGTGGTTCTACAACCTCAACGCGCTCGTGCTCGGCTCGTTCGCGGTCGCCACGGTCGCCACGATCCTCGCGCTCCGCCGGCGCAGACCCTGGGACGCGGCGATGTTCGCGCTGTCCCCCGCCCTGCTCCTCACCGCTACCGTCAACTGGGACCTGCTCGCCGTCGGCTTCGCCACCTTCGGACTGCTCGCCTGGTCCCGCCGACATCCCGTGGCCGCCGGCATCCTCCTCGGCATCGGCGGCGCGGCGAAGATGTGGCCGCTGTTCATCCTCGGCCCGATCCTCGTGCTCGCCGTGCGCACCGATCGCTGGCGGGCCGCGCTCACCGCCATCGGCACCGCGGTCGCCACCGTGGTGATCCTGAATCTGCCGATCGCGCTCGCCTACCGGGAGAGCTGGCTGCGCTTCTTCGACCTCAACAACACGCGCCCGGTCGACTGGGGAACTCTCTGGTATGTCGGCCGCTTCCTGGACGCGAGGTGGGGACCCGGCGTGGGGCCGTTCCAGTGGCTCAGCGACCATCTCGGGGCGCTGAACTGGCTGTCGTACCTCTTGTTCGGCCTCGCCTGTCTCGGTGTCGCCGCGCTGGCGCTGTTCGCGCCGCGCCGCCCGCGGCTCGCTGCGCTCGCCTTCCTCGTGGTGGCCGGGTTCCTGATCTTCAGCAAGGTGTGGTCGCAGCAGTTCACGCTCTGGCTGCTGCCGCTGGTCGTGCTCGCCCGCCCCCGGTGGTGGGCGTTCGTCGCCTGGCAGCTCGCGGAGGTGGGCTACTTCCTCGCCTTCTACGGCGAACTACTCGGCGCCTCAGGGAAGCCGGTGTTCACGGAGGGCGTGTTCGTGCTCGCCGCGTCGCTTCGCCTGGCCACGGTCGTCATGCTCTGCGTCCTGGTGATCCGTGACGTGTTGCGGCCGCAGAACGACCCGGTGCGCGCCACGTACGACGACGATCCCGACGGCGGCGAGTTCGACGGCGCACCCGACGCCCGCTGGCTGCGGCGTCGCCGCTTCCACCGTGGTCCGTCCCGGACCGGCCGTCGGGACCTCCGGTCCGTCTCCTGAGCCCGGACCACGCCGGCCCATCGTGCCGCGATCATCGCCCAGCTCGGGGCGAGTTCACTTCGACCAGGCGTTCGTGGGGTTAGGGCCGCATTGGCGCGGACCCACCACGGTGGAACCGGACAAAGCGTCGCTACGGCGACAGGCGGTAGACGACCGCGTCGCCGATGTCCTGCCGTTGGATGCCGAGGGTACCGACGGGGAGGTCGACGGTCGCCTCCCACGGGGTGTGCGCCACCCGGTCGCGCAGGATGATCACGTTGCGGACGCCGACCCTGCGCAGGTAGTCGATGCTCGCCGCGTCGGGGAACGTCGATGCGACCTGGCGCGTCTCGTCGAGCGTCGCGGGCGTGAAGCCGCTGCCGCCGTTGACGATCGGCTGGAACCTGGTCGTCGACCACAACATGACGTTTTGGTCGGTCGGCTGGTCGCTCGGCAGTACGAGCAAGGGGCCTTCCACGGTGCGCATCGCGGCCGGCTGCGCCGGCACCAGCGCGTGGGGCGTGCTGTTGAGGCCCTCGACCAGCACGAGCAGCAGCGGGATCAGCGTCGCGAGCCGCAGCCACGGCCCCGGCCAGGGCGGCAACCGCTGCGCCGAGACGTCTTCCACCCGCTCGACGAACGCGCTGACCGCGCCCGCGGCGAGGACGCCGAGTAGCAGCGTGGTCCACAGCACCAGCCGCCCGGGCGTGCGCAGGCCATCCCATCCGGGCAGGTGCTCGAATAGCGGGATGTAGGTGACCTTGCCACCGAAGAACCGGGTGCCCATCGCGAGGATCGCGCTGACCGCGACCGCGGCCAGCAGCGCCAGCCGCGCGCGCAGGGTCCAGATCGAGACGAACAGACCGGCGAGCGCGAGCCCAATGAGGATGAACCCGGGCAGCAGGGTCATCTCCGGGTCCCACGGCAGCGCCGCGCGGATCGGTGCGTGGGCCGCGCCCCAGATGCGAGACTCGGCCGGGGCGGTGAAGAACCCGCGCCACGGGGGCGAGAAGAAGTCGATCTCGGCGAGGCTGCGCACCGCGTTGGGGTTTTCCTCGGCGACCTCGAAGAACGGGATCGCCAGGAGGCCGCCGGTCGCCGCGAACAGCGCGCCGCCGAACAGGTCGGCGAGGAACAACGTGCGCCCAAACCAGATCCGCCGGGTCAGGCACACGACCGCCACGACCACGGCGACCGCGCCGAGGACGTACGCGAACACGAGGCCGATGCCGAACCCGAGGCTGAGCTGCCAGGCGGCGGTGATCCAACCGGCCGCCGCCCAGCCGGCACGCCTGCGGCCGGGCCGGTAGCCCCGACGCAGAGACCAGCCATGGCCGCGCGCGAGCATCGCGAACGCCAACGGGATGCCTCCGTTGGACAGGACGTGGAGGTGGCCGGACTGCGCGAGCAGCCATGGCGCGTAGGCGTAGGACACGCCGGCCACCGCCGCGCCGGTGCGGCCCGCACCCAGCTGACGGACGAGGGCGTACGCCCCGAGGGCCGCCAGGGCATGGGCGAGCACGAAGACGATGTTGTAGCGCAGGATCGCCGCCGCCGGCCCGGTGCCGATCATGCCGAACGGCGCGTAGCCGAGCAGTCCGTCGGAGAACGCGAAGCTCCAATGCGAGGGGTAGAACGCGTTGGAGTCGTACAAGTGTGCCGGATCGGTGAGCAGGATGTGCCCGGACCAGGCCATCTGCCAGGCCTGCAGCGTCGGGTCCCAGATGTCTTGAGGGAGCTCGTACTGCGGGTATCGCAGCGTGGGCCAGGTCATCGCAACCGCCAGTACGATGGCTGCGATGCAGGCGAGCGTCCATTCGTGCCGGAAGAACCGCCCGAGCGCGGTGAGTACCCGGTCGAAGCGGGTGGGCTCCGCCTCCCCGGCCGCCGCGAACTCCGACCACCGATCGGCCGGTTCGTTGCTCTCCTCACCCTCCTGCGCGCTGGTCGCGGCTACGTCCGCGTCGGCGGCGCCATTCTCCCGCGTGGGCGTCGCGGCCGCGTCCGCGTTGGCGGCGCCATTCTCCCGCGTGGGCGTCGTGGCCGCGTCCGCGTTGGCGGCGCCATTCTCCCGCGTGGGCGTCGTGGCCGCGTTCGCATCGGCGCCGCCGCCTTGCTGCGCGGCCGTCGTGGCGGCGACCGCCTCGGGCGCCGGATTGCGAAGTGCCGCATTCGCATCCGCCGGGGCGGACTTTTCGGCACCCTTGTCGCCTGCGGAACGCGCGTCCGGGTCAGTGGCCGCCGGTGCGGCGGCCTCCCCGGGTGCGCTCTTTCGAACCGTTGGCTTCGCGGCGCCGGTCGCCCCGTCCGCGGGGCCCGTCCCGCCGGCGGCCTCGGTGGCGGCTGGTTCCTTTCGGGGGGTGTCTTCCCGCCCACTCGCTGGCACGTTTCCGGCGTCGGCTGTGGTGTCCGCGCTCGGGTCCGACCCTGCGGCAGCCCCGCCGGCCGGGCCGCCGGCCACGGTTTCCGGGCCCGTGTGGGCGCCGGCGACCTTCTCCGGCCCGCGCCCCCGGACCGGGCGACCGGTAGCGCGCTGGTCCGCCGCGTCCGTCCCGTCAGCGGCCGGGCCGGGGTCCAGCCGTCCGGGAGCGGTGCCGTCGGTGGCGGCCGTCGCCTTCCTCGACGCACCCTCACCGATCGGGCGATCGGTGGCAACGGCCGACGAGGGTCCGGTCTCCAGCGGAGCCGCGCCGTCGACCGCCCGCGGGGCATCCACGGTGGACCCCTCCGGTGCGGCGCCCGACGCCTCGAGCGCTGACGCCCGCCAGGAGGACGGGTCGGCGCCATCATCGCCCGTCGCGGCGGGCCGGACGGTCGCCGGCGGCTGCTCCGTAGTCATCGCTCCGTCCCCGTTCGCCCGCGACGCTTGTCAGCCGACCCTGTCCCGCAGGTAGGCGATGTCGGCAGTCTGGCCCTCGACGCCACCCGGCGTCTCGACGATGACCGGCGCGCCCGCGGCGCGGACGACGGCCACCACCAGATCGGGGTCGATCATTCCGGAGGCCAGGTTGTCATGTCGATCCCGCCCGGAGTCGAACGGGTCCTTGGAACCGTTCGCATGGATCAGGTCGATGCGTCCGGTGATCGCCTTGACCCGATCGACGAGGCCGAGGAGGTCTTCGCCTCCGGCGTGGGCGTGGCACGTATCGAGGCAGAAGCCAACCTCGTACTCCCCGACGGCGTCCCACAGCCGGGCGAGCTGGTCGAGCTTGCGTGCGCAGGCGTGGTCGCCCCCGGCCGTATTCTCGATCAGCACGGGGGTCTTGAACCCGCCGGCCGTCTTGGCTGCGTAGGAGAAGGTCTTTCGCCAGTTGTCGAAGCCGGTGTCGAGCTCGTCGACGGCGCCGACGTGTCCACCGTGGACGATCAAGGCCGTTGCGCCGATCTCCGCCGCACCGTCGGAGTGGGCCATCAGCAGCTTGCGGCTCGGGATGCGGATGCGGTTGTTGAGCGTGGCGACGTTGACCAGATAGGGCGCGTGCACATAGATGTCGATCTCCGCGGCGCGCAGCGCGGCCGCGTCGGGGCGCGGCTTCGGCGACTTGTAGCCCTGCGGATCGGTGAGGAAGAACTGCACCGCTTCGGCCGTTCGGGCCGCAGCCGCCTCGAGCGGGTCGGCCGCGTCGACGTGAGCTCCGATACGCATGAGGGCGAGCCTACGTCGCCCGTACGACAGCGTCAGGACCTCCCACCGACGGGCGCAACAGGCAAATCGTCCCGATGGACGGCGTCACCCGTCCGGCTGTTGGGTCGTTACGTCCGATAGATCCGCGCCGCCCGACTCCGGATCGGTTCGCGGCCGCCCAGCCCGGGAGATGGGGAATGCAGCCCACCCGCCACCGTGCCGCATCGGTGGCGCTCGCCGCGCTGTTCGCCGCGGCACCGCTGGCGTTCGGCACCGCCGCGCACGCCGGCGCACGGGTGCACGGCGGTGGCAGCGCAGTCACCTTCAGCGGGGCGGGTCTGCTGGCCGTGGCCTGCACCTCGACGGCCAGCGCGAACTCGCTGACAGTGCCGGCGAAGAGCGCGCTGCGCGTGGTGAACAACGCCGGTCACCGCGCAACGGTCCTCCTCGACCAGGCGGCCACCGGCGAGACCGCCAGGGGCGCCCACGCGAAACTGCTGTCGCACGAGGGCCTGGTGTCGCTCGCGCTCCAGCCCGGCTGCGTGTTCGCGGAAACGTTCTCCGTGCCCGTCCACGTCGTCGCGCCGCCAACTGTCCGACAAGCGGCGCCTCCGGCGGTCAACCTGGCCGCTTCGGCCACGATCGGCGGCAACACAACGAGCGGGAGCGGCGGTACGACTGCCGGCGCGGGCCCGCCGAACGCCGCCGCCCAGCCTGAGGTGCAGGCAGATCCCGAGCGGGCCGGCGGGGGCGAAACGTCCGCCGCGCCGGACGCAGGCACAGACATCACCGCTGGAGAGCCACCGGTGTCCGTCGAGCGGGTGAGCGAAACCGGCCGTACGGGCCTTCTTGCCATGATCGCCACCGTCTGCGTCGTCGGCGTGTCGGCCGGGGCAATTCGGGCTATCGCCGCTCAACGTGCAACCCGGACTCCGAGCGCGTAAACTCGAACAAGCTCCGCGGGGCGCCTCTGTCCAAGCTCGTCGGTGTGGTCGTTCCTCCCCAGGTCCCCACCCAAAGAATGCGGTTAGGGCGCCCCGCGGCTCTTTTTGCCTCGGGGTACGGCTCCGCTATCCTGGTCAGGTTGTCCGGGTCCCGACTGCGGGATCCTCCCTCACGAGGCCCGCGACGACGACGCACGACCTCCTGCCGCGGAAGGACCGCGGCCGCCTAGCCCATAGGAGGTGAGCACGTCTTGCGTCATTACGAAGTCATGGTGATCCTCGACCCAAGTCTCGAGGAGCGCACCGTCGCCCCGTCGCTCGACACG
>DATDJX010000376.1:0-32871 GCA_036520275.1 Asanoa sp.
GGTGTGGATCTGCCGGGACTCGGCCGGGACGCTGTTCTACCAGGGGTCCCGGGCCGGCGTCGACGCCGAAATGGTCGAGGGGAAGAACGCGCTGTTCCTCACGGACGTCGTGGCGCAGGACGACGGCTACGTGGCGACCAACCGGGTCGACCAGAGGGTCACGACCTACACGGTCAGCGCGGCCGAGCTGGTCCAGCGGAGCGGCACCGGCGACCCCGACCGCGCCGCGGTGATCGCGCACCGCCCGTAACGCGGGGCCGGATGGGCCCTGGACGGGGTGAGGTGGGCGGAGCGCGACCTACCTGTCAGGATTGACGACGGCACTCGCCGACCCACACGCGATCGTTCGGAGGTAGGCCGCACCGTGGCCCAGTTCATCTACGTCCTGGAGAAGGCACGCAAGGCGCACGGCGACAAGGTCGTGCTCGACAACGTGACGCTCAACTTCCTGCCGGGCGCCAAGATCGGTGTGGTCGGTCCCAACGGCGCGGGCAAGTCGAGCCTGCTCCACATCATGGCTGGGCGCGACAAGCCGAGCAACGGCGAGGCCCGCCTGATGCCGGGCTACACCGTGGGCTTGCTGGCGCAGGAACCGCCGCTCAACGACGCCAAGACCGTCCTCGGCAACATCGAGGAGGCGGTCGCGGAGACCAAGGCCAAGCTGGAGCGGTTCAACAAGATCGCCGAGCAGATGGCGACCGACTACAGCGACGAGCTGATGGAGGAGATGGGCAAGCTCCAGGAGGAGCTCGACCACCTCGACGCGTGGGACGTCGACTCCCAGCTGGAGCTCGCGATGGACGCCCTGCGCTGCCCGCCGCCCGACGCCGACGTCACGCAGCTCTCCGGCGGCGAGCGCCGCCGGGTGGCCCTGTGCAAGCTGCTGCTCCAGCAGCCCGACCTGCTGTTGCTCGACGAGCCCACCAACCACCTCGACGCCGAGAGCGTCCAGTGGTTGGAGCAGCACCTGGCGAAGTACGCCGGCACCGTCGTCGCGATCACCCACGACCGCTACTTCCTCGACAACGTCGCCGGCTGGATCCTCGAGATCGACCGCGGCCGGGCCTACCCGTACGAGGGCAACTACTCCACCTACTTGGAGAAGAAGGCGCAGCGCCTCGCCGTCGAGGGCCGCAAGGACGCCAAGATGAAAAAGCGTCTCACAGACGAGCTGGAGTGGGTGCGATCCAACGCCAAGGCCCGCCAGACCAAGTCCCGGGCCCGGCTCGACCGCTACGACGAGATGGCCCGCGAGGCGGAGAAGACCCGCAAGCTCGACTTCGAAGAGATCCAGATCCCGCCGGGGCCGCGGCTGGGCAACACCGTGATCGAGGCCAACAACCTGACCAAGGGCTTCGACGACCGGGTGCTGATCCGCGACCTGTCGTTCTCCCTGCCCCGCAACGGCATCGTCGGCATCATCGGCCCGAACGGCGTCGGCAAGACCACGCTGTTCAAGACCATCGTCGGCCTAGAGAAGCCGGACGGCGGGAACGTCCGGGTCGGCGAGACCGTCTCGCTGTCGTACGTGGACCAGAACCGCGAGGGCCTCGACGGCGACAAGACCGTCTGGGAGGCGGTCTCCGACGGCCTCGACCACCTGATGGTGGGCAAGGTCGAGATGCCTTCGCGTGCGTACGTCGCCGCGTTCGGCTTCAAGGGCCCCGACCAGCAGAAGCCGACCAGGGTGCTCTCCGGCGGCGAGCGCAACCGGCTCAACCTCGCGCTCACCCTGAAGATCGGCGGCAACGTCATCCTGCTGGACGAGCCGACCAACGACCTCGACGTCGAGACGCTCTCGTCGCTGGAGAACGCGCTGCTGGAGTTCCCGGGCTGCGCCGTGGTCATCTCCCACGACCGGATGTTCCTCGACCGCATCGCGACCCACATCCTCGCCTGGGAGGGCGACGACGAGGACCCGGCGAAGTGGTTCTGGTTCGAGGGCAACTTCGAGGCGTACGAGAAGAACAAGGTCGACCGCCTTGGTGCCGACGCGGCCCGTCCGCACCGGGTGACCTACCGCAAGCTGACGCGTGACTAGGTTCTCGTATGACTGCCCGTTGCGCTGGTCGGATATGGACACGTACGGCCACGTCAACAACGCGCGCTTCCTCACCCTGTACGAGGAGGCACGGGTGGCGCTGATGTTCCGCGGCGCCCGGGCACACGGCATCACCTCGCTCGAGGAGGGCGTGGTGATCTTCCGGCACGAGGTCGATTACCTGCGCCTGGTCGACTACTTCGACCCCGTGCGGATCGAGCTGTGGCTGCAGGAGATCCGCCCGTCGCGGTTCACGATCGGATACGAGCTGTTCGCCAAGGAGGAGGTCGCCAGCCGGGCGCGCTCGGTGTGCGTGCCGTACGACCTCGCCTCCGGCCGGCCGCGGCGGCTCAGCGCGCAGGAGCGCGCCTTCCTCGAGCCGTACGCCGAGGTCGGTTGATGGGCGTGGACCCGCACGGGCTTGCCGACGCCGCCGACGTCGGCGCCTTCCTCAGCCGGCTGGTCCGGCTCGACCCGGCCGCCGTTGTGCGGCTGCGTCCGGCCGAGGCGCCCGGCCGGGTCACGCTGTGGGGAAGGGTGCCGTGGGGCGTTCTCGTCTCCCGTACCGTTGCCGGATCGGTCGCGCAGGACGCGACGGTGGCCGGGCGGGCGCTGCTGGACGAGGTGGCCGCGGGCGGCGCGGCGCTGCCGGCGCGCCGCGACGGCGACTGGCGATGGCCGCTGCCGATCGGCGCGGGGCGGGTCGTGGAGAGCGTGCCGGCGGCTCAGGTACGGCGGATCGCGGCGGCCGCCGCCGGCACGCTGCGCACCGCCGGGGCGCAGGGCGTGGGCGGCCGCGCGGTCGGGGAACGCGTGTTGCGCGATGCGCTGCTGGACCACGTGTCGATCGTGGTGGCGCTCCCCGACGGGAACCAGATCGAGGTCCCGCAGCGGCTGGTCCAGGCGGTCGTCCGGATGGGCTTCCTCGGCAACGATGAGCGTGAATCCGACGGAACGGCCGATGTCCGAGTTTCCGGGCAATGGATTGCCATTTCTGCGCCCTATGGAGTTGCCTGGCTACTTCCGGTGACGCCATTGGTCCTCAAGCCCGCCGGACCTCGTCCGAACAGCTGATATCACCTGGTCCCTTTGGGCAGGGGGCGTCGTTGGGGGGATGCCCTCGGCCGGCTATCCGGGTACCGTCATGGCCCGGGTCCAACAGAACGTAGGCGGTTGGATTCGCTGGGGAGTGAGGTGCGCGCGCGATGCCGTGGTGGTCATGGCGTCCGGGTCACGCCGCTGGCGCTGAGCCGGAGACTCTAACCGCGAGAACGACCGACGGGAGACTTCGGGTCGACCCGCCCGCGCCGGTGCCGCGGCAGGTCCCCACTCAGCGGGAGCCCGAGCAGTCCTGCCCGTCGTCGCCCGACGTGTCCGCCATCGACCGGGAGCCGGGCGAGGTCCGGCCGGTCACCCTCAACCGGGTCGGCGCGGCGCTGGACCTGCTCGACGTGCGCTACCTCGCCGACGGCGACGGCAGCCTGCTGGCCATGTGGGAGCGGCACGCGGTGCTGTTCACGCTCGAAGGCCCCGAGGACGAGATCCTCGTCATCCGCGCCCGTCCCCATTCGACGGTGCCGCCGGACTGGGCCGACCGCGCCTTCCGCGTCGTCAACGAGTGGAACCACACCCGCCGGTTCTGCAAGGCCTACATGGGCGACCCGACCGAGCGGGGCCAGCTGCCCATCTACGCCGAGATGCAGGTCCCGTTGAGGGCCGGCGCCCACGACGCGCTCCTGGTCGAGATGGTCGATTGCGGCGCCGCCGTCTCCTCGACGTTCATCGAGTGGCTCCACGACGAGGGCGCCCTGCTCTGACCGGGCGGGCCGACGTCGTGCGCGAGTTCCGTCGGCCATTGCCGGCGGGGACCGCTAGGCCGGGTCCAGCCGGATCGCCGCTGCGGCGCCGTCCACCGTGTTGACCATGAAATAGGCGGACCGTTCGAGGTACTCCCATAGCGTGGCGTCCTGGTCGGGCGTCAGATCGAGCGTGTCGACCGCGTGCCGCATGTGGCGCAACCAGGCGTCGCGCTCCGCGGGACCGACGCGGAACGGCGCATGACGCATGCGCAGCCGTGGATGGCCGCGCTGCGCGGAGTAGGTGTTCGGACCGCCCCAGTACTGCATCAGGAACAGCGTCAGCCGCTCCGTGGCCGGTCCGAGGTCGGCCTCGGGGTACACCGGCCGCAGCAGGGGGTCGCCGGCCACCCCCTCGTAGAACGTGGCGACGAGCTTGCGGAACGTCGGCTCGCCGCCGATCTGCGCGAAGAAGGTCTGCGGGTCGTCACCGGGGTCTGCTGCGCGGTTCACCCGACCATTCTGCCAGGTCGGGACATCAGGCTAGGCGTTGCGCCGACTGCCAGGCGTCAGGAACGTACGGGTGCCGGGCGGCTGCCGAGCTCGGACGGCGCCGCCGGGCCCCGGGCGGGACCGGCGCCGCTCTTCGCCGCAGCCGTACCGGCCTGCGGCGGGACGGGCGCGACCGCGGCCGCCACGGGCGAACCCTGCGCGCGCAGTTCCGGCGGGAGGGTGCGGGCCGCCGCGGCGATGGCGTCGTCGATCTGCTCCCCGCTCGGCCAGGAGGCCGACACGACCAGCATCAGCAGGACTCCCGCGATGCTCCACCAGCCGACCACCCGCGGGATGGTGGAGTGCTGGGCCAGCAGGCCGGTCACCAGGACCGCGCCGCCCTGGACGAGCTGCATGCCGGTCGCCATCACGCCGTTGGCACGAGCCCGGAACGCGTGCGGCAGTGCCTGCACGAACAGGCCGTTGGTGACCGGCAGGAGGCCGGCGGCCGCGACGCCGCACAGGCCCGCGAGCAGCGCCACGACGGGCGGCGGGGGGTTGAGCAGGGCGGGTACGAGCACGAGCGGAGCGAGGACCGCGAAGATCCGGACCAGCTTGCGCCGGGTCCGTGGCGGCACCAGGCGCGTCATCGTGAGCCCCCCGATGACCAGGCCGATCGGGCCGGCAGCCATGATCAGCGCCTGATAGAGGCCCTGGCGGCCGTCACTGCCACCGCTCTGCTGCGCCCAGGCCGCGGCGAGGCCCTCCGGGACGATCGCGAACATGCCCGCGGACAGCACGATGATCGCGATGCTGCGCAGCACCGTGGTGCCGAAGACCAGCCGGAAGCCCTCGGCCGTCTCGCGCACCAGATGCGTGCGGGCGGCGCGTGCGAGGGCCGCCGGCCGCTGCCGCACCCCGAACCGGATGAGCGCCGCAGACGCGAAGAAGGTGACCGCGTCGAGGACGATCGCCGACCGCGGGCTGAACGCGGCCAGGCCGGCGCCGGTGCTGTAACCGATCACCTGCGCGGCCTGGCTCGTGCTGTTGTTGATCGACAGGCCCACGACGAGCCGGTCGCCCGCGAGGATCAGCGGCATCAGGGCGGAGCGGGCCGCCTGGGCGGGCGGGGTGGCCAGCGTGGTGAGGAACAGCAGCGACAGCATCGCCCACACCGGCATGAAGGGCAGCGCGACCAGCGAGATCAGCCCGGCGCGGAGAAGGTCGCAGACCACCATGACGGTGCGGTACGGGTAACGGTCGGCGACGGTCGCGAGCAGCGGACCGCCGATCAGCCAGGGTAGGTAGCTGATCGCGAACGCGGCGGCGGAGAGCGCGACGGACTCGGTCTGCTGGAAGACGATGACCGTGATCGCGGCGCGGGCGATGTAGTCGCCCAGCCAGGACAGGGCCGTCGCGGAAAAGACCGCCCGGTATTCGCGACCGCTGAAGACCTCGCGAAACGTTGCCGGCCGGGCGGCGCTTTGTGCCTCGTCGGACACGGGGGGAGCCTCCGTCGTTCTCGGCGCCCGCCTCTGGGGCCGTTGCCGTGGAACGTTTGGTCGCACGTCGGGTGGACTGGCGCCGCACGCGCTCCGAGGGGAGCTTGTCACGGATTCTGCCCGATCGTCTGACAACTGGCTAGTGCGAACGGGTAGGGGGTCATCCTCCCGACTGGACGAACGGACGATAACCCACCGTCAGGTCGGCCCACCAGTCCCGTCGGATCCGCCCCGGCCCGGCTCCGGGTCGGCACCGGGCGTGGCCGGCCGGGGGAGCAGGCGCGTCGCCGCCATCCGCGCCGTGATGCCGTGCTCCTCGAGCGCCTCGGTCAGCCGGCGGCGCAGCTCGCGCCCGGCCAGGTACTGGCCGTCCGCGGTGGTCTTGGCGATCGTGCGGATGACGGCGCCGTCCACGGTCACCTGTTCGACGCCCAGCACCTCGGGCGGCTCGACGAACAGCTCCGCGACAGCCGGGTCGGCCGCGGTCGCCGCCGCCGCCTCGCGGAGGACTTCGGTCGCCTCCTCCGTGCCGGCGAAGCCGATCGGCATGTCGATCATCACGGTGGCCCAGCCCTGGCTCTTGTTACCCACTCGGACGATCTCGCCGTTGCGGATGTACCAGAGCACGCCGTGGGCGTCGCGGATCGTCGTGATGCGCAGGCCGACCGCTTCGACCACGCCGCTCGCCTCGCCGAGGTCGACGTTGTCGCCGACGCCGTACTGGTCCTCGAGCAGCATGAACAGACCCGCGAGCAGGTCCTTGACCAGACTCTGTGCGCCGAAACCGAGCGCCAGGCCGGCGATGCCGGCGCTGGCCAGCAGGGGTGCGAGGTCGAAGCTGAACTCCTTGAGTGCCATCAACGTCGCGATCGTGAACACGAACGCCGTGACCGAGCTGCGCAGGACCGACCCGATCGCCTCGGCCCGCTGGCGGCGGCGCTCCGGGAACACCGCGGTCGGGTCCTCGACGGCGTTGGGGATCCGCTCGCGCAGCGGCTTGAGGATCGAGGGCACCGAGCCGGTGGTGGTCCGAACCAGGCGGTTGATCAGCCGGTGGAGGATCCAGCGGATCAGCATCGCCACCAGGAAGATGGCGATGACCCGCAGCGGCTTGACCAGGAAGTAGAAGCTGCCCTCCGCGAGCCAGACGGAGTCGGTGACCTTGTATACGGTTTGGCACACCAGGTCTTGCCGGCAGTCGGCACTAGGCGACGGCGACGGTTCGGCGAGGAGCGGCAGGATCGTGGCTGGCACAGTCACGCGTGCCTTCGTACCCTATGGCTTCACCGGCTGCCAGGGCTGCCCGCGGGAAGCGAGCGGGCTCACGCAGCCGGACGGACCCGACCATCGTGCCGGACGAAACCAAACCTTCACCGGCGGGCAGGGAATAGTACGTGCATTCGGGTCACCCATCGGGGACTATTGGCGCACGGGCGCCGGGAGCCTTAACCGGGGTCGGTGGCGAGCTGGCGACAGGAGCGGGCGCGAGACGGCCGAGAGGGTGAGCGGGATGCCTGACATACGACCCACGGTGGGCTCAGGAGCGTTGGTCCTCAACGCCACGTACGAGCCGCTGTGTGTCGTGTCGGTGCGAAGAGCCGCGATCCTCGTCCTGTCCGCCAAGGCCATCTGCGTCGCCGACGGCGACGGCATCCTGCACAGCGCCCGTCACCATCTGGCCGTGCCGTCCGTGGTCCGCCTGACCCGATATGTGCGGGTACCCTACCGGGTACACGTCGGGCTGTCCCGCCGCGCGATCTTCGCCCGCGACGGCTGGCGGTGCGCGTACTGCCGGGGTCCGGCCGAGACGGTCGACCACGTGTTCCCGAGAAGTCGCGGCGGTCGCCACGCCTGGGAAAACGTGGTGGCCGCCTGCGCGCGGTGCAACCACACGAAGGGCGACAAGACGCCCGCCGAGCTCGGCTGGCGGCTGCACGCGAGCCCGGCCGCGCCCAAGGGCACAGCCTGGCGGGTGCTCGGCCACCGCGTGCCCGACCCGCGCTGGGCCGACTGGCTCGACCTCGCCAGCTAGCTCACCCTGCCGGCGACGGGAGGGAGAGCTTCGGTGACATGGGTCAGGCCTTGACGTCCCTCGCCGCGACCAGGGACGCGAAGACCACGATGTTGTCCGCATAGCCGGTGGCGCCGCCCACCCATCGGCCGCCGCAGGTGATGAGGCGTAGGCCTGGACGGCTGAAGTCGCCGTAGACCCGGTCCGCCGGCAGTGACGTCTTGTCGAAGCTCTCGACGGTGTTGACCTGGAAGACGGCGACGGACCGGTCCCGGCGGGTGATCTCGATCCTCGCGCCCGGCCGAACGTCGGCCAGCTTGCTGAAGACGGCCGGCCCGGTCCGGGTGTCGACGTGACCGAGGAGGATCGCCGGCCCGAACTGACCCGGCGTCGGGCTCGCGTCGTACCAGCCGGCCTCGTTGCGCTTGTCCAATGCCGGCACCGCGATCGTGCCGTCGGGAGCGAGGCCGACGTCGTGCACCGGCGCCGCGACGCCGATCGACGCGATCACCACGCGGGTCGGGCGGCTCGGCGCGAGCACCGGGAACGCCCGTGGTGGCGGCACGCCCTGCTTCGCGAACCATCCGGGCAGCGGGATCGTCCCGTCCAGCTGGCTCAGGCCGAGCCCGGTGAGGAAGACACCGAGCAGCACGGCCAGCATCGCCACTGGAGCGTTTGCCGACCCGACCGCGCGGCGGCGCGGCACGGGCGCCGGCCGGTCCAGCGGTGCGGCCACCCGGGCCAGCCGGGGAGAGCGGTTACGCGACACGCCGGCGCCGCAGCGCCATCACGCCCACTCCGGCACCCACCGCAAGCGTCGCCAGGCCGCCCGCCAGCAGGAGGGGACCGGCGTCGTTCGGCGCGGTTCCGCCGCCGCCGGTGGCCGGACCGACCGTGGGGCGCTCCATGCCCACCACGGTCAGGCTGGTGCGGGCCGAGCTGCCGTTCGGGCAGCTGAGCCGCACGGAGTACGTCCGGGCGCGGGTGTTCGCCGGAATTGTCACCGAGCCGACCAGGAACCCGTTCTGCGGAACCAGCGTGACCTGGCCGAACGCGCTCGACTTCGCCGTGGCCGGGGACGTGTTGTCCTGGCAGCTGGCCCGGATGGCGACCGTGGAGCCGGCCTGGATGCTGCTCGGGTTCACCTCGATCCACGAGCTGGCGGCCAGTGCCGGCGTCGCCAACCACAGCACCGCCGTCGTGCCCGCCGCGGCGGCGAGAGCAGACAGGAAACCCCGCATCGCTATCCCCTCCGATTTGGTGAGATCCCGTTTGACGAGATCTTTGCACTCCATTGGGGACAAAGAGGAGGAAACTAAGGAATCAGGTCACCCGCGAGGGCGCCGTTGGGTACGCCTGCCAGGCGCCGGACTCCATCACCGCCCGGAGCCGGTCCACGGCGGTGAACACGTCGACGAACCGCGTGTACAGCGGAGCCAGCCCGAGGCGCAGCCGCTGCGGGGTCCGGAAGTCGGGAATCACCTTCGTCGCCCGCAGCGCCTGGCTCACCTGCCAGGCCGCGGCGTGGTGGAGGGTCACGTGCGCGCCGCGGCGGTCGTCCTCGCGGGGCGACGCCAGCGCGAACCCGTGCGGCGCCAGCCAGGCGTCGTGCAGCGCGATCGCGTACGCGCCGAGCGCCCTCGACTTCGCCTCGACGCGGTGGATGCCGGCCTCCGCGACCAGCCGGACGCCCTCGCGCACCGCGTACGCGCCCAGCACCGGCGGCGTCCCGACGAGGAACCGCTCCACGGACTCCACCGGGTCGTACGTGCCGCCCATCGCGAACTGGTCGCGCTGCCCGAACCAGCCCCAGATCGGCTGGCGCAGTGCCTCCTGCAGGTCGCGGCGCACGTAGAGGAAGGCGGGTGCGCCCGGTCCGCCGCCCAGGTGCTTGTAGGTGCAGCCGACCGCGAGGTCGGCACCGGCGGAGCGCAGCGGCACCCGGACCGCGCCGACCGAGTGGCTGAGATCCCACAGGACCAGCGCGCCGGCCTCGTGGGCGGCGGCGGTGATGCCGGCGAGGTCGGCGATGCCGCCGGACCGGTAGGCCACATGCGACAGCGACACCAGGGCGACGTCGTCGTCGAGCGCGGCCGACACTCCGGCCAGCGACACGCCGGCGTCGAGGTCGGTCGGGACCACCCGCAGCCGCATCTCCCGCGTGGCGGCGACCCCCTGCAGGACGTACTGGTCGGTCGGGAAGTTGTCGTCGTCTGTGACCACGACCTTGCGGCCGGGCCGCGCGTCGCACGCAGCCACCGCGAGCTTGTAGAGGTTGACGCTGGTGGAGTCGGACAGCACGACCTCGCCGGGCGCGGCCTCGAGCACGGCGGTGCCGATCAGGTCGCCGACCTCGGCGGCGAGGCCGATCCACCGATCCCAGCCGCGGATCAGCTCGCCACCCCACTCCTCGTCGACGGCGCGGCGCAGCCGCTCCCGGGTCGCCTTGGGCAGCCGCCCGAGCGAGTTGCCGTCGAGGTAGACCAGGCTCGGGTCGGTGACGACGAACCGCTCGCGGAACCCGGCGAGCTCGTCGGCCGCGTCCAACTCGTGCGCGTGCTTCAGCAGGTCGTCGACCACCGGTCGAGGTTAGCCTTCAGTCCGTCGTGGGCGTCGTGGCAGCCGGGTGTGGGGCTGGCGGGGCAGGATGGTGGGATGACCGAGCTGCACGACTCGAGCGCCCTGGACCAAGCAACGGCGATCGCCGGCGGCGAGCTCACCAGCGTCGAACTGGTCGACCACTACCTCGAGCGGATCGCGGCGTACGGCGGCGAGGTCGGCGCGTTCGTGACGGTGACGGCCGACGACGCGCGGGCGCGGGCGAAGGCGCTCGACGCGGTGCCCGCCGAGGGCCGGGGTCCCCTGCACGGCGTGCCGACCGCCATCAAGGACCTGACGATGACGGCGGGCGTCCGTACGACGTTCGGGTCCGCGGCGTTCGCCGACTTCGTGCCGGGCGTGGACAGCGACGTGGTGCGGTTCATGCGCGCCGCCGGGCTCATTTCGCTCGGCAAGACCACCACATCGGAGATGGGCAACTCGCTCTACTCGGAGGGTCGGGTCGCACCCCCGGCGCGCAACCCCTGGGGGTTGCGGTACACGGCGGGCGGCTCGAGCGGCGGAGCGGCGGCGGCCGTCGCGGCCGGCCTGATCCCGCTCGCGCAGGGCTCCGACGGCGGCGGCTCCGTGCGCATCCCATCGGCGATCTGCGGCCTGGTGGGCGTGAAGCCCAGCCGCGGCGTCGTTTCGGGCGGTCCGCTCGGGTTCGGCGCCTTCGGGCTGCCCACCCACGGCCCGATCGCCCGTACGGTCGCCGACGCCGCGGCGCTGCTCGACGCGATGGCCGCGCCCGCGGCCGGAGAGCCCTATCCGCAGCCGCCCGCGCCGCCCGGCGGCTATCTGGGCGCGGCCCGCGCAGCCGACCCCGGACGGCTGCGGATCGGCCGGTTCACCACGCCGATGCTCGCCGACACGCCCGTCGATCCCGCCTGCGTGGCCGCCGTCGACCGCGCCGCCGCCGCGCTGTCCGGCCTGGGCCACGAGGTGGTGGAGGTTTCGGCGCCGCTCACGCCCGACGTCTGGCCGCTGTTCGAGACCCTGTGGTACGTGCTGGCGCTCGGCCCCGTGCCGCCGGAGCGGGAGAACGACCTGTTGCCGATCAGCCGGTACCTGCGGGCCCGCGGCGCGGCCTTGTCGGCCGCCGCCTTGACGCAGACACTGTTCGAGGTGCAGATCCAGGTCCGACAGGGGATGGCCCGGGTGGCCGGCTGTGACCTGCTGCTCTGCCCCACCCTGGCCGGCACGCAGGCCGAGGTGGGGTGGTTCACGGAGACCGGCGACCCGGCCGACGACTTCGACCGGCAGCGCCGGTTCTCCCCGTACTGCGCGATCTTCAACGTCACCGGCCAGCCGTCGGTGTCGATGCCCGGATCGACCACCGGCGACGGCCTGCCCGTCGGCGTGCTGCTCAGTGCTGCCGTCGGCGACGACGCTCGGCTGCTCGCCGCGGCCGCTCAGCTGGAGCCGGTTTACGGCGATCGCGATCGGCACCCCGACATGTGGAGCGACGCGCGCTCCGCTACGGTGAACGGCGTCTGATTGGAGCAGAGGCGTTGTCCGTTACCGAGACCTTGCTGTACTTCGTGGTCATCCCGCTGGCGGCGGTGTTGATCATTTCGGGGCTGGCCGCGGCCGGCAGCGGGCGCAGAGCCAAGCGCTACCGGCCCGGCCGGTCCTACGACTTCACGCCGGTCTGGTTCCTGTCCGCGCCCGAAGAGCTCGCCGACTCCCACGCGCCCGCCCTCCCCGCGGGCGCCCAGCGGGCCGAGCTGACCGGCGGGCGCGAGATCGACAAGGCGGCCGTCGCATCGCCGGCCGGCACGACGGGAGGCGCAAGTGACCGCTGGTGAGGTCGCGGCCCGGGAGCGGGCCGACCACAGCGAGACGCTGCGGACGCAGGAGGAGGCCGAGCGGACGATCGACGAGCTGACCGGCCGGCGCGAGGTGCTCGAAGGTCCGTTCTCCACCCGGCAACTGCTGCGCCTCGACGAGGCGCTGCGCACGGCCGACAAGTCCACCGGACTGACGTTCTCCGTCTACGTGGGCCAGCTCGATGAGCCGGTCCGCGGCCACGCGGAAGAGATGCTCGGCCAGCTCCCCACGCCCGTCTCGTCGGTGATGATCGCGGTGTCGCCCAACCAGCGGGTGCTGGAGATCGTGACCGGCGCCGACGCCCGCCGCCGCATCCCCGACCGCGACGCCAAGCTGGCCGCCCTCTCGATGGTCGCGGCGTTCGGCGGCGGCGACCTGGCGGGCGGCATCATCAGCGGGCTCGACCAGCTCGCCAGCCGCGCCGGCAGGAGCTGACCTCCGGCCGGCGACGGCATCCACTCGCGCGTTGCTTTCGAGCTGATGGCGCTGCTGCTATCGCATGGCCGCCCCGCACCCGTCGCCCGTGATGGCGCCACCGCGATCAAGACAAGACCTGATAGCGCCGGTGCCACCGACCATCCAGTTGGCGTCCGGGCTGTCAGGACCAGAGCTGATGGCGGTGGCGCGGCGGCGGGGTTGCCGGCCGGTCGTGATGGCGTCCGGGCTGTCAGGACCAGAGCTGATGGCGGTGGCGCGGCGGCGGTGCTGCCGGCCGGTCCTGATGGCGTGCACGCTATCAGGTCGACAGTCTCGCCGGTGCCTACCAGGTGGCTGGCGCGACCTGGACAGCGAAGGGGAGCTCGGCCGTCACGACGCTACCCGGTGCGACGGACCGGTGCAGGTCGTAGTGGCCGGCCTTGGCGCGGGTGTAGAGATGCGCCACCGGGCCGTGGTGGGTTCGCTCCACCCGCCAGTACGACTCGACGCCCGCGTCCGCGTACACGCAGGGCTTGAGCCACCGGTCGTACCGCCGGCTGTGCGCCGTCTCGATCTCGACCACCAGGGCGACGTCGCTCGGCTCGACCCATTCCGGCGCCGGCGGCGTGCCGGGACGCAGCACGACCACGTCGGGCTGCAGGAAGCTGTCCCCGGCGTGGAGGCCGACGCCGCCGACCGGCCGCCAGCTCGGCGGCGCGGCCGAAGCCAGGACGTCCACCACCGCGGACACCAGCGCGTCGTGCGGGTCGTCGCGGGGCGGGCTGACGTGGAGGCAGCCGTCGAGGACCTCGTAGCAGTGCTCGTCGGCGGGAAACGCGCGCAGGTCCGGCTCCGTCCACGGACCACTCGGCGCCACCCAACCCGGCGCGGAAGACGTCATCAACTCACCCTAGGCCCGTCGGCGCGGGCGGGCGAACGTTCAGGCCGCCGCCGCGTCGCGCTGCCGCGCCTTGAGTGCCCGGACGACCGCGTCCTTGCCCTCGGCGACCAGGCGGCGCAGCGCCGGGGGCTGCCCCTCCCGGGCCAGCCAGGCGTCCGTCGCCGCGACCGTCTCGTCGCTGATCTGGTAGGTCGGGTAGCCGAGCAGCACGAACTCCTGGGCGGTCTCGCTGTCCCGGTGGTCCCAGATCCGGTCGATCGCCGCGAAGTACTCGGACACGTACGGCGCGGTCAGCTCGACCTGGGCCGGGTGCTGGAATCCCAGGATCAGCGAGCGGTGCCGCCAGTTGGGCAGCGCCTTGTCGCCGGTGAGCTCCCGCCACGCCGCCGCCTTCCCGTCGGGCGACGGAATCAGCGCCCGAGCCAATGCGGCCTCGCGCTCGCCGCTGGCCGTGGGGTCGCGCCTCAGCTCGGCGTCGATCTCCGCCGCGCCCGCCGCGCCCCCGGCGACCAGCGCCTGCAGCACCGACCAGCGCAGCTCGGTGTCCACGTTCAGGCCCGCCGGCACGTCGTTGCCGTCGAGCCAGCCGCGCAACGCGGCCAGGTCTTCGTCGCTGCGGGCGGCCGACGCGTAGGCACGGGCCCAGGCGAGCTGGAAGCCGCCGCCCGGCGGGGCGGCGAGCATCGCGTCGCGCGCGGTGCGCGCCAGCGCGCCCCAGCCGGTCGGCGCCCAGTCGGGGTCGGCGTAGAACGACAAGGCGCCGCCGACCTGTCGGATGGTCGCGGTGACCAGGTTGATGTCCTGCTCGGCGGGCAGGCCGGCCAGCGCGAGCGCGACGTAGTCGCGGGCGGCAAGCTCGGCATCGCGCAGCATGTCCCACGCGGCGGTCCAGCACAGCGCCCGGGCCAGCGACGAGTCGAACCCGGCGATGTGGCCGACCACCGCGGCCATCGACCGCTGGTCGAGGCGCAGCTTGGCGTATGTCAGGTCGTCGTCGTTGAGCAGCAGCACGTCGGGCGCGCGCACGCCGGTGAGCCGCGGAACGGGGGTCCGCTCGCCGGCCACGTCGATCTCGATCAGCCCCCGGCGGACCAACCGGTTGCCCTGCAGGTCGTAAAGGCCGAGGCCGACCCGGTGGGTGCGCAGCGTCGGGTAGCCGGCCGGCGCCTCCTGGCCGACGACGACCTCGTGGTAGGTGCCGTCGTCGTCGATGACCACCTCCGGGCGCAGCGTGTTGACCTGCGCGGTCTCGAGCCACTGGGCGGCGAACTTGCGCAGCTCCCGCCCGGATGCGGCCTCGAGTTCGCCGAGCAGGTCGTCGAAGGTCGCGTTGCCCCACGCGTGCTTGCCGAAGTAGGCGCGAAGGCCGCCGAGGAAGGCGTCCTCGCCGACGTACGCGACGAGCTGCTTGATCACGCTCGCGCCCTTGGCGTACGTGATGCCGTCGAAGTTGACCTCGACGGCGTCGACATCGGGGATCTCGCCGTAGACCGGGTGGGTCGAGGAGAGCTGGTCCTGGCGGTAGCCCCAGTTCTTGCGGATCGACAGGAACGTGGTCCACGCATCGGTGAACCGGGTCGCGTTGGCGTTGCACCAGTGGCTGGCCCACTCGGCGAACGACTCGTTGAGCCACAGGTCGTTCCACCAGCGCATGGTCACGAGGTCGCCGAACCACATGTGGGCCAGCTCGTGCAGGATCGTGTTGGCGCGCTGCTCGTACTCGAAGTCGGTGACCTGCGAACGGAAGAGGTAGATCGACTCGGCGTGCGTGACGCAGCCGAAGTTTTCCATCGCGCCGGCGTTGAAGTCGGGCACCCACAACTGGTCGTACTTCGGCAGCGGGTAGCGCATGCCGAACTTGGCGTGGAAGAAGTCGAAGCCCTGCTTGGTGACGAGGAACAGGTCGTCGGTGTCCAGGTGGGGCGCCATCGAAGCGCGGCAGTAGACGCCGAGGTCGATGCCGACGTGGCTGTCGCGGACCTCGTGGTAGGGCCCGGCGCAGAGCGCCGTGACGTAGGTGCTCATGCGCGCCGAGGGGGCGAAGTGGACGGTCTTGGACCCGCCCCCCTCGTCGGTGCGCTCCACGAGGGAGTTGGAGACCACCCGCCAGTGCACCGGCACGGTCGCGTGCCAGGTGTAGACGCTCTTGAGGTCGGGCTGGTCGAAGCAGGCGTAGACGCGTTGCGCGTCGGCGGTCTCGAACTGCGAGTAGAGGTAGACCTCGCCGTCGACCGGGTCGACGCTGCGATGCAGGCCCTGGCCGGACGTGGAGAACGCGAAGTCGGCGTCCACGACGAGCGTGTTGTCGGCCCGCAGACCGGTCAGCGCGAGGCCGGTCGTGGCCGACCAGCTGCTCGTGTCCACCGGCTCGCCGTTGAGCGTCGCGGACCGCATGGACACCGCGGCGGCCTCGATGAACGTGGATGCGCCCGGCTCGGCGCAGGCGAACGTGACGGTCGTGATGGTGCGGAACGTGTGGCCGTGCGCGTCCTGGTGGGCCGAGCCCAGGTCGACGTCGACGTCGTAGCCCGTCACGTCGAGCAGCCGAGCCCGTTCGGCCGCCTCCACCTGGGTCAGGTTGCGCACTCCCGCCACGGTCTGTTCTCCATCCGGAATCGACACGCCGTCGCCGTCGACGGCGAAGGAGGCCGCCTCGTGGGCGCCCGGTTCAGTGTTTCACGGCGCCACGGTAATCCACGTCACCGGCCCTCGAAGGTGCGGATGGGACCGGACGAGGGTAGAGATCGGGGTAAGGAGCGACCGCCGTGCGCCCCCCGACGCCCCCCGGAAGAAGGAAGCCCGATGTCCGTACGTCACTCCGTGGACATGTGGTTCGACCCCGTCTGCCCCTGGGCCTGGATGACCTCGCGCTGGCTGCTCGAGGTGGAGAAGGTCCGCCCCCTCGACGTCCGGTTCCATGTGATGAGCCTCGCGGTGCTCAACGAGGGCCGTGACCTGCCGGCGAAGTACCGCAAGAACATGGAAACCGCGTGGGGCCCCGTGCGGATCTGCATCGCGGCGGAGCAGAAGTACGGGCCGGAGGTCCTCCGCGACCTCTACACCGCGCTCGGCACCCGGATCCACCCCGGCCAGCAGGAGCGGGGGCCGCAGCTGTACGCGGCCGCGCTGGCGCAGGTCGGACTCGACCCGGCCCTGGTCGGGGCCGCCGCCTCGACCGAGTACGACGAGGCGCTGCGCGCGAGCCACGACGCGGGGATGAAGCCGGTCGGCCTGGACGTGGGCACGCCGGTGATCCATGCCCCTGGACCCGACGGCAAGCAGGTGGCGTTCTTCGGTCCGGTGGTCACCCCGGCGCCCAAGGGCGAGGCCGCGGGACGGCTCTGGGACGGCGTTCTGCTGGTCGCCGGCACTCCCGGCTTCTACGAGCTCAAGCGCACCCGCGACGTCCGACCGATCTTCGACTGAGGCCACCCGTTCGGCCCGTTCTCGGGACCGGATGTCCGTGTGGCGACCGCCGCATAACGGGTAACCGACAATCTCGTTGCGGAGGTTGTCGGTCCCGGCCACGCTGGGGGCGCTCCGCCACACACCCATCCGGAGGCGTCCGATGCCCGAGCAGACCTCCGACAGCGGGGACCGCCCGGTCCCGCCCGACGCCGTGGCCGACACCACCGGCGGTGCCTACTGGTCGGTCGACGAGTGCCGGTGGGAGATCGTCGCTGCGACGCTGCCCGACGACCTCGCCGACCCGCTCGCGCCTCCCGGGGGTGTCGACGGTCACGTCGATCCCCGCCAGTAGCCCCGCCCGCCACGCCCAAGATCGGACTGAACGCTAGCCTCGACCCATGACGGTCGCGCATCCGATCGCCCGGGCCTGGATCACCACCGGCGGCACCGGCGCCCAGAACTACGACGAGTTCGCCGACGACGCCGAGATCACCGGGATCGTCGCGGCCAACCCGCACAGCGCGCTCGCCATCGAGATGCCCCACCGCGCGGCCGTCAGCACCGGGCACACCTTCCGCGAAGCGCTGCCTGACGCGGTGGCTCGCCTGGCTGAGGCCAAGGCCGACGGCAGCTACACGCCCGCCGAGAACATGGTGGTGCTCTACCGGATATCCTCGGCGGTCGACGAGCCTACGTACGGCCTCTGGGTGATGGTCGACACCGACCAGATCTCCACCAGCGCCGACGAGCCCGGGCTTGTGATCCGTAACGAGGACGTCTTCATCGAGAAGGTCCGCGAACGGGTCGCGCTCACCGAGGCGCTCGGACACCTGCTCTCGCCCGTCCTCCTGCTGCAGACCGCCCGCGGCGAGGAGCTGCACGCGGCGCTCGCCGCGGCGTGCGAAGCGGCGGGCGCCCCGGCGGCGACCGACCTGGACCAGGCCGGCCGAACGCATGCCATCTGGCTGGTGGGTCCCGGCGCTCGGCAGGAAGCTCTCCTGGCGCTGGCCGGCGGCGGCGAGCTGGTGGTCGCCGACGGCAACCACCGCTCGCTCGCCGCCCAGATCGGCAAGCTGCCGCGGTTCCTCGCGGTCGTGACGACGCCCGCGTCCGTGGCCATCCAGCCGTACAACCGGCTCGTCAGCGAGCTGACCGTGCCGGCGGCCGAGCTGGTGGCCCGGCTCGCCGACCGCGGTGCCACGGTCGAGCCGGTCGGCGATGTCGCCACCGGCGTGCCCCTGCGCGGCACGATCCTGCTGTACTCGGCGGGTCGTGGCTACGCGGTCACGCTGCCGCGCGACGAACGCGCCGGCACGCTGGACAACCTGGACCACGCGGTGGTCGAGCGGGTGCTGCTGCGCGACGTGCTGGGTCTCGACCCGGGCGACAAGCGGATCACGTACGTCGGCGGCGACTACCCGGCGGCGTGGCTGATGGCCGAGGTCGACGCCGGCCACGCGGAGCTCGCGATCCTGGTCGCGCCGGTGACCGTAGACGACTTCGTGGCGATCAACCTCGCCCGACAGAAGATGCCGCGCAAGAGCACCTGGTTCACGCCCAAGGCCCGCGCCGGTCTCGTCGTGGCCGAGCTGGGTGCGTGACAGACTGCGCTTTATGCGCGTCTACCTGGGAGCCGACCACGCCGGCTACGAGCTCAAGGTGCATCTGGTCAATCACCTCGCCAAGCAGGGCTACGAGGTGGTGGACGTCGGCGCCCGCGCGTACGACCCCGACGACGACTACCCTCCGTACTGCCTGCACACGGGCGCGCGGGTGGTGGCCGACCCGGGCAGCCTCGGCGTCGTGATCGGCGGCTCCGGCAACGGCGAGCAGATCGCGGCCAACAAGGTCAAGGGGGTACGGGCAGCGCTGGCCTGGAACCTCGACACGGCGCAGCTGGCCCGGCAGCACAACGACGCCAACGTGGTCGCGATCGGGGCGCGCCAGCACACGCTGGACGAGGCCTCCGCGCTGACCGAGGCGTTCCTCTCGACGCCGTTCTCCGGTAACGAGCGGCACGCCCGGCGGATCGCCGAGCTGGCCGACTTCGAGAAGACCGGCGAACTACCCCCGCTGCCCTCGTAGCCGGCGGCGGTCAGCGGCCGTTGCCGCGGGGGAGGTCCTCGCGGGGCACCCAGTTGCGGCGCACGACCACCAGCCGCGCCTCGGCCTCCGCCTCGTCCTGGGGCGTGGGTCGCGAAGCGTCGCGGGCCCGCATCGCGGCGCCGACGCGCACCTGCGAGGCGCCCGAGCCGACGAGGCCGCGCAGCCCGCGTTCGACCTCCCGGTCGTCGGGTGGCGCGGGCCTGCGGCCCGCCGTTCGGTCGTCCTCCGGGACCGGGTCGTGCACCTCCGGCGTCGCGGCCACCGGTTCCGGCGGGGGCTGGCGCAACCGCCGGCGGCGCCGTTCGGGTTCACCCATGGGCCGACCGTACGGCAGCGGGGTCGAGCGTGCCGACGGCGACCTGCGGATCGGCCGCGCCGGCGCCGGCTAGCAGCCCGCCGTCGGGCGCCCTGACGGCGCTGTTGCCGCTGCCTTCGTACGGGGTCGGCGGGTCAGAAGACCTCGGTGCTGCCCGGCGCATGGGGCCAGCGCAGCGCGGCGTCGAGGATCGCCAACGCGCCCGGGGTCTGCTCGCGCACCCGGCCGGCGCCGGCCAGCCCGCCCAGCGTCTGGCCGCCCAGGTAGGCGGCGCCGAGGTCGACGATGTCCAGCGCGACGCCAGCGGGATCGTTGGTCGCCTCGCAGTACGGCGCCGCTCCGGGCTCCGCGGTCAGGCGCCACCGTCCGGCGTTCTCCGTCAGCAGCGGGTCGGTGACCTCGAGGACGACGTCGACCGCGGCCGGATAGCGGCGGGCCCGCAGGGCGGCGGGAACGTCGATCACCCGCACCCACAGGCCGTCCAGATAGCGGGCGCCGAGGCGGCGCGGTTCGCCGACGAGGTGAAGCAACGGCTCGTCGGGGGTGGCGTAGTGGTAGGTCACCGTGCGGGTGAGGTCGATCGACAGGAGGAACCGCCACAGCGCCCGGTAGGCCGCCGGCGTGGTCGCGACGACCTCGTTGACCTGGACCTCGCCGGCCGGACCGGCGGCGTTCCAGTCACTCTTGACCCGCCACGTCGCGTATCCGTCGACGGTGCCGTCCGCGGCGTCGTGGACGACCGCCCGGCGTTCGCCGGCACCCGACCGCCCGGCCTCCGGGTCGGCGAGGAGGTACGCCCACCAGTGCTCGTCGCGGCTGGACCAGCCGGGGCGTTCGGCCCGCGCCCGCTCGTGCACCGCGGCCAGCTCGGGCTGCAGCTTCGCCGGCTCGCCCATCCGGAGCCGGCCTTCGGCGGCGGCGGGGACGCCGACCTGGACCGTGTCGGCCCCGATCTCCACCCGCGGCGCGGCCGAACCGTAGCCGTAGCGCGGGTAGATGCGGCCCTCGCTGGCCCAGAGCGCAGCGATCGGCTCGCGGCCGAGGTTGCGCACGTCGCGCAGCTCTCGGTGCATGAGCTGGGTGAGGATGCCACGCCGGCGATGGGTCGGCGCGACCCCGACCCCGCTCACGTGGGCGCAGGGCACGACGGCGCCGGGGACCGTCATGTCGCGGCTGAAGACCGTGGCGTGGCCGACCACGGCGTCCCCGTCCTCGGCGACCAGTGACCGCTCCGGCTCCCACACCTGCCGGCCGAGCCGGTCGGTCTCTTCTGTCGGCGACTGGTGGAAGACGAGGCTCAGCAGCGCAGACGCGCGCTCGTAGTCGTCTGGCCGCGCGACCCGGATGTCCGTCATCCGTCCTGTGTAACGGATCGCTGTGCGCCGGGCGACAGGTTTACCCGGTCGCTACTCTCGAAAGCTGAGGGGGAGGATCGCATGACGCAGCCGCGCGACCCATGGGCCGAGCGAACGGCCGAGATGCTGCCGCAGGACAGTCCCTACCGGCGCGGCGTGGCACCGGTTTCCGCCCGCCGGCCGGCCGCTAACCCGCCGACGCTGCCGCAGCCGCCCATCGCGCCCCACGCGCCGACCGGCACGGGCTGGCCCGGCGATCCGCGGGCCGTCGCACCGCCGCCGGGCGAGGAGTGGCGCCAGATCAAGCGTGGCCGGGAGCTCTCGCTGGTCGGGGGGCTGTTCGCGTTCGTGTGCTGGGGGATCTGGGCGATCTCGTCGGGGGGCGACCTGCGCAGCCCCATCGCCCTGTTCCTGCTGACCCTCCTGGTCGGGGTCGGGTTGTTCTTCCTGGTCCGGCTGCTGGGCAAGGTGATCTGGGTGCGACAGCTCGGCCGGGTCCGCCGCACGGCCAAGGGCGCCCACCTCGCCACCGGGCTGTTCCTGGCCGTCGTGGGCGTCGCATACCTGCGCCAGACCGAGTGGGTCATGAGCGCCTGGTCCTGGATCGCGGGCCGGTTCTGAGCGGCACCCGGATCCGCGTGCGGGGCGACCTGTTCCACGGCGAGGTCCCCGAGGCGGCGGTGTACATCGGCCGCGCGGCGCCCGGGCTGCCGGCCTCACCGTACGCCAACCCGTTCCCGGTGAAGGTGCACGGCCGGGCGGGGTCGCTGCGGCTGTACCGGGAACACCTGGCCGCCCGCCCCGACCTGCTGCTCGCCATCCGCCGCGACATCGGACCGGACCGCGACGTGGCCTGCTGGTGCCCCCTGGGAACCCCGTGCCACGGCGACGTCGTTCTCGAGGTGGCCGCCGGCGCCGACCCGCTCTAGGGATTTCTCGGGGAGGATGTCCGGGCCGGGTGGGGTGGCGCCGACGTCTCTGGTGACCGGCGCCACGGCGGTGCCGGCCGAGAGGAGCCAGCGATGAGGTACATGATCTTGCTGTACGGGTCCCAGCAGGACTACGACGTGCTGACCGGGAAGCCGACCGACAAGCCGCCCATGTCGCCCGAGGAGGTGTCGGCCATGCACCGGTACATGGAGGACTTCCACAAGAAGCTGGCCGACTCGGGCGAGCTGGTCGACGCGCAGGGGCTGAGCGCGCCGGTGCACGCCCGCCGGGTGCAGCTGGAGAACCGGGTCCCGGTGGTGACCGACGGGCCGTACCCGGAGACCCAGGAGGTGCTAGCCGGCTACACGATCGTCGAGTGCGACAGCTTCGACCGCGCGACGCAGATCGCGTCCGGGCTGGTCAACCCCGACGCGCCCGGCGAGTACGTGGACGTGCGGCCGATCATCGACAGCGTCGCCGACCTGGACCTGTGAGCGCGGCCGTGCCCGCCGTCGAGGACCTGCTGCGCGAGCTTGCGCCGCAGGTCCTCGGCGCGGTCGTCCGGCGGTACGGGCACTTCGACACCGCCGAGGACGCCGTGCAGGAGGCGCTCATCGCGGCCGCCGCCCAGTGGCCTCGCGACGGCACGCCCGACAATCCGCGCGCCTGGCTGATCACCGTCGCGTCGCGCCGGCTCGCCGACCTGCTGCGCAGCGAACAGGCGCGGCAGCGCCGCGAGCAGACCGTAGCCCGGTGGGTGCTGCCCGACCAGTGGCTCGCGTCGCCCCCGGACGCGGCGGCCGGCGGTGCCGACGACACCTTGATCCTCCTGTTCCTCTGCTGCCACCCGTCACTGTCGCCGGCCGCCCAGATCGCCCTGACGCTGCGCGCCGTCGGCGGCCTGACCACCGTGGAGATCGCCCGGGCGTTTCTCGTGCCCGAGGCGACGATGACCCGCCGGATCACCCGCGCCAAGCAGGCGATCCGGGACAGCCGCGTGCCGTTCCGGATGCCGTCCGGGCAAGAGCGTGACGCGCGGCTGGCCGCGGTGCTCCACGTGCTCTACCTGATCTTCAACGAGGGGTACGCCAGCACGTCCGGCCCCACCCTGCGCCGCGACGAGCTGGCGGCGGAGGCGATCCGGCTCACCCGGATCGTCCACCGGTTGCTGCCCGACGACGAAGAGGTGACGGGGCTGCTGGCTCTCATGCTGCTCACCGACGCCCGCCGCGCCGCGCGCACCGGACCCGACGGCGCCCTCGTCCCGATGGCCGAGCAGGACCGCAGCCTCTGGAGCGCCGCCGACATCGCCGAAGGCGTCGCCCTGATCACGGCCGCACTGCCGCGCGGCGCCACCGGTCCGTATCAGCTGCAGGCCGCGATCGCCGCGCTCCACGACGAGGCCACCACGGCTAAGGACACCGACTGGCCGCAGATCCTGGCCCTCTACGAGGTGCTGCTGCGGATGGCGGACAACCCGGTCGTACGGCTGAACCATGCCGTCGCGGTCACCATGGTCCGCGGCCCGGCTCGGGGGCTGGAGCTGTTAGCCGAGCTCGAGACGGATGCGCGGATCGCCGACGACCATCGCCTGTACGCCGTACGCGCGCATCTGCTGGACATGGCCGGCGACGAGCGGGGCGCCCGGGCGGCGTACGAGTCGGCGGCCGCGCGGACGACGAGCCCGCAGCGGCAGCGCTACCTGCACGCCCGCGCCGGACGGCTCGACGAACGGCGTTGACCCTCGGATCCCGATACGGTGGAAGGCGTGCCCGATTACGGCCGCGACCTCACGTTCGGCTATTTCCTCGTGCCGAACGCGGCCGATCCGCTGCTGGCCTCGGCCCGGGAGGCCGAAGACCGCGGCCTCGACTGGATCGGCATCCAGGACCACCCCTACCAGCGCCGCTACGTCGACACCTGGGTGCTGATGAGCATGATCGCGGCGACCACCGCGCGGATCGGCGTCTTCCCCGACGTGGCCAACCTGCCGCTGCGCCCGCCGGCGGTCATGGCCAAGGCCGCGGCGAGCATCGACGTGCTGAGCGGCGGTCGGTTCGAGCTCGGCCTCGGCGCCGGGGCCTTCTGGGACGCGGTCGAGGGGTACGGGGGCCCACGCCGCGCGCCGGCCGACGCGCTCGCCGCGCTGGAGGAGGCGATCGAGATCGCCCGGCTGGTCTGGAGCGGCCGGCGCAACCTACGCTTCGCCGGCCGGCACTACCGGCTGGAGGGTGTCCACTCCGGACCGGTGCCGGCTCACGACGTGGGGATCTGGCTGGGTGTGTACGGGCCGCGCGCGTTGCGCCTCGCCGGCCGGCTGGCCGACGGTTGGGTGCCATCGCTGCGCGGCGACGTGGCGCCGCTGCGCGACATGTCCGCCCGCCTCGACGAGGCGATCGCCGCGGCCGGGCGGCCACCCGCCGCGCTGCGCCGCGTGCTCAACGTCAACGGCCGGATCACCGACGGCGTCCGCGAGGGTCTGCTCAACGGCCCGGTCGAGCAGTGGGTCGACGCGCTCACCGAGCTGGCGCTCGACCACGGCTTCGACACGTTCGTGTTCTGGGGCGACGGTCCGGACCAGCTGCCGCGGTTCGCCGAAGAGGTCGTCCCGGCCGTGCGGGCCGGGGTGGCCATCGAGAGGGACACGCCCTAGACGATGCCCGCGGGCGGCGAGCGCGCCTGGCGGCTGTCCGGCCCCGCCTACCGCTCCGCCTTTCCCGGGCGGCGGTGGCGCGCGAACCGGACGGCGCGCGCTCCTGCTGGTCGGTACCTACCCGGTCCACGATCTGGCGGACATCGGGGTCGACCGGCCGCTCGACGAGGACCGCGACTTCACCACGGTCGCCGGCTTGCTGCTCGCCGCTCTCGGCTCCGCGAACACGTCATCGCCCACGTCCCGGCGAACGACACTGCGCAGTGAGCTCCATCTGGGGCAGCCACGACCTGCCGACCCAGGCGGGACTCCGCGTCTACGACGCCGAGTCCCGCCTGGACGGGCTGCCGGCTGCCGCCCGCATGGCACGACGACGTCGAAGCACCCGCGAGCGCCCTGAGGCGGTCGTAACAGACGACTGTCAACAGGCGGGCGAGCCGCTCACCCTCATCGGGCGACGCGCAGTGCCTCATGGACTTCGACGATGAATGGCGCCAGTGTGAGCAGCGCCAGGGGCCTACCCCGGTGGCACTTGCCAGGCCACCGGCATCAAAGCAGAGGAGCCGAGGCCGTGGACACGAAACTCCAGGAGATCACCACCCGCCTTCCGGGCCGGGTGGCGCCCGAGCCGGCGACTTACGACTCCGCCGCCCACCTGGCCGAGGCTGTGCGCCGCGCGGCCGCCGCGAACGGCAAGCACGAGGAGGAGACCGGGCCGGCCGACCCGGACGGGCCGGACCGGTACAGGCAGTACATGGTGGACGATCGGAACGCGGGGGCGACCGGCGCATGAACGGCTACGACTACGACGTGATCGTGGTGGGGGCCGGTTCACCGGGCGAGCACTGCGCCGGCGAGCTGGCCGACGGCGGCTTGCGTGTCGCGCTCGTCGAGCGTGAGCTGGTCGGGGGCGAGTGCTCCTACTATGCGTGCATCCCGTCCAAGACGCTGCTGCGCCCTGGCGAGGCGGTGCACGCCGCGCGCGAGGCGGCGGCACGTGCGCAGGTCGACACCGAGGCGGCACTGGCCTGGCGTGACTTCATGGTCTCGGACTATTCCGATGCCGGGCAGCAGCGCTGGCTGGCGGGGAAGGGCATCGACCTGCTGCGTGGCAGCGGCCGGCTCGCGGGCCCGGGCGTGGTCGAGGTCGACGGCGTCCGCCATACCGCCCGGGATGTCGTGGTGGCGACCGGCGCGGACCCGGTCGTGCCGCCCATTCCGGGGCTGCGCGGGCTGCCGGGCGTGTGGACCAACCGCGAGGTGACCGGCATGAAGGCCATCCCACGCCGCCTGCTCATCCTCGGTGGTGGGCCCGTCGGCGTCGAGATGGCGCAGGCCGTGCGCCGCCTGGGCGGCGAGGTGGTAGTCGTCGAGGGCGCCGGGCGCGTGCTGGCCCGCGAACCCGCGCCGCTGGGCGAGGCACTCGGCGAGCTCCTACGAGCCGACGGCGTCGAATTGCTTCTTGGCGTGCACGCGACCGCCGCGTGGCAGGACGGGGCGGACTACCTCCTGGCGCTCGACAACGGCGGCGAGCTGCGCGGCGACCGCCTGCTCGTCGCCACCGGCCGGCGCCCGCGGGTGGACGGGCTCGGCCTGGAGACGGTCGGGGTCAACGCCGACGCGCGCGGCATCCCGGTCGACGCCCACCTGCGCGCGGGGGAGCGGCTGTGGGCCGTCGGCGACGTCACCGGCGTACGGCTGCTGACCCACGTCGGCAAGTACCAGGGCGAGGTCGTCGCCGCGAACATCCTTGGCGAGCCGCGCGAGGCCAACTACGAGGCCATCCCGGACGTGGTGTACACCGACCCGCAAGCGGCCTCGGTTGGCGCCGTCGAGGCAGACTTCAGCGCCACCGTTCCGGTGTCTGAGGTGGCCAAGACAGCCACCTACACGCGTGCGTACGCCGCGTCGAACGGATTTCTCACCCTCCTGTCCGACGGGGACCGGCTGACCGGGGCGTACGCGCTCGGGCCGGAGGCCGGCGAGTGGTTGCAGCAAGCCACGCTGGCCATCCGCGCCCGGGTACCGCTGGAGGTCCTGCGCGACACCATCCAGCCGTTCCCCACCTTTTCGGAGATCTACGTCAGTGGGCTGAAGGCGCTGCACCGCGAGATCCTGGCCGACCGCCACGCGGCCCGGGCGGACGCGTAGTGAGCTCTGCCCCTGGACAGGCCCGGAGCGGGATGCGGCGAGAGGTCGCCCGTTGGTCCCGGCGCCCCTCCGCCCAGACCACGGCAGTGGTCCTCGCACTGGCCCAGAGGCCGACCGTCTGGCGGTACGGCTACGGAGCTATGCGACCAGCTGGACATCAAGCCCGGCTCGCGATACCCGATCCTGATGCGACTGACCGACCGAGGCCTGCTGGCGACCACCTGGGACACCGACGTCCCCGCCGGCCGAAACACCGCGCCACCTGTAGCGGCTGACCGGCTCGGGACGGGCACTCGCGACCGAACTGGCGGTCGCCACCCCGGCCACCCGACGGTCCGGTCTGAGAGAGCGGTGGCAGGGCGCATGAGCTGGACCCGGCGCAGGCTTGCGACCGCCACAACCTGGGCCGTCGTGGTGGCGTGGGCGGTGTTCTGCCTCGTGGCTCTCGCGACTGCCGACCAGCTGCCCGGGCCGGTGGCCGCCGTCCTGTGGCTGGTCGTCCCGCCGGTGCTCTGGGTGCTCGCCGCACGGCTCGTGCTGCGCCACCGGTGGTCCGCGACCGGCTCCCGGCTGTCCGCGGTCATCATCTGGCAGTTCCGCTCCCGCGTACCGGAGTCGAGGGAACGGCTCGCGCTGCGGCTGATCGCGGTGCCGTTCTTCGCCCTCGCCACGTGGGTCACCTTCGACTCGGTCCGCTCGCTGCTCGGCGGCGGAGTGGCCGACCCGAGCCCGGTCGGCATCGGCCTGGCGATCGCGTCCCTGATTGCGATGCCGCTGCTCGTGGGCCAAGCGACGCACCGGCCGCGAACTCGGCTCCGCCACCGTCATGGCCGACTCGACACAGACGATGCTGTGCACCTACCTGTCCGCGGTACTCCTCGTCGGCCTGGTCCTCAACGCCGCATTCGGCTGGTCCTGGGCCGACCCGATCGCCGCCCTCGTCATCGCCGGTGTGGCCGCCAAGGAAGGCGTCGAGGCGTGGCGTGGTGAGCATTGCGACGACTGCGCACCGATCGCCGCCGGCGAACCCGACCAGCAGATCTGCCCCTGCGGCCCGGATCGCAAGGACGGGTGCTGACCGTGGCATGGCTCGCGCTCGCGCTGTACGTGCTCGGGCTCGCGCTCGCGTTCGGCTGGCGCACCCTCGCCCATGCCGGCGCACCGGTGACACCGGCCTACGCCTAGTTGGCGAGCTGACCATTGCGTTGGTCCGAGAGTTGATCCCTGTTTGGCGACGGTACCTGCGGATGTCGTTGCAGAGTGCATAGGGTCGCCGCCATGGCACTGCGACCTGTTCAGGTGAACATCAAGGCTGTTGATGGCTCGGCGGTCGGCCGGTTCTGGTCGGAGGCGCTCGGCTGGAGTGTTTCCAGCGAGCGACCCGGCGTGACGACCTACGTTGGACCCGTCGGCGGCTTCGTTTGGCCGGACCCGGTCGCCGTCTGCGTCGACGTCGTTACCGTCCCGGAACCCAAGACAACAACAAAGAACCGGGTGCACCTCGATCTCGCCACCACCGCCGCGGCCCATCAGGCGGAGTTGGTCGCGCGCCTCCAGGCTCTCGGTGCGACGCCCGCCCACGTGGGCCAGGGCGACGTGCCGTGGACGGTCCTCGCCGACCCGGAGGGCAACGAGTTCTGCGTGCTGGAGCCTCGGGAGATCTACCGGGACACCGGGCCGATCGCCCGGGTGGTGGTCGACTGCGCGGATCCGCGGGCTATGGCCCGGTTCTGGGACGAGGCGATGGACTGGACCCTGCACGAGGTGACCGACGATCATGCGGTGTTGCGCTCCGCCAAGGGTGTCGGCCCGTATCTCGAGTTCCTCCGCACGCCCGGCGTGAAGACCGTGCCAGACCGCGTCCATCTTGACCTGCTGCCGTACCCCGGTGACGACAAAGCAGCGGAGGTGTCCCGGCTGCGGCCCTCGGCGCCACCGACCGCGACCTTGGCCAGGGCGACATCCCGTGGACGTGCCTGACCGACTCGGAGGGCCACGAGTTCTGTGTCCTGGCCCCATCCTGACGCGGAGCCTTAACGACACCCCGACATGGCTCGTAATGGTCGCCGCGGTGCAGCTCCAGGTCCGGGCGGTCGAAGAGCCGCATCTGTTGGCGACCCACGGCACGGCTTACGCGGACTACACCCGAGCCGCCGCTGCGACGTCGACCTATCTCGGCGGACGGTTCGGGTCCATCGCAAGCTCGCTGCTCTCCGGAATCGGATGGAGTTCGGGCCGCCCAAAACAGAGGCGGGCGTGCGCACCGTGGCGCTGCCGACACTCGCGGTGTCGGCGCTCCGAACCGACCTTGCGACCTACGTCTGCAGCCACCCTAAGGCGCTGCTTTTCACGGGGGAGAAACGCGCGGTTCTGCGTACCGGCAACTTCCAGCGCGCCGTCAGATGGTCGGACGCCACGCGTGCCGCCGGCCTCGGCGACGGCTTCCACTTCCACGACCTCCGCCACACCGGCAACACCCTGGCCGCCGCTTGGGGGCGCGAGCACCAAGGAGCTCATGTACCGACTCGGCCAGTCGAGCATGCGAGCGGCGCTCGTGTACCAGCACGCGGCGAGCGAGCGGGATCGGGAGATAGCGGACGGAATTGACCGCCGCATCGGGCAGGAGAATAGGGGGAAGCGACCCGGCAAGCGGCACACTAATGGCACGTGGGTGGCACGCAAGATCCAATCGAAGTAAACCGCTGGCTGGCCGGGAGGACCGGACCGTGCGTCCGACCTGGATCGATGCGAGTGGAGCGGGCGACGGGAATCGAACCCGCACCGTCAGTTTGGAAGACTGAAGCTCTGCCATTGAGCTACGCCCGCAAGCGCCGCGGCGGCCCGCGGCGCGGCCTCAGCCTACCGGGTCGCATAGACTTTGCGTCGCCACGGGGTGTGGCGCAGCTTGGTAGCGCACTCGCTTTGGGAGCGAGGGGCCGTGGGTTCAAATCCCGCCACCCCGACTGTGATCCACCGCCATCGACGGGCGCCCGGTGGGCCGGGGCACCGGCGCGCCTACACTCGATGGGCCGATCGCGCCCGAACTGCCGCAACCGTTCAAGGAGTACGCCTGTGAAAAGCACCGTCGAGACCCTGAGCCCCACCCGGGTGCGTCTCGCCATCGAGGTGCCGTTCGCCGAGCTCGAGCCGAGCCTCAGGAAGGCGTACCGCGAGATCGCCTCGCAGGTCACCGTCCCCGGTTTCCGTCGCGGCAAGGTGCCGACCGCGGTCATCGACCAGCGCATCGGCCGGGGCGCCGTGCTCAACGAGGCGGTCCAGGAGGCCATCCCGGAGAGCATCCTCGCCGCGGTGCGCGAGCACGAGGTCAAGACGCTTGGCCGGCCCGAGGTGGAGATCACCGAGTTCGGTGACGGCGAGCCGCTCAGGTTCACGGCCGAGGTCGACGTTCGGCCGGAGATCACCCTGCCGGACCTGACCGGCATCGAGGTGACCGTCGACGAGCTGCGGGTCTCCGACGAGGAGATCGACGAGCAGGTCGACGGGCTGCGCGAGCGCTTCGCGACGCTCAAGACCGTCGACCGGCCCGCCCAGGAGGGCGACTACGTCCAGATCGACATGACCGCCACCGTCGACGGTGCGGAGGTGCCGGGCGGCTCCGCCTCCAACATCTCCCACGAGGTGGGCAGCAAGCAGCTCCTGCCTGGCCTCGACGACGTGTTGGTCGGCATGGTGGCCGGCGCCGACACGACGTTCCAGTCCCAGCTGGTGGGCGGCGACCACGCCGGCCGCGACGCCGATGTCGCGGTGACCGTCCGTACCGTCAAGGAGAAGCAGCTGCCCGCGCTCGACGACGAGTTCGCGCAGCTGGCGAGCGAGTTCGACACGCTGGCGGAACTGCGCGACGACGTTCGGGACCGGCTGACCCGGGTCAAGCGGGTGGAGCAGATCTACGCGGCGCGCGACAAGGCGCTCGAGCAGCTGGTCGCGGCCGCCGACGTGCCGGCGCCGGAAGGCGTGGTCAAGGACGAGGTGGACAGCCGCAAGCAGGCGATGGCCGACCAGCTCGAGCGCATCGGCGCCTCCCTGGAGGACTACCTGCAGGCGGAGGAGAAGACCGAGGACGAGATCGACACCGAGCTGACCGAGGCGGCCACCGAGGGCGTCAAGGTCCAGCTGCTGCTCGACACGCTGGCCGAGGCGGACGACATCCAGGTCTCCGACGACGAGTTCGGGCACGAGATCGTCCACCGGGCGCAGCGTGCCGGCTTGCAGCCACAGCAGTACTACGACCAGCTCGTCCGCTCCGGCGCGGCGGGCGCGGTCTTCGGCGACGTCCGCCGAGGCAAGGCCCTCGCCGCCGTCCTCGAACGCGTCAAGATCATGGACTCGACGGGCAGGCAGATCACGCTCGAGGAACTGCGTCAGGCCACCCAGGACGAGCACGACGCCAACCACTGACCACGGCCCTTTCACGGGTACGGCCGGCGGTATGCGCTGAGAGCGAACAGCCGGTTCCGCGGGAACTCGCGGGCCCTGGAAGCGGTTAGTGTCGGTCGTAGAACGGATTCGAGCGAAGGGCTGCCATGAGCGACCTGCACATTCCTGCGACGCCCGTGAGGGCGCACGAGGCCCGCGGCGGGGACAACCTCGCCATCGGGCTCGACGACTCGGTCTATAACCGGCTGCTCAAGGAGCGCATCATCTTCCTCGGCAGCGAGGTGACCGACCAGGTGGCCAACCGCATCTGCGCGCAGCTGCTGCTGCTGGCCGCGGAGGATCCCGACCGGGACATCAACCTCTGGATCAACTCGCCGGGTGGCTCCGTCTACTCCGGTATGGCGATCTACGACACCATGCAGTTCATCGACAACGACGTCTCGACCGTCGCCATGGGCATGGCGGCGTCGATGGGCCAGCTCCTACTCTGCGCCGGCACCAAGGGCAAGCGCTACGCCCTGCCGCACGCGCGGATCATGATGCACCAGCCGTCCGGCGGCATGGGTGGCACGGCGTCCGACATCGCCATCCAGGCGGAGCAGATGCTCTACACCAAGCGCATGTTCCAGGACCGCGTCGCCTTCCACACGGGCCAGTCCCAGGACCAGATCGAGGCCGACTCCGACCGCGACCGCTGGTTCACGGCTCAGGAAGCCAAGGACTACGGCTTCATCGACAAGGTGATCACCGGAGCCACCCAGGTTCCGGAGGGCGCCGGGACCCTGAACTGAGAGGGCACACCATGACCGACCTCACCCTGCCGCACGCGCCCCAAAATCAGCTCAGTGCGCCGGTACATGCCCGCTACGTGCTCCCGTCGTTCGTCGAGCGCACGTCGTACGGCATCAAGGAGTCCAACCCGTACAACAAGCTCTTCGAGGACCGGATCATCTTCCTCGGGGTGCAGGTCGACGACGCCTCGGCCAACGACGTGATGGCGCAGCTCCTGACGCTGGAGGGCACCGACCCCGACCGCGACATCATCATGTACATCAACTCGCCGGGTGGCTCGTTCACCGCGATGACCGCGATCTACGACACCATGCTGTACGTCCGGCCCGACATCCAGACGGTCTGCCTGGGCCAGGCGGCGAGCGCGGCCGCGGTGCTCCTCGCCGCCGGCACGCCGGGCAAACGGATGGCGCTGCCCAACTCGCGGATCATCATCCACCAGCCGGCGACGGAGGGTGGCTACGGCCAGGGTTCCGACATCGAGATCCAGGCCCGCGAGATCCTGCGCATGCGGTCGCAGATGGAGGAGATCATCTCCCGTCACTCGAAGCGCCCGGTCGAACAGGTCCGCAAGGATGTCGACCGTGACAAGATCATGACGGCGGAGGAGGCCCAGGAGTACGGCCTCGTCGACACGATCCTCACCAGCCGCAAGAAGGGGCTGTTGGCCGCAGCCGCGGCAAGCTGAGAAGCGCTAAGGTCAGGGGCCGGTCGGCGTCGTGTGCCGGCCGGTCCCTGACACACCCGGTTTAGGGGTCGGAGAACGGCCCGGTTACGGGTAACGTCGAGGTGCACAACCCGGACGCCCCGGCACGATCCATGGGCGCTCCCCGGAAGTCAGAAGCTAACGAGGCCGAGCGCAGGGAGAACGTAGGTGGCACGGATCGGCGACGGTGGCGACCTACTGAAGTGCTCGTTCTGCGGGAAATCGCAGAAGCAGGTCAAGAAGCTCATCGCGGGACCCGGCGTCTACATCTGCGATGAGTGCATCGACCTCTGTAACGAGATCATCGAGGAGGAGCTGGCCGAGTCCGGCGAGGTGAAGTGGGAAGAGCTTCCCAAGCCGATGGAGATCTGCCAGTTCCTCGACCAGTACGTCGTGGGGCAAGACCAGGCGAAGAAGGCGTTGTCCGTCGCGGTCTACAACCACTACAAGCGGATCCAGGCCGAG
>DATDJX010000377.1:0-6311 GCA_036520275.1 Asanoa sp.
ACGCCGCCCGGTGAGGACCCGGAGACGGAGTACCCGTCGATGCTCCTCGACTCCTCGGCGGCGGACTGGCTGGCCGGAACGGCATACCACTGCTACTTCGGCGACCAGACTCGGATGACGCAGCTGCACCGGGCGTACCCGCAGAAGGACGTCTGGTTCACCGAGTGCTCGGGCTCCCACGGCCCGAACGACCCGCCGGCGCAGTACTTCAGCGACACCTTGAAGTGGCACACCCGCAACCTCACGCTGGGCGTCACCCGCAACTGGGCGAAGTCGATGGTGTCCTGGAACCTGGCGCTGCGACCGGACGGCGGCCCGCACAACGGCGGATGTGACACCTGCACCGGCGTGGTGACGGTGCACGACGACGGCACGGTGACCAGGAACGCGGAGTACTACACGATCGGTCACCTCTCGCGCTTCGTGCAGCCGGGTGCGTGGCGGGTGGCTAGCTCGTCGTTCGGTACGACCGGCTGGAACGGCATGGTCATGGATGCCGCGTTCGTGAATCCGGACGGCTCCACGGCGGTGGTCGTCCACAACGAGCACGATTTCCCGCGTTCGTTTGCGATCGCCGTCGGTGACCTGTCCTTCGACTACACGCTGCCCGGTGGTGCGCTGGCCACCTTCACCTGGCCCGCCGCCAAGGCGTTGGACAACGGGTTGACCCTGGTCGACCCGATCACGACGTCGGTGACCAGCAACGTGGGCGACGCGGCCGTCGCGGCCGACGACGACGGCGCCACCGCCTGGAGCACAGGCCAGCCCCAGCGGGTCGGAGATTGGCTGCAGGTCGATCTCGGCTCGCTGCGGCGGATCCGGCAGGTTGTGCTCGACGCCGGACCGGCGACGTATGGCTGGGAGTCGACCGGCGAGGCCTCGCCGAACGCCCCTGGTGCCTACCTGCTCGAGGTAAGCGCCGACGGCGAGCATTGGACGGCCGTACGCACCGCGCAGGGCACGGGCCAGATCACCACCTTGGGGACGCCGCACAGCCCGATCCGCTTCGTCCGATGCACGCTGACCCGCGACGACACCCGACCCTGGGCCGTCGCCGAGGTGAGGGTGTATCGCTGAGGAGGGCTTCTGGTGTTCCGCCGCGACCAGCCGAGCCTCGAACTCGCGAACCAAGAGGGCGAGGCAAGCCACCCGTAGTCGGGGCGCCACCAGCCGTGGAACGAACCCGGGCCCGCCGCTTGGCGCAGCCGATGAACGCCGCCACCATGGCGACGAGTCCTACCAGGATCAGCACGGGCAGCATGAGCGCGGCCATGACCATCTTCGCCGGTGTCATCGGGCGCGCTCCGGCCGCCTGTCGTAGCGGTCCGCACCGACCTGATCCGGCGGGTCGGCGCCCACGGCCACAAGCCCGCGGTGCCGGAGCACCCGCGCAGCCACCCGCGGCCGCAGCAGCGCCGTCGGCGGGTCCACCAGACCGAACACCCGCACGGCCGCCGTGGCCACCGCGGTGTCGTGCGCGCCGGCGGACAGGACCTGGTCGAGATAGGCGGCCGCCGCGCGAACCGCCGCCGCGCGCTCGCCCGGGACGCCCGGAAGTGCGAGGTCGGCCGCGACGGCCATGCTCCACGCCGTACGGGTGGTCCGGGCCAGGCTGGCGCGCAGGTGCCCGGTCCCGGATCGCGGGCGCCGCCTCAGGTGGTCGCGCAATACGAGCGCCTGAAGCGCCGCGATGGTCATCCCCTGCCCGTAGACCGGATTGAAGCTGCACACGCCGTCGCCGAGGACGATCAGCCCCTCGGGGAACCGGGTCAGGCGCTCGTACCGTCGCCGGCGGCTGGTCGGAAACCGGTAGATGAGCGGGTCGTCGATCGGTTCCCTACCGCGGATCGCCGCGTCGACGTCGGGCAGCGACCGGGCGAACTCCGCGAAGGCGTCGATCCGCGCGGGCGGACGGTCGTCGGTCAAACCCGAGAGCGTCAGGAGCCATTCGCCGCCTTCTAGCCTGGCCAGCACGCCGCCACGGGGATGCGACGGGCCCGGACCGTACAGCGTCGCCAGGTCACCGCCGAGCGCATCCGGTGGAAGTCGGTACCGGCAGGTGGCGTAGCCGAGGTCGATCGGTGTCCGGTCCTCCGGAGTACGCCCGTAGCCGAGTGCGGCCAGCCAGCGGGGCGTGCGCGAGCCGCGCCCCGTCGCGTCGATCACGACATCGGCGTCGAGGATCTCCTCGGCGCTGCCGTCGGCGCGGCGCAGGATCCGCGCTCCTGCGATGCGACGCGCGTCCGGTGTGGCCGACAGCCCGACGATGTCGCTGGGCGGCGCGAACGTGACCCCGGGCAACGCCCGCACCCGCCTGCGGACGTGGTGTTCGAGCAGCGCACGGCTGACGCTGACGACGGTCAGACCGGAGTGCGTACGGCGCAGCCGATGGCCGTCGAAGTGCATGCGGACGTCGCCCAGCACGTCGCCAGCGGGCGCGCCGTCCGCGACCAGGTCGGCGGTGAGGCCGGGGAATAGTTCCTCCAGTGCCTGCCGGCCGCGGGCGAGCAGCGCGTGCGCGTGCGGGCCCTGCGGCACCCCGCGGCGCGGTGTGGGCCGGTCGGGAAGGTCATCGCGATCCACGACGGTGACGCGGTCGTACGCCTCGGCGACCGCACGGGCGGCGAGCAGTCCGGCGATGCCGGCGCCGAGGACGAGTGCGTGTTCGCGGGTCGGGCTGGTCATCGGGGTACCTCCACGTGGTCTCCCGTGGAGCGTGTGCCGCGGAGCTGCCCGGACGCCAGGTCGGATCGTGCTCGGTAGTGCTCAGGTGTGCTCACCGGAGCCGCCGTAGACCTCACGCTCCCAGCACCAGGCGACGACGCGTGCCAGTCCTTGGCCGAGATGGCGGCGGTAGGTGCTGAACGGCAACCCCAACGCTGCCGCGGCCGCTTCCTGGGTGGCGGCGGGGCGCAGATAGGTCCGCTCGACGGCCCGCAGCAGCTTGTCGTCCCGCGCGTCTCGCCGAAGGGTCGCCACGGCTTCGCGCAGGAACGCGGCGAGGTCCGCGGCGGTCGGGTCCGCGGAGCCGGTCCGGTCCCGCAGCAGGCGGGCGCGCAGCAGCGGGCTGCGCGCCAGCAGGTCGACGCGGTGCAGGTCGTGCAGCGCACGGCGTACGGCGTCGGCGAAGTCCGGCTGCGACAGCACCAGGACCTCAGGGGGACGGACCGGCGGCGGGGCCGGCGTCCTGGGTGAGGGCGCGCTCGGTCCACAGTTCGAGCAACGCCTCCACCGGTACGGCGCGGAAGTCGTGGCAGAACAGGCCGTAGCGGCGGTTGCCGACGGTGAAGTCGCCGCCCGCGACGCGGGGAAGGTCGGCGAGGCCGAAGTATTCGTCCCACCGGTCCGGGTCGGCGAGGGTGAGGAAGTCGTACGCGAGGCTCGGCATCCGCAGGTACCGCTGGAGGGTGACCACGGGCGTGGCGTTGAGCGTCGGTGACGGCGCCTGGTACGTGTGAGCGTCGATGACGAACCGCGTCTGGGTGACGATCTCGCCGGCCCGGACCGCGCCGGACGAGGTAGCCCTCTTCCACGCCGCCTGCGCACCCGGGTCGGCGGCGCGGTCGGATTCAGCCGCGGCGGTCAGGTCGAGCAGGGCGAGGAAGCCGCGCAGCGTGCCGTCGGGCTCGCGGAGGACGACGAACCCGTCGCCCTGCCGGTCGAGCCAGTGTGCGGCGATGTCGGCCGAGTCGGTCCCTTCGGCCCGGGACACCAGATCCAGGACGGCAGAGCGGTCCGCGGGACGCGCCGGCTCCGGGTAGCGCTCGCCCCACGCGGACCAGTCGACCGGTGCCATCACGCCGGGAAGGTTGCGGAACACGAACTTCTCGTCGTAGATGGCGCGTTGCTGCGCGTGCCCGCGCGCACTCAGGAGGGCGCGGTGGATGTGGGCGCGGACCCTGCGGAACGTGTGGCTGTACTCGTCGGGGTCGCGCCATCGCAGGTCGACGTCGAGCACGTCGCGGGCGAGCTCGTGCGGGAACAGACCGTCGGCTCCCGCCTCGACGAACGAGAGGTCGCGCAGCCACGCGAACAGGTCGTGCGCGTCGTCGAGCTGCAGCGCGTCCCGTAGGAGGGCCTCGTTGGTCACCCGGGCGAGCGCGCACACCTCCAGCGCCCGGCGCTGTCCGCGGTCCGGCACGACGTCAAGGAAGCGCCGCAGGAGCGCGCCGACCAGATCCGGCGGCGTCGGGTCCACCGACAGGTCGCCACCGGCGGCGTCGACGAGCAGTGAGAGCCCGAGCGGATGGCCGTGCGCCAGCCCGACCAGCCGGTCGCGCGCCGACTCCGGAATGCCGCACCGGCGCAGGTACTCCCGACTCTCGCCGGAGCTCAGGTTCCGCACCGACACCACCCGAAACAGGTCCCGCCATGCCGCGTCGGCACGCCAGCCGGCGTCCGGCGCCACTCGACCCGCGATCACGGTCAGCGCCGTCCGCGGCAGACGGGGCATCAGCCGGTTCCGTAGCCAGTCGTCGAGCGGGGCCAGGTATTCGTAGGAGTCGACGAGGAGCACGATGCGCCCGGCGCGCGAGGTGATCGGCTCCTCGTCGTCCGGCACCTCGAGCCGCGCCCCAAGGGCGTCCAGTACCGCATCCGACGACGCGGGCAGCTCGCGTCCGTTCAGGCTGACGACGTGGGCTCCGGTCCGCTCGGCCTCTGTCGCCAGCACGTCGATCAGGCAGGACTTCCCGACGCCTCCCGGCCCGTGGAGGTACAGCACGGAGAACGGAGGGTCGCGGGCCTCCAGCGCGATCCGGAACATTTCGATCTCGGCCGCCCGCCCCACGAAGCGATCCAGCCGCCGCGAGCGCAGCACGTCGCCCAGTTGTTCGGCATGCCGATCATCTCCCGGCATGGCCGTTGACGTTACACCGCGTGAGAAACCGGCACCGTCGCCTCCGCACGGCGGAGACGCTTCACCGCCACGTTGGCCACCACCCGGTCCGACGAAGGACGCCGGCTCGGCGGCTGACCGTGACCACTCCCCTGTTCGGTCTCGGCCCGGTCGCTATGTCGTTGTCGGCGTTCCCGACCCGCCCGGCCACAGCCGGCGCGCCAGGTTCAGTCCCTGGCCCAACACCGTGCCCCACAGGGCGATCGCCAGGTAGTCCCCCAACGAACCGAACGTGGCGTTGCCGACGTACAGCACCGACATGCCGCTCAGCACGACGAGCGCGCCGCTGACGACCGCGAAGCGTAGACCTTCGACACGCAGCTCCCGATCGATGGCCCCGGTATCCAGATCGGTGAGTCGCCCGGGCACCCGCCGACGGCGCCAGGACCGGGTGACCCGCCACCCGACCAGGACAAGCACCCCGGCCACGACCAGTGGCAGCACGACCCCGGACAGCAGCAGTTGCCCGACCGTCGGCTCGCTCGGATGGAAGCCGGCCGCGAGCGGCGGAAGGGGCGACACCGCGACCGGGGCGACGGGAGGCATCGGCGAGCGCGGCGGCGTCGCGGTACTTCCGACGCCGACCGTCGGGGTACTCCCGTCCCCCGCGGTCGGGGTGGGCGGAGGAGCGTTGGCGTCGAGGTTCGCCTCGACGCTCACGAAGACGAACAGCAGCGCTGCGACGGCCACGCCGGTCGCGAGGCCGACGGCCAGCCGGCGCCCCCGCCGGGGTGCAGGGGGCCGGGACGCGGGCGCCGGTAGGTCGCTGGGCGCGGGCGCGATGTCGTGGGGAACCTGTGCGGGCGACGGTGGCCGCGGTTCCGGCCGCCAGCGGCGGTGCAGATCGGCGACCTCGGCCCGGAGGCCGTCGAGGTCGTCCGGCGGGGCGAACAGTTTGGCGAGGATGCGGTCGGCGTCGGTTCGCAGGTCGGGTGGCGCGGTGTCGCGGATCCGGGCGACCGCGCGGTAGACCTCCTGAAAGCCCCGCACGTACGCGACGGCGGCGGCCAGCTCATCGGCCGCGTCCGTGAGCTCCAGGGCGGACATCAGCGCGCGACCCTGGACGGCGGCGTGCAGCCGCGACTCGGCGAGCGCCGCGCGGCCGCGGTCCCGGTCGGCCGGGGCGAACGAGGCCTCGGCCCGGGCCCGTTCACCCACCACCAGGCGGTGGCGCTCGGCGAGCTCGCCGAAGGCGTCCACGAGGCCCACGAGCTTGCGGAACTGGACGCCGTCGGGCTCCCAGTCGGCCGCTTCCGCTTCGGCCATGGCGCGCCCGGTGGCCGCCAACGCGTCGGCGACGAGGGTGTCCAGGACGAGGCCGCGCTCGCCTGGCAGGGCGCAGACGCGCCAAGCGAGGTCCGTTTCGCGCTCGATGGCCCGCGCGCGATCACGCAGCCGCGCCAGCCGCAGCTCG
>DATDJX010000378.1:0-3421 GCA_036520275.1 Asanoa sp.
CCAGAGCAGGTCAGACCGCAGATCTGGCCGACAGCCTCAAAGAGAGTCAGCTCGCCGCCGGTCGGGACCATCCCCAGCGCGTCGGACATCACCGACGCCAGCAATCACAACAGCAAGCCTGACCGGAGCAGTCGCGGTGTCTGACGCCCGCAGTGCTCTGAGCCATGCAAGGCGCTACTCGAGCTGTGCCCTGCTGGGCACTGGTGGTGACCGGGCCTTCGTGACGCGCGGGAGTGGTCGGGGACTGTTGGCGCGCGACAGTCGGTCGGCGGTCGTCCCTGGTCGGGCCCGAGATCGTAGGGTCAGTTCCCCTTCTCGTCCGTTCCAGTTGGCTGGGCGAGCGCGCCGGCCGGCGCGAGGACCGCGATCGCGCCTAGCCCGAGCGCCAGGGCGCGAAGGCGGCGGCGGTGACGGCGGCGAGGCGACGCGGTCGAGCTGTTGTGCGCGGCGGCCTCGAGCTCGACCGGCGGGGTCTGGGCCCAGCCCGTGCTCGGGCGCGCCGCCGACGTCTGAGGGTACGCGCCGTCGTACGGAGAACGGGTCGCACGGGTACGGAGGCGAATCCGCGACGCGCGTCGCGCGAGCGCTCGGGCGCAAGCATCCCGTGCTCCAGGGCCTCGTCGTCCCGCTCGCGCACCGCGTGATGCGCTGGGGCAGCGTGTCCTACGAGCTGCGCGCGATGATCGTCCACCAATAGCGCGGGGACGCCGGCGACGCCGACCACGAATCGGTAGCCCATCAGGGGGCCTCCGCTCGAGTCGACCAGTGCGAACGGCCTCCCGCGGTAGACGTAGACCTTCGCCCAGCCCGCCTGGAGCTGCTCGGTCTGCAGCCGGTTGTGGTCGCAACCGCCCGGCATCGGCGACGCGTGCCCGCCATACAGCGCGCGCGTTCCGGTCAGCCGACGATCCGAGAGAAGACCGCGGTTACGGTTCGAGGATGCTCGTGGCGGTCCTCGGCGACGCGCACGCTCACGCCGAGGCGCTCGATGCGGTCATCGGCGCGGCGGAGGGCTGCGCTGTGCAGGAGCTCTGGTCGCTGGGCGACATGATCGGGATGGGCCCGGACCCCGAGCGCGTGGTGGCGCGGACCCGCGAACGCTGCACGGTCGCGCTGCTGGGAAACCACGACTACGCAGCGACCGGATCGGTCGATCCCCGGCGCTTCGGAGAGCCTGCCTCCCCGGCGGTCCGCTCCATCGAGCTCGCCCGAGAGCGCCTGACCGGCGAGGACGTCGAGTGGATGCGCTCGCGCAGGCCGGCGGCGCGCCGCCACGGCGTGCAGTCCTGGCATGCCAGCCCACGCAACCCCGTCCACGAATACGTCGGGCCTTCCAACGCCGGAGCCTGCCTGGATGTGCAGCGCGCAGACCTCGGGCTCGTCGGCCACACCCACGCCCCCGCCGCCTGGCGACAGACGCCGGGCGGCGCCCGCCGCACCAGGATCCGACCCGGCGACCCACTGGACCTCGCCGCCGGCAAATGGCTGCTGAACCCAGGCGCGGTCGGCGCGCCAACACCGCCACGCGCCGGATGGTGGGACGGCCTGGACCGCGAGGCCGCCGACGGCGCCTTCTGGCTGCTGCTCGACCTCGACCAGCGCACGGCGACGTGGCGGCGCGCGCCCTACGACCCCGCCCCCGCCCGCCGACGCGCCCGCGCGCTCGGGCTCGACGACGACCCGGGTGGCGCAACGTAAGCGACCGGCCGCGAGATGTGCCCGAAGGGCTCGCGCACCGGTGCCAAACGCAAGCGCCGCTCTCGCCCTCGCGTGCTGGCCAGTGAGCAGATCGTCAGCGAACAGAGGCCAGGACGCCGCGCGACTCTGCGGGGCCGTCGCAGCCAAGCCCCGCGTCCCGCGCGGTGGCAGCAAGCGGCGCCGCAATGTCCCAGACCGGATGCGATCTCGGCTTCGCGACGACCGCGCAGCCGACGGTCCACCGGCTGTCGAGCGTCGCCCACGGGATCACCTCTCAGACGTCGAGAGAAAGTCCTTCGCGCTACGAGCAGACCCCGCCGCAACGCCAACGCAGGCCGTCATCACGCCAACAGCCCAGTACGGATGTTCGGCGAAATGGCAGTCTCTACCTGCATCCGGCGGCCGCGGCAACGCCTCCGGTGGCTCCCTGAATCTCGGTCGACGAGAAGTGCTCGCCGGGGGCGGGCGAATGGAGCCGTCCGCGCCTGGGCTCCGGCGCTGGAAGAGACGTCGCGCTCACGCCAGACGGCGTTTCAGCCGGAGGGACCGGCCAGCCTACGGAGCCACGTAGCCGCGGTCGGCCTTCGCGAGGGCGCCGGCCTTCGCAAGCTCGGTGAGCTGTGTAGACACCGAGTTGCGCTTGCGCCCGAGCGCTGTCGCCACGTCCCCCGCGGTAGAGCCGGGGTGCGCGCGCACATACTCGATGATCTGCCCCCGTGACTGCCCGCGCACGCGGGCGCCGCGGGCACGGGGAGTCGTCGGACGCTTTCGCGTGCGCCGGCGCGATGCCCTCCCGGACGATTGGCCGTCGGCGCCGGCGAGTGCGCCGAGCGCTGCCTCGAGGTTGGCCGCCTCCTGGACCAGCGGGCGCAGCTCCGCGAGGCGCCCGTCGATCTGCCGGCGGATGTCGTCGACCAGGTCGGCCATCGGCGCGGAGTCTTACATACCGTCGGAGCCGAAGCTCGGGCTCGGACCCGCCGGCTCGCCCGGCGGCTGCCTCTTGTGAGCCCCCGGTTGCGGTGCTGATCGTTCATCCTCTCAGCAGCAACAGTCGCACGCGGGCAATGCCGCGCAAGGGGACCCCCGACGGGGACGCAAGTCCGTGAGCCGAGCGAGGCGCGAATCCCCGGTCGCAGCGCCGTCGGCCAGCCGGCTCGGCCTTGGTGGGTCGAGGGGTCAGCCGATCGGTGGATGGCCTTCGAGTCGGTCGACGAGACGCGGCGGGCGCGCTTCGGACGGGGTCTGGCCTCTTCCCGCCAGCGGTGAAGCCGTGGGCCATCCGTGGCCCCGGGCCGCCAGAGGGGGGGCTGTCTCTCGCTAGCCCAACGCCCTCTCCTGGGACGCTGCATGGTGGGACGCGCCGACGTCGCGCAGGTTGGACGGACGCCCACCCATGCGGGTAGGGACCTCGCTGGCGGGCGTCGGCACGAGAAGGCCCGCCGCAGCGCTGCAGGCCCGTGTGGTTCCGAGGCGCCATGTGCGCGGCGGTGCACTCAAGCGCGGGTGCCGACCGCCGACTTGCAACTCGAGGCGTCGGGTCAGGATTGGGGGCGCCCGCCCGGCGCCTCGCTCAGCCGCTCGCCGAAGCGGGCCGCGACACCGCGCAGCGCACGAAGCCTGCTCTGGCACACACCGATGCTCAGCCGACCGCGTTGGGACTTCCCTGCACGCCGCCATGGCCGCCAAGGCGCCGGGCGCGTCAGGAAGCGAACGGGCAGCGACG
>DATDJX010000379.1:0-5676 GCA_036520275.1 Asanoa sp.
GGTCGCGGGGCAGACCGACCTGGCGGACGGCACCTACACCGCGGTCGCGCAACAGCAGGACACCGGCGGCCGCACCGGCGCGAGTGCGCCGAGCACCTTCACGGTCGACACGTCCGCGCCGGTCGTGACGCTGTCCGGGCCGGCGGACGGGGCGCTGCTGGGGGACTCCACCCCGACGTTCTCCGGCGACGCGGGCAACCAGACCGGCGACGCGCAGACCGTCACCGTCAGGGTCTACGCCGGCACCAGCGCGACCGGCACCCCCGTGCAGACCCGGCAGGCGACCCGCACGGGGACCAGCTGGACAGTCGACGCCTCCCCCGCGCTGGCGGACGGCACCTACACCGCGCAGGCGGAGCAGCAGGACGCGGCCGGGAACACAGCGACGAGCGCCGCGCACAGCTTCACGATCGACGCCACCGGGCCGAACGTGACGCTCACGACCCCCGCGGACGGCAGCACATTGGGCACCGGGAACGCGACGTTCAGCGGCGCCGCGGGCGACGGGCCGGGCGATGCGGAGGCCGTGAGCGTGAACGTCTACTCCGGCACCGCCGCGACCGGCACCCCCGTCCAGACCCGCCAGGCGACCCGGTCGGGCACCAGCTGGACCGTGGACGCCTCCCCCGCGCTGGCGGACGGCACCTACACCGCGCAGGCGGAGCAGCAGGACGCGACCGGGAACACAGCGACGAGCGCCGCGCACACCTTCACGGTCAACACCGCCGCGCCGGTGGTAACGCTGACCGCGCCGGCGGACGGCAGCTCGACCGCGGACGCGACGCCGGCGTTCGCCGGCTCGGCGAGTGACCGCCCGATCGACTCGCAGACGGTCACCGTGACCGTCTACGAGGGCGCCAGCGCCGGCGGCACGGTGGCACAGACGCTCGGGACGACCCGCTCTGGCGGCTCCTGGTCCGTGAGCGGCCTGATCGACCTGGCGGACGGCACCTACACCGCTGTCGCGCAACAGCAGGACACGGGCGGCCGCACCGGCGCGAGTGCGCCGAGCACCTTCACGGTGGACACATCCGCCCCGGTCGTGACGCTGTCCGGGCCGGCGGACGGGGCGCTGGTGGGGGACTCCACCCCGACGTTCTCCGGCGACGCGGGCAACCAGACCGGCGACGCGCAGACCGTCACCGTCAAGGTCTACGCCGGCACGGGCGTGAGCGGCAGCCCGGTCCAGACCCGGCAGGCCACCCGGTCGGGCGGGTCGTGGTCGGTGCCGGCCTCGCCGGCGCTGGCGGACGGCACCTATACCGCGCAGGCCGAGCAGCAGGACGCGGCCGGGAACACAGCGACCAGCGCCGCGCATAGCTTCACGATCGACACCACGGCGCCGGCGGTGACGCTGACCGCGCCCGCGGCCGGCAGCGTCAGCACGACCGCCACCCCGACGTTCTCGGGCGCGGCCGGCAACCAGACCGGCGACGCGCAGACCGTGACCGTGAACGTCTACTCCGGCACCGCCGCGACCGGCACCCCTGTCCAGACCCGCCAGGCAACCCGCACCGGCACCAGCTGGACAGTCGACGCCTCCCCCGCCCTGGCGGACGGCACCTACACCGCGCAGGCCGAGCAGCAGGACGCGGCCGGCAACACCGGCAAATCCACCCCCGCCACCACCTTCAGCATCAACACCGCCGCGCCACCCTCGGCCTATGCGGAGCAGATCCTCTCCGACTCTCCGCGCGCGTACTGGCGCCTGGGCGAGGCGAGCGGCACGACAGCCGACGACGCGACGCCGAACGGCAACGCCGGCGGATACTCCGGCGGTCCGCAGCTCGGCCAGCCGGGCGCGATCGCCGGGGACCCGAACAAGGCGGTGACATTTGACGGCGTCGACGACCACATGCTGGCGCCGGACACGAACTCGCTCGATGTGACCGCCGGAAGCACGGTCGAGGCCTGGGTCAAGCGCAGCAAGAACCTCCAGTACCAGGTGATCGTCGGCAAGCCGGGCAACGGGCAGTCCAAGTTCGAGAACTACGCGCTCTGGCTGAACAGCTCGAACCAGCCGGCGGCCTACTTCGGCGACGGCACGACCTACGCGTCGGTCACGAGCTCGACCCCGATCGACACGAACTGGCATCACCTCGTCGCGACGTACGACAACCAGGCCGCCAGGCTCTACATCGACGGCGCGCTCAGCAAGTCGGTCGGCTCGACCGTCCAGCTCACGCCAAACGCGAGCCCGCTCAACCTCGCGCGCTCCGGGGCCGACAACACCTACCGCTTCGGTGGCCAGCTCGACGAGGTCGCGGTGTACGGGACCGCGCTGTCGGCAACGCGCATCCGGGCCCACTACGACACCGCGATCGGCTCCGACACCGTCGGACCTGACGTGACGCTCACGAGCCCCGCGGACGGCAGCAGGTCGGACACCGGAAACGTGACCTTCGGCGGCGCCGCGGGCAACGCGCCGGGCGACTCGCCGACCGTCACGGTCAAGGTCTACAGCGGCCAGGCCGCCACCGGCACGCCCGTTCAGACGCGCCAGGCGACCCGCTCGGGGAGCAGCTGGACGGTCGACGCCTCGCCCGCGCTCGCGAACGGGACCTACACCGCTCGCGCCGAGCAGGGTGACACGGCCGGGAACACCGGGTTCAGCGCTCCCACAACGTTCACGGTCGGCCCGCCACCGCCACCGCCGGGCCCGAGCCCCTATCGCGACGAGGTCATGAGCGACTCGCCGCGCGCGTTCTGGCGCCTGGGCGAGACCAGCGGCACGAGCGCCATCGACGAGACGGCGAACCACAACAACGGGACCTATGCGCAGGGCGTGCAGCTCGGCGTGCCGGGCGCGATCGGCGGCGAGTCGAACGGAGCGGCGTCGTTCGACGGCATCGACGACTACATGGGCGTTCCGGACACGCCGTCGCTCGACCTCACCACCGGGGCGACCGTGGAGGCGTGGGTCAAGCGCAGCAAGGGCGCGAACTGGCAGGTGCTCGTCGGCAAGCCCGGCAACGGGCAGACCCGGCTCGAGAACTACGCGCTGTGGCTGAACTCCTCCGACTTCCTCGTCGGCTACTTCGGGAACGGCACGGCGTATGCGCAGGTCGAGAGCACGGGCCCGCTCAACACGAACTGGCACCACGTCGTGGTGACCTACAACAACCAGACGGCCAGGCTCTACATCGACGGCGTGCTGAACAACTCGACGACGTCGACCGTGAGCCTCACCGCCAACGCCCTGCCGCTGCACCTGGCTCGCGCGTCCGACAACAGCTTCCTCTTCGGCGGGCGGCTCGACGAGGTCGCCGTCTACGGCACGGCCCTCACGGCCGCGCGCGTGCAGGCGCACTATCAGACCGGGCTCGGCACGGACACGACGCCGCCCGACGTGACCCTCACGACGCCTGAGGCGGGTTCTCAGACGACCGACACGACGCCGGCGTTCGCGGGCATGGCGGCGGTCACAGGCACCGATTCGTCCACGGTCACCGTGAAGGTCTACTCGGGCTCGAGCGCGACCGGGACCCCGGTCCGAACGATGACCACCACCCGCGCTCCGATCGGCACCTGGAACGTCTCGGCGGCCACGGCCCTCGGCGCCGGCACCTACACGGTGCAGGCCGAGCAGCAGGACACCGCCGGCAACGTCGGCCGCAGCGCGGCGAGCACCTTCACCATCGGGTCGCGACAGCCCCTCGGAACCGGTGCGGAGTTCATCGGCGCCGGCGACATCGCGTACTGCGACGACACGGGCGACGAGGCCACCGCCGCGCTGCTCGACCAGTTCGCCTCGGCAACGGTCTTCACGCTCGGGGACAACGCGTACGAGAGCGGCACGACCCAGGAGTTCAACAACTGCTACCAGCCGAGCTGGGGCCGTGCGAAGGCGCGCACGCGACCCTCACTGGGCGATCATGACTACGCCGACGGCGCGGACCCGAACGGCACCGGGTACTTCGCCTACTTCGCCACCCAGCTCGCGCCGTTCGGGGCGTCGGCCACGGATCCGAATCGCGGCTACTACAGCTACGACCTCGGCTCGTGGCACGTGGTCGTGCTGAACGCCGTCTGCGGCGGAGCGGCGTCGGGATGCAACGTGGCCACTCAGATCGCGTGGCTGCGCTCCGACCTCGCCGCGCATCCGGCGAGCTGCACGGCGGCCCTCATGTCCGCGCCGAGGTACAGCTCGGGATCCGTCCACGGCAACAACACGAGCATGCAGAACTACTGGAGCGAGCTGGCCCAGGCCGGGGTCGAGTTCGTGATGAGCGGCGACGACCACGATTACGAGCGGTTCGCGCCGATGGACGTGGCGGGGCAGGTCGACCCGAACGGAATGCGTCAATTGGTCATCGGGACCGGCGGCCGGAGCCTCTACCCGCTCGTGCCCGCCGGCATCGTCAAGGCGAACAGCGAGGTGCGCGAGGACTCGACGTACGGGATCCTCCGGCTCGTCCTGCGCACCGGCGCCTACGAGTGGGAGTTCATCCCCCAGGCCGGCAAGAGCTTCGTCGACTCAGGCAGCGACACCTGCCACTAACGCCTGCGGTGCAGGCGCAGGATGTGCACGCACCGCACCAGCTTTCTCGTCTGGCGGAGCCGGGTCACGCGCCTCGCGGCGCGACAGGCCCACCGGATCCGGTGGCTCCCCCGCCGCACGCGGATCGTCCGCTGGAGCTGTGCCGTCGTGACCGAGGACACGAACACGTGAGATGACGCGGTCGCCTGCAGGCCCGCGGGGTCGTACGCCGTCGCCGTCAGGGTGTGCCACGAGTCGAGCTTCTTCTTGCTGCGAATCGAAACCGACGCGCTGTACGGGGCGGTCGTGTCCGTCGACAGCATCGCCCCGTCGAGCTTGAAGTCGACCTTCGAGACCGAACGGTCATCGCTGGCGTTCGCGGCGGCGCCGAACGTCCGCTCCACGGTGGCGCCATCCGCCGGCGCCGCGAGGGCGACGGTCGGCGCGGTGTTGACCGGCGCGCCGTTCGCCACCGTGACCTGAGTCGATGCGAGCGCCGAGTTGCCCGCCGCGTCGGACGCGCTCGCGGCGAGCGTATGGGTGCCGTCGCTTGCGGTGCGCGTGTCCCAGTCGCAGCCGAACGGCGACGCCAGATCCGTGGCCAGCGGCGAGCCGTCCACGGTGAACGCAACCCGGGTGACGGCGAGGTTGTCGGTGGCGGAGACGAGGCAGCTGGACGCGGAGGCCGACAGCAGCCCGGCCACGGTCGAGCCCGGCAGGGGGCTCACCCACGCCACCGACGGCGGAGTCGTGTCCGGCGGCGGAGTCGTGTCGGGCGGCGGGGTGGGCGTGCCGCCGGCGAGCTTGGCGGCGGTGTCGTAGCCGACGAGCTGGAGGCACTGCGCCGAGCCGAGCCGGAAGTCGTTCGACATGCGGGCCGCGTAGCGCGGGTCCGTGACCAGGTTGCCGGTCGAGGTGAAGCCGCCGTCGGAGGTGGAGACGTTGCCCGCGCGGCCATTCCAGACGCAGTTGCTCCTAGCGACGTTCCCGGTCCCCGACGGTCCGCCCCACCATGACTCGACGTTCGAGGTCTGCATCGAGTTCGAGATCACGTTCTTCTCGACGACGTTCCCGCTCGAGGCATAGTTCTGCGAGTACTCGCCGCCGGCCGCCTCCCCGGCGAAGATCACGCCGCCGCCGTTTCGGTCCATGACGTTGTGGGCGATGTAGGAGCCCTGGGCGTCCGGGTAGAGATG
>DATDJX010000380.1:0-2441 GCA_036520275.1 Asanoa sp.
GAACAGCCACACGACCGACTGGGCGAGCATGTAGACCACCGTCGTGACGAGCAGCGATCCGAGGGCCACGAGCAGCACGGGCCGGCGGCCGACGTCGTCGGACACCCGGCCGGCGAGGATCAGCGTCGTGAGCACGCCGAACGCGTAGGTGCCGAAGACCAGCGTCAGCACCGCGGGCGAGAACCCCCACAGGTCTGCGTAGGTGCCGTACAGCGGCGACGGGGTGACCGACGCGAACAGCGCCAGGCCGATCACCGAGGCGGCGAGGGCGTAGGCAGCGCCTTGGGAGAGCTTTGTCGTGGTCACGGGGAGGACCTTCTCTCTTCTATATTTCCAAACTCATGGAACTTCAGAAGTTGTACCATGCCCCGCAAGTGACCGCATCCCCGATCGCTCCCGACAAGATCCGCCACCCCGACGTCGCGACGCTCGACCTCGCGACGATCATGCGGACGGTCGGCGACCCGGTTCGGCTCGCGATCGTGCGCTTGGTGGCCGACGGCCGCGAGCACAGCTGCGGCGACCTGCAGGCGGCGCTCAACATCCCGGCGTCGACCGGCTCCTACCACCTCCGGCTGCTGCGGGAAGCGGGCGTCACGCGCACGCGCGCCGAGGGCACCGCGCGGCTGATCTCGCTGCGCAGCGAGGATCTCGAGGCCCGCTTCCCGGGCCTGGTCGCCGTGTTGACCAGCGGCTAGGGCAGCGGCACCGCCAGCGTCCGGGTGAGGATGTTCTGGTCGTTCGCGACGGCGGCGTTCGTCGCCGGCATCGTGCAGACGGCGGGCGGTGAACCGCAGGCGAAGAGCTCCGGGTCGCGGGTGTCGCTCCACATCGGGTGCGCCGCCTCGTCGGCGCTCAGCCCGCTGTAGTCGCCGAAGAACGTGCCGGCGAACTCGGTCGGCGGCGGCATCGAGCCGGTCGTCACGCGCACGGTCGCGAAGTCGCTGCTGTTGCGGCTGCCGGACAGGCTGTAGTCCGAGAAGCCCGTCCGTTCGTCGTTCCCGTAGGCACGGTCGTAGAACGAGACGGCCAGGCGCCCCGCGCGGTCGAAGTCGGCCCACTGGAACCACTGGTCGGCGCGCGGGTCGTCGTCGCGGGCAGTCGGGAGGTTCCGGACATCGGTGGTCGCGCCGCTGAAGTGGCGCCCGCGGTCGGTCGAGCGGCTCACGACGATGTCGTTGTTGCAGGCGCCGGCCGTCTTCACGCCGTCGTAGAGCGGCAGGGCCGTGTCCTCGTTGAACCCCGTCGGGACGCAGCCGTTGCTCTCCTTCGAGTGGCGATTGATGTAGGAGCCGAACGTCACGAGCACGTCGCCGTCGCGCGGGTCGACGGCGCCCGAGGCGTAGTTGGCGGCGCGGAAGAACGAGTTGGTGGTGTCACCCTTCTCCGGCACGCAGCTCGAGCCGGCGCCGTTGCCGCCCTGGTAGGTCTCGCAGTCGGGCAGGTCGTAGAAGTCGGCGACCTTGACCGGCGTGGAGAACGACGCGCCGCCGTCGGTCGAGCGGGCGAGCAGGATCTGCGCGCGGTTGTCCTCCGCCGGGGCGGCCCGCAGGCTGTCGCCGCCCTCGTCGTCGTCGCCGCCGCGGGGCTCGCCGGTGGTGTTGAAGTTGTCGAAGGCCACGTACAGCGTGCCGTCGGGCGCCGTGAACGGCTGCGAGAACTGGTTCGTGTTGCACGAGCCCGTCGGGAGCTCGAAGTCGAGCGTGCAGACGTCCGGGTTGTCGCCGCTGACCAGCGTCGGGTCGCTGAACGTCTCGCCGTAGTCGCTCGAGTAGGCGAGGTAGATGTTCGACGTTCCGTCGGCGTCGAACAGCGTCCAGCTCACGTAGATGCGGTCGCGGAAGCGGCTCGCGCGGCTGGTGTCGATCGCCATGTACTCCTTGTCGAGCAGCACCAGTCCCTCACCCGCCGGATCGCTGAACTCGGCGACGGGGCGGCCGGGGAAGTTCCACGACGCGCCGCCGGTGCCCGTGGAGCGGAACACATAGAACGCGCTCGAGGCGTCCGGGTTCTGCGAGACCGCTTCACCGCGGTCGAAGAACAGGCACGTCAGGTACGCGTTGCTGCGGGTGTCCCAGGCGACGGTCGGGTCGCCGCCGGCCTGCCAGTACTTGCGCGGCTTGGCGCTGAACGCGGTCCCGCGAGTGAAGCTCGCCGGCACCGTCGAGTCCTGCCAGCTGCGGCCGCCGTTGGACGAGTGGTACGTGTAGCAGGAGCTGTCCCCGCGGCGGTAGTCGTTGGCGGCGCCGAGGAGGTTGCCGCTGTCATTCGGGTCCTGCGCGACGGCGGTCTCGTTCTGCGCCTCGCCGCGACCCGCGAGGTCGGGGTCGGTGAGGTTCTGGCAGTCCTGGTTGACCCGGACGTTGGAGCCGCGGTCGCGCGGGCAGCCGGTCGCGTCGGTGCGCGTGAGCGCTTGGGCGGCGAGCGGCGTGGCCCGCTGC
>DATDJX010000381.1:0-5830 GCA_036520275.1 Asanoa sp.
TCGCCACGGTGCCGTGAGCCGTCACGTGTGTTCTGCCAGCTCGATGCCGGGCCAGCACCGGGACGATCGGCATGCAGGATCCCGCCTCCTGACGGTCGCCGACGACGGCGTTCGCGAGGCCGAACCTTAAGAGAGACCTAACGGCGGCGCTAAGAATCCTCAAGAGCGGTCGCGGCGCCTGTCCGGAACGGGAGCATGCTGGTAGCAACGGTGGTTGTGAACCTCCCGCTCGCGGACGATGCACGGTGGGGCGCCGTCGCCGTGCCGCGTCCGCGAGGGTCCGATTCCCCGGCGACCGACGACGATTCCGGGCACCGCGCCGTCCGGTCCGCTGCTCGGTCGCCGGCCAACCGACGGTCCCGACGGTTCCTCCTGCTGGTGTTCTGGGCCTTGCTGGCGGTCGGCATGTGGCTCTGGTGGCGGGACACCCCCGGCGGCGCGGTCGACGGGCCGCCGGCCGCCCTGACCGAGGCCGGCCGGATCACCGGCCTGCTGGGCGGCTACCTGCTTCTCGCACAGGTCCTGCTCATGAGCCGGGTCGGGCCGCTCGAGCGGAAGGTCGCCGCGAACGACATCGTCGGTTGGCACCGCGACCTCGGCGGGGTGCTGGTCGTCGTGGTGGTGGCACACGTCGTCCTGACCACGGTGGGCTACGCGCGGATGGACGGCCTGTCCGTCCTGCGGGAGTTGTGGCGGCTCACGACCTACGAGGACATGATCAGCGCCTTCGTCGCGACGGGCGTCCTCGTGGGCGTGGGCCTGCTCGCGGTGCGCGCCGTCCGGGAGGCGCTGCCGTACGAGGCGTGGCACGTCCTGCACCTGGTCAGCTACGCCGTGCTGTTGCTCAGCTACGGGCACCTGTTCGCGCTCGGCCGCGAGCTGTCCGCGCCCGGCCTGGGCCGCAGCTTCTGGACGGCGCTGTACGTCGTGGTGATCGCCTGCCTGGCGTGGGGTCGGGTCCTCGCGCCGTGGCGGCTGAACGCCCGCCACCGGCTCCGGGTCGCGGCGGTGGTCCCGGAGAGCGCCGACACCTTCTCCATCTACGTGCACGGGCGACGCCTCGACGAGCTGGAGGCCAAGGCTGGCCAGTTCTTCCGGTGGCGTTTCCTGGACCGGGGCGTGTGGGCGCAGGCCCATCCGTTCTCGCTGTCGGCGGCGCCCAACGGCGAGTGGCTCCGCCTCACGATCAAGGCGGTCGGCGACCATACCAGACGGCTCCGCGCCCTACGCCCCGGCGCGCGCGTGTTGGTGACCGGTCCGTCCGGTGTGTTCACGGCCGAGCACCGGGTGCGGCACCGCGCGTTGCTCATCGCCGGCGGCAGCGGCATCGCGCCGATCCGGGCGATCCTCGAGGACCTGCCGCCGGGCGCGGTCGTCGTCTACCGGGCGAGCCGCGCCGCGGACCTCATCTTCCGCGGCGAGCTGGAGCACCTGGCCGAGGCGCGCGGAGCCTCGGTCGTGTACGTCATCGGTGCGCGCGACGATCCGGGACCGCGCAGCGTGATCTCACCGCACGGCCTGCGCCGGCTCGTGCCGGACATACATCGCCGGGACGTCTACCTGTGCGGCCCGGAAGGCCTCGTCCGGAGCGCGCAGTCCGCCCTGCGAACGCTCCGGGTGTCCCGCCGACAGATCCATGTCGACCCGTTCGAGCTCTAGCGGACCCGGGAGTCGTTCGCCGCATGAGACGTGCCCTCGCCTGGCTAGCCGGCGCCACCTTCGGCACCGCGCTGCTGCTGGGCGTCAAGGCCAACGGCGTCGGCCCGGCACGAACCGTCGCCGAGACGCCCACGGCCGCGCCGGGGCCCGGTGAGCCGGCCACGACGGCGGCCACGAAGCCGACGACGCCCGCGAAGCGGTCCCCCGCGCCCACCGGCCGGTCGACCCGACCGCCGGGCACGACGGCAACCGCCGGGCCGCGCGCGACGGGCTCCGCGCCGGCGCCGAAGACGACCACCGCGGCGCCGCCGGCGGCTCGCCGGACGATCACCGGAGCGGCGTTCCCCGCGAGCGGCTTCGGCAACATGCAGGTCAGCATCGTGGTGAGAGGGACGCACGTCGACAGCATCGCCACGATCCAGGTTTCGAACCGACCCGGGGCCGTGGTGGCGACGCTGACTCCGCAGGCGCTGGCCGCGCAGAGCGCCGATGTCGGCAACGTCAGCGGCGCGACGTACAGCAGCCAGGCGTGGAAGCAGTCGCTGCGCTCCGCGATCGGCCGGATCTGACATGACGCGCACGGCAACGGTCTCGCGCCGCTCGGTCGCGGTAATGGGCACGGTGGCGACGGTGGAGCTGGGCGACTCCTGCCCGCCCGGCGAGGCGGACCGGTTGATCGACGCGACCTTCGCCTGGCTGGCCGACGTCGACCGGCGGTTCAGCACCTACCGTCCGGACAGCGAGATCAGTCGGCTCGGCCGCGGCGAGGTGGACCTGTCGCGGTGCTCACCCGACGTGCGCGAGGTCCTGGAGCGCTGCGCCGACCTCTGGCGGTCCACCGACGGCTACTTCGATGCGTACGCCGGCGCGACGCTCGACCCGTCCGGCTACGTCAAGGGATGGTCCGTCCAGGTCGCCTCCGAGCGCCTCACCGCGGCGGGCGCCGTGGACCATCTCGTCGACGCGGGCGGCGACATCCAGACCCGCGGCCGGCCGGGTCCGGGACGCGCGTGGGAGATCGGGGTCCGCCATCCGTGGCGCGCGGACCGGCTGTGTTGGGTCCTGACCGGGAGCGACCTCGCCGTCGCGACGTCGGGGACCTACGAGCGGGGCCGGCACGTGGTCGACCCGCGGACCGGTCGTCCGGCGGACGGGCTGCGCTCCGTCACGGTGGTTGGCCGCGATCTTGCCGTGGCGGACGCATACGCCACCGCGGCGGTCGCCATGGGGGAGGGCGGCCTCCGGTGGCTCGCCGCCCTGCCCGGACACGAATGCGGCGTGGTCACCGAGGACGGCCGGTGCTACCGGTCGGACCGACTGCCGGCGCGCGCCGGCGGCGAGGGAGGAACGGCAGATGGCTGACGCACCGTCGGCGCGGGGCAAGGGTCTCGCCATCCTGGCGATCGGACTCACGGTCATGACCGGCTCCGTGGCCGCGGGGATCGCCGCCTCCGTCGACCGCGGCTCCGCCCCCGGGCCGGCGGCCGTGGACGGCGTCTCCGAGGCACCGACGGCCGACCAGCGTCCGTCGGCGGGCCCCGGGAGGGCGGGCGGCGCTGCGGGAACGGCCCGAATGGGCAGTGCCGCTACCGGCGCGAAGGCCGGCACCGCGCCGACCCCGGGTCCGCGTCCGCAGGCCGGTGGCGCGCCGGCGCCCGTTCCCGCGCCGACCGCGCCGGCCATGACGGTCCCGGGCGGCGACGACCCGCCGGGGGACGAGTGACGACGGTCACCGGGGTGCGCCGAGGTCGACCAGCACGGCCGCGCCGCCGGACGCACTCGTGCCCAGGGTCATGGAGCCGCCGGACCTCGCCGCCGCGCGGGCGACGATGTCCAGGCCGAGGCCCGTCGAGCCGCCGCCGCTCGACCCGCGATCGAGCACTCCGCCCGGCATGCCGGGGCCCTCGTCGCCGACCTCGAGGCGAGCGCCACCGCCGCGGCGAGCGACGAGCCGGACGCCGAAGTCGACACCCTCCGGCGTATGCGCGAAGACGTTGCCGATCAGCGCGTCGACGCACACCGACAGGTCGTCGCGGTTGAGCCGTACGGCGACGGGCCCGGGCGCCATCGCCACCGTCATGCGTCGCCCCTCCTCCTCGGCGAGCACGGACCAGAACGCGACCCGCTCGGCGACCACCCCGGCGGCGTCGCAGGCCGCCGCCACGCCCTCGCGCACCGGTCGTTCGGCCTCCCGGATGACGTGGTCGACCGTCCGGTCGACCGCGTCGAGGTCGGCATTGAGCCGGCTCCGGGTCGGGCCGGCGGTGAGCGACTCGACGTCGATCCGCAGTGCCGTCAACGGCGTCCGCAGGCGATGTGACAGATCCGCCGCCGCGGCCCGCTCCTGTGCGAGCAGCTCCGAGATCCGGCTCGCCAGCAGGTTCAGGCCGGTGGCGACCTGGCGGACCTCCAGCGGGCCACGGTCCGCGGCCCGGGCGTCCAGGTCGCCGCGCGCGAGCCGGAAGGAGACGCCCGCCGCGGCCGCGAGCGGACGCGTGATCGCCCGTGCGAGCAGGTCGGCGACGACCACGCTGACGACCAGGAGACCGAGCCCGAGGAGCGCGAGCACCAGCCACGCCCGGCCCACGCCGGCGCGCAGCTGTGCCGCGGTGATGTGCGTGCGGATCACCGCTGTCCCGGCCGGCAGGCCCGCGACGGACACCACGATCTCCCGCCCGCCGTCGAGTTCCGCGGTGATGCTCCGGCCGGTGAAGGCGGACGCGACCGTCGGGGAGCGGGCGGCCGGTGCGCCCACGAGCGTCCCGTCGGGCAGGAACACGGTCACCGGGTACCGACCTTGGGCGTTCGTGCGGTCGACGACGACCGCGAGGGTGGGCGCGTCGAGGGTCGCCACGAGCGGGGCGAGGCCCTGCGCCTGGAGCACCGCCGCGGTGATCGCCCGGTCGGCCACCGTCGCGCGCACGAGCAGGGCGAGCGGCACCAGGAACGCGACGAGCACGAGCGACGTCGTCGCACCGACGAGCAGGCCGAGGCGGATCCGCACCGGATCAGCGGTCGGCCGGCCCGGCGACGGGCGCGACCACCTTCACGCCGACGCCGCGAATGGTCTGCAGATACCTCGGGTTGCGGGCGTCCTCGCCGAGCTTGCGGCGCAGCCACGAGATGTGCACGTCGAGGGTCTCGTCCGGGCCGCCCGGCGGCTGCCGCCACACGTGGGTGAGCAGCTCCCGCCGGGAAACCACGGTGCCGGGCCGGGCCGCGAGGTAGCTGAGCAGGTCGAACTCGCGCGGCGTCAGCTGCAGCGGGAGGCCGTCGAGGGTGGCCTCGCGGCTCGACTCGTCCAGCCGCAGGCCGCCGATGACGTACATCGCCGGGGCGTGCCGGCCGTCCGCGCGGCGCAGCACGGCCTGGATGCGGGCGTCGAGCTGTGCCGCCCCGAACGGCTTGACGATGTAGTCGTCCGCACCCGACTCCAGCAGCCGGATGATGCTCCGGTCGCCGGTGCGCGCGGTCGCGACCACGACCGGCACCAGGCTGATCGACCGTAACGCCTCGAGCACCTGGTACCCGTCCATGTCCGGCAGCCCGAGGTCGAGGATCACCAGATCGGGCGCCAGCTCGACGACCCTGCGCAGCGCGGCCGCTCCCGCCGCGGCGCTGGTCACGACGTGTCCCATCTGGGTCAGCGCGCGGATCAGGGTTCGACGGATTTCCGCGTCGTCCTCCACGAGGAGGAGCTGGGCCACGGGTGTGAACGTAGCGCACCGGTGGCGGCATCGCGATGGGGTGCCGACCCGTACGCTTGGGCGGCGGGTCGTGAGACCATGCCCGCGTGGTTCGGCTTCGCCCCGTGGTGGTCAGCGTGCTGGCCTGGTGCGCCGGCGCCGCGGTGGCGGTGACGGTCGGCCTGTTGGCCCTGTCCGTCGTCGGCGGCGACCTGACGCGCGAGGCGCGCCAGTCCGCCGACGGCGACATCGCGGCGACGGTTGGACCCACCGCGACGCCCGACGGATCGGCGCCCGGTCCGAGCCGCCCGCCGCCGGTCGTCGCGCCGTCGACGGCAGGTTCGCCGACCGCGCGCACGGGAGCGGCGACGGAGGTCGGGTCGCCAGGCGGTGAACGACCGGTCGAGCGCACCGCGACCTCGTTGGGCGGCAGCGTGACCGCCGTCTGCGCCGGTGGCCGGGTCCGCCTCGTCTACTGGACGCCG
>DATDJX010000382.1:0-11111 GCA_036520275.1 Asanoa sp.
TTCCTGCACAACCTCGGCACCGCCGACGCGACCGTCGACCTGAGCAGCCTGGAGTCCGAGGCCGACCTGCCCAACGACGTGCTGGCCGACCGGGAGTACGAGCCGGTGGGCAAGCTCGACAAGCTGGAGCTCGGCCCTTACGGCTACCGCTGGATCCGGCTGTCCCGCAACGCCGGCGGATGATCCCACCCCGAGGATCATGGCGTCGCTGACGGCGCCGATGAGGCTTCACGGGCGCCGTGATCGTCGGCTCACCCGCGCCCAAACCGGACTGAAGGCTTAAGGTTTGCGGCATGGCGGAGCGCGTGGCGATCGTGACGGGGTCGGCGCGGGGCATCGGCGCGGCGACGGCCAGGCGGCTCGCGGCCGACGGGCTCGCGGTCGCAGTGGTCGACCTCGACGAGGGGTCAACCTCGTCCACTGTGGAGGCCATCACGTCGCTCGGTGGGACGGCGCTCGGCGTCGGCGCCGACGTGTCCGACCGGGCCGCGGTCGAGGCCGCGGTTTCGCGCGTGACGGCGCAACTCGGCGCCCCGACCGTGCTGGTCAACAACGCCGGCGTGATCCGCGACAACCTGCTGTTCAAGATGACCGACGATGACTGGGAGGCCGTGCTGGGCGTGCACCTGCGCGGCGCGTTCCTCATGACCCGGGCCGTCCAGGCGCACCTGGTCGAAGCGAAGTGGGGCCGGATCGTCAACCTGTCCAGCACCTCGGCTCTGGGCAACCGCGGCCAGGCCAACTACTCGACGGCCAAGGCGGGGCTGCAGGGCTTCACGAAGACGCTCGCCATCGAACTGGGCCCGTTCGGCGTCACCGCCAACGCGGTGGCGCCCGGCTTCATCGCGACCGACATGACGGCGGCCACCGCCGCCCGGATGGGCGTCGACTTCGAGACGTTCCAGAAGATGGGCGCCGAGCAGATCGCCGTCCGGCGGGTCGGGCAGCCCGAGGACGTCGCCCACGCCATCTCGTTCCTGGTGAGCGAGGGCGCCGGCTTCGTCAACGGACAGGTGCTGTACGTGACGGGTGGCCCCGCGGTCTAGCGGGCGTTGCCCGCCCTCGTGCGGCGGCCGACAAAGACGAGCCACCACAGGCCGAGGATCGGCAGGACCAGCGGAACGTATCCGTACCCCTTGCCGAAGTCCGACCACACGGTGTCGTCCGGGAACGCCGCCGTGTCGAACAGGGTGAGCAGGCCGACGGTGAGCACGCCGATCAGCTCGATCGAGCATGACGCCAGCGCGACCCGGCGCCACACCGTGCCGCCGCGCAGCAGCGCGACCGTCGCCACGAGGTAGACGGCCGCCGCGAAGGCCGACAGCAGGTAGGCCAACGGCGCCTCGTCGAACTTGGTCGCGATCTGCACCGCCGCCCGCGCCCCGGCCGAGAGCGCGAAGATGCCGTACACCACGACCAGGATCCGGCCCGGGCCGCGGCGCAGTGTGTCAGCCACTCGTCGCCGCCGACCAGGTCTGCTGGAGGCGCAGCACCAGCACCGGCACGGTGAGTCCGATCACGGCCACGACCCCGGCCCCCCAGCGGGTCGGCTCCAGCCGCGCGAGCACCGCGCCGAGTACCGGCAGGAGCAGTATCGTCACCACGTAGCCGATGAACGTGCCGGCGCTGGCCGGCCGCCCGCCGGTGGCGACCGACGCGACGGCGGCGCCGAGCAGCGCGACGATCGAGGCCTCGACCACGGCGAGGCCGAGGAGGTGGCCGCGGTCCGGCGGCCGGTTGCGGGCGGCGGTGACCGCGGCCCAGGCGGCGAGCGCAAGCGAGAGGACGATCGTCACCACCGACAGCGTGCCGTTCACCGGATCACCGTACCCACCCGCGGATCTTCCCGACGACCGGTGGCGGCGGGCCGTGTCGGGATGGCTGGACAGCGTGCTGGCAGACTGACCGCGTGACCACGCGGTTCGGACTCTTCGGCACCGGCTACTGGGCGGCCGAGACGCAAGGCCCGGCCCTGCTCGCGCATCCCGATGTCGAGTTTGTGGGCGTGTGGGGCCGCAACCCGGCCAAGGCGGCGAGGCTCGCGGATCGGTTCGGGGCCCGGCCCTACGACGACGTGGACGCGCTGATCGCCGACGTCGACGCGATCGCGGTGTCGCTGCCGCCCGATGTCCAGGCCGGCATCGCCGAGAGAGCCGCCCGGGCCGGCAAGGACCTGCTGCTCGACAAGCCGCTCGCGCTTGACCTCACGGCCGCGGACCGGGTGGTCGGGGCGGTCGAGGACAGCGGAGTCGCTTCGACCATCTTCTTCACCAACCGCTTCCAGCCGTCGATCAACGGGTTCCTCGACGACGCGGCCGCGGAGGTCGGCTGGCATGGGTCGCGGATCCTCATGTTCGGCTCGATCTTCCGGCCCGACAGTCCCTACAAGGACTCCGCGTGGCGCGAGGTGCACGGCGGCCTCTGGGACATCGGCCCGCACGCGCTGTCGGTGACGGCGCCGGTGCTCGGCCCGGTCGATGAGGTGGCGGCGATGGCCGGCCCGCGGAGCACCACCCATCTCCTGCTGCGCCACGCCGGCGGCGCGGTGAGCACGTTCTCGCTCACCCTCGACGCACCCCAGGAGCTCTTCCGGCTGGAGCTCTTCGGCGAGCCGGGCACCCGCCTGGTGCCGGACCGCGGCGACCCGGCCGCCGCGGCGTTCGGCCGCGCGATCGACCATTTGCTCGCCCGCGGCGAGGGCCTCGGTGTCCACTTCGGACGCGAGGTGGTCGCCGTCCTGACCGCCGCGGAGACCGCCTACCGCGAGGGCCGTACTGTCACCCTCTGACCCGCCTCGGCGCGCCGCAGCCAGCGCTCCGTGTCGTCGGCGTGCATCGGGCGGGCGAATAGGAACCCCTGGCCGTACGGGCAGCCGATGTGCCCGAGCAGGTCGCGCTCGGCAGGCGTCTCGATCCCCTCGGCGACCACCTGCAGGCCCAGGGTGTGCGCGAGCCGGACGATGCCGTCCACCAGCGCTCGCTGCTGCGCAGACGATGCGATCGTTCCGGTGAAGAGCCGGTCGATCTTGAGCACGTCAAGCGGGACGTGTCGCAGGTACGACAGCGATGAGTACCCCGTGCCGAAGTCGTCGATCGCGACCCGTACGCCGATCTGCCGCAGCTCGGTCAGGTCGTCCCAGACCTGGTCGTCGTCGCGCAGCAGGAGGCTCTCGGTGATCTCCAGCATGAGGCATTCGGGCGGCAGCCCGACCCGGGCGAGCTCGCGCGCGACCAACCCGATGAACCCGGGGGAGCGGAACTGCCAGGCCGAGACGTTGATGCTGACATACGGCGGCCGGTCCGGCCGGGCCTCCTGCCAGCGCGCCGCCGCCGCGACGGCCGTGTGCAGGACCCACTCGCCGATCGGCACGACGAGGCCGGACTCCTCCGCGACGTCGATGAACGCGTTGGGCAGCAACCGCCCGCGCCTCGGGTGGTTCCAGCGGACGAGGGCCTCGAAGCCGGCCGTGTGTCCGTCGCCCAACGCCACGATCGGTTGGTATTCGAGGAAGAACGCGTCGTGGTGGACCGCTTGGTCGAGATCCGCCCGCAGTTCGAGCCGCTCCACGATCGCGGTGTGCAGGTCGGGCTGGTAACGCCGCCACTGACCCTTGCCGGCGCTCTTGGCCACGTACAGCGCGAGGTCGGACTGGCGCAGCAGCTCCGGTCCGTCGGCGGCGTCCGCGCTGGTGCCGACGCCGATGGACGCGGCGCAACTGACCAGCTGGCCGCCGATCACGAAAGGCTCGCGCAGCGCCGCGGCAATGCGTGCGGCCACGTCCTCGACGTCGGCGACGTCGTGCGCGTCCTCGACGAGCACGGCGAACTCGTCGCCGCCGAGCCGGGCCGCGGTGTCGTGGTGGCGCAGCGCCTCGGTCAATCGCCGGCTGACGGCGACCAGCAACTGGTCACCGCACTCGTGGCCGAGCGTGTCGTTGACCACCTTGAAGTCGTCGAGGTCCATGAACAGCACGCCGATCACGTCGCCGCTGGCCTTGGCGGCACCGAGGGCGTTCTGCACCCGCTCCGCGAACAGCACGCGGTTGGCGAGTCCGGTGAGCGCGTCATGGAAGGCCCGGTGCGTCAGCTCCCGTTCGAGCCGGCGCTGCTCGGTGACGTCACGCAGGGTGACCACGAGTCCGCGTACGGCCGGGTCGTCGCGCAGGTTCCGCCAGGAGACCTCGACCTGCACCGGGTTTCCGCCGTCGCGGCGCAGCACCGTCCAGTCGTCGGTGTCGCCGCCCTCCGCCGCGACCGTGCCGCCGACCCGGATGCCGGCGAGGGTGCGCCGCGCCGCGGCGCGGTCGCGCTCGTCGACCAGGTCGAGCAGCGGCATGCCGGCGAGGTCGGCGGCGCCGAAGACCGCGGCGGCCGACGGGCTCACGTACCGGACGGTGTTGTCGTCGTTTACGATCAGGATCACGTCGGCGGCGTTGTGCACGAGGGCGCGGAAGTACTCCTCGCTGTTGTGCCGGATCAGCTCGCGGCTCAGGATGACCCGGTCGATGGCGAGCGCGGCCTGTGACGCGAGCACGGCGATCGGGTCGCGCGCGGCGGCGAGGCCGGCTTGCGGCGCGGACACCAGCAGCACGCCGAGGTCGGTCCTGCCACCGAGGCGTTCGGACAGCACGAGGGGGCAGGCGAGGGTCAGCTCGGCCGGCCGGAGACGGTCGGCCACCGCGGTCGGCAGCGCGGCCGTCGGCACCAGCGCCGGCCGCGGGCGGCCGAACTTCCAGTCGCCGCTTGCGGCGGAGCCGCCCGCGCCGTCCGGGGTGAGGAGCAGCAGTTCGTACGGCGTGCCGGGTGGCAGGAGCCGCCGTACCCCGTCGTGCAGGGCGTTGGTGATGCCCACGGTGTCGGTCGCGGCGACCAGCGCCGCGGTGACGTCGCGCAACCCGCGTTCGCGGCCGATCTGCTCGCGCAGCTCACCGGCGACCCCCGCCAACCGGATCAGCACCAGCAGGAACATCGCCACGGACGTGACGGCGATGACCGCACCGTGCCGCACGGGCCCGTACCGGCTCGCCTCGAAGAGCAGGATGCCCGGTGGAATGAGCGAGGCGAGGGCCAGCAGCGCGAGGCGCGGTGCGGTCGTCGGCCGCTGCCGGCCGGTCCGCGGCTCGGTGATCTCGCGCATGGTCGGATGCAGCGCCGCGGCGCCCCAGCAGAAGTAGAAGGCCAGCCAGCCCAGGTCGACCGGGCCGCCGTCGGTCCAGGTGCCCTGCAGCCGGTCGATCCGGTAGATCACGTCGGAGACCAGCAGCCCGGCGGCGCCGGCGGTGAGGAGGGTGATCGCCCGTGTCCATCGGACGGCGGTTACCAGGCGGGTCACCATGGCCAAGATCGCCACGTCGGCCAGCGGATAGGCGACCGCGGTGGCCTTCTCGACCACCGTCAGCTCCGGCCGGCTGGCATTGGCCTCCACCAGGAAGACCCAGACGAGCAGGCCCACGCCGACCAGCAACACCAGCGCGTCGATCAGCGCGGCCCGGTCGTGGGCGGCGGCCCCTGCGCCGGCGAGGCGCAGCAGACCGGCCGTCAGCAGCACGAACATCAACGCGTAGAAGATCTCGTCGAGGTACTGCGCCGGGACCCGGTCCGGCCCTTGGCCCAACAGGTGGAACGACAGGTCGCCCGCGGCGTATGCCAGCATCGCCGCGGCGAGCAGTAGCCACGGTCCGCTCCGGCGGGGTCGGTTCAGCCGGACGCCGAGGAGGATGGCGGCCGCGGCGCCGACCCCGACAGCGGCCCAGGCGGTTGCGGAGGCGCGTGCCGACGCGAAGTAGACGACGCTCCAGGCCGCCGTCCCCAGGCCGTACATCAGGATGACCGCCCGCCGGACCACGCGCTTCCTTTCCCGGTAATCGCTCCTTATCGGGCCAATTGTATGCACCAGGATCTTGCCACCGTGCCGTCCAAACCGGGCAAGTCAGGCGATACCGAACACGGTCGGCCGAAGATCCGGCGTGCGGCCGACCCCTTCGGCGGCGGTCGCGGCACCGATCACCCTATGTGCCGGACCACGTACGAGAGGCGGTTTCCACGACCGACGGTGATCCCGGCGGAAACGGGCGCCGGTCCACCCTGCCGGCGAGCGTCCCGGCCGCCGCCAGGCGGCCGGGAGACGCGCCTCGCGCGGTCACCCGGCGGCACCCCCACCGTCGCGTCTCCCGCAGGATCCGCTTTCAGGTGGTGCCGATCCTGGCCAGCAGCTCTGGGCCCGAGCGAGCCAGGCGCCGCGCCGCCAGGCGGCCGAAGCCCCACGCCAGCATCCAGCCGATGGCGATGCCGGCCGGCGTGGCCGTCCACATCAGCGCCTGGTCGTGGCGCGCCCGCCCCAGGCCAAGCAGCGCCAGCACCGGCGCCGACAGGACGGCCAGCGCACCGATCGCGAGCCAGACCAGCCCGGCGATCGCCCCACCGTCCTGACCGGGATTGCTGCCGCGCCGGTGCGGATCGGTGATCCGGATCGGCACGTGCACCGAGACCAGCACGACCAGACCGGCACCCGCGCCGAGCACGACCGGGAGGAGGCCGGTCGCCCAGGAGGCGAGCTCGGCCCGGCCGTTCGCGACCACGCCGGCCGCGGTCAGCAGCGCGGCTACCGGCCCGACGGTCAGCAGCCAGGCAAGCTGCCGGCCACGCACGTCGGCCCGCTCCACGCCCGGCGTCATCAGCGTCTGCCACAGGGCCGTCCCGTCGGAGCTGTACAGGTGGGCGCTCGCACCGACCGCCAGCACCGCCGCGAACACGCCGGTCAGCGGGAGGTAGTCGGTGCTCCCGATCAGCAGCGGCAGCAGAGTGTAGGTAGCCGCGTACACCAGCGCGAAGGCAAGGAAGTGGATCCGTACGAGGTCCCGGCTCCAGGTGCGCAGCTCCTTGCCGACGATGGCCGCCCGGGCGGTCGCCGGCTGCCAGTCGCGGCCGCCGGCCGGCTGGATCACGGGCGGCGTGACCGGCCGGCGCAGTAGCCGGCCCCAGACGAGCAGCGCCGCGCCGGTCAGCGCGACCAGCCCGGCCAGCGCGCCGACGGCGACGGGCCAGTCGCCGCGGCCGGCCGCCTCGACGGCTGCCAGCGGCCAGCCGGACGGGATCGCCCGCAGCGCCGTGGTCAACGCCGCCGGCAGGCCCTTGTCCGGACCGCCGGTGACGGCCACGACGACCACCCAGCCCTGCGCGGCGAGGCAGATCAGGATGCCCCATGGGATCGCGGCCAGCGCCGCGCTCCAGCGCGAGTGCAGCAGCCCACCGATGCCGGTCACGACCACGTTGGACAGCGCGACCACCAGCAGCACGGTGAGCACTGCCGCCAGCAGCCCCATCGCGGCGGCGGTGCCGCCCAACGCCGCGCCGTAGCAGACCAGCGCCAGCAGCGCGACCAGGGTGACCGCCGGGCCGATCCCGACCAGCGCCGCGCCGAACAGCGCGATTGCGATCTGCCGGTGGGTGAGCGGCAGGAGCGCGAGGTGCTCGCGGCGGATGCCCGGGTCGGTCCCGCTCATCATCGGTCCGACCACCCAGCCGATCACCCACGACGCCAGCACGATGGCCAGCATGTCGCCGGCGCGGTCGCCGTTGGCGAGCACCAGCCAGACCGTGGCCGCGGCGGCGAGCACGCCGGCCGTGGCGCCCGAGACCATCTGCGCCGCCCGGGTGCCGGTGAACGAGTGCCGCAGCACCCGTAGCTTCGTCCGCATCAGGACGCCAACCATGACAGCTCCTCCTTGCCGGCGGTGCGGGCGCCGACGAGCGCGACGAACGCCTCGTCGAGGCTTCGGCCGTCCCGCACCTCGTCGATGGCTCCGGCGGCCACAACGTGCCCACCGTTCATCACGGCGACCGTGTCGCAGACCTGTTCCACGAGCGGCATGACGTGGCTGGACAGCACCACCGAACCGCCGCCGGCCACGAACCGGCGCAGGATCGCCCGGATCGTCGCGGCGGACAACGGGTCGACCGCCTCGAACGGCTCGTCGAGCACGAGCAGGCGGGGCGCGGCCAGCAGCGCGGTCGCCAGGCCGATCTTCTTGCGCATGCCGGCCGAGTAGCCCAGCAGCAGCGTCCGGTCGGCCTTGTCGAGCTCGAGCACGGACAGCAGCTCGTCGACGCGGCGGCGCAGCTCGTGCGCCGGGATGTCGCGCAGCCGGCCGAGATACGTCAGCATCTCCCGACCGGTGAGCCGCTCGGTCATGGCCATGCCGTCGGGCAGCACGCCGACGAGCCGCTTGGCCGCGACCGGGTCGCGCCAGACGTCCGTGCCGAAGATGCGCGCCTCGCCGGCGTCCGGCCGCAGCAGGCCGACCGCCATCGACAGGGCCGTGGTCTTGCCGGCGCCGTTCGGGCCGACGAGGCCGAACAACGATCCGGCGGGGACGGTGAGGTCGATCCCGTCGACCGCCGTGGTGTCGGCGAAGCGCTTCGTCAGGCGGGCCAGCCGGAGTGCGGGATGGAGGTTCGTCGTCATGCAATCGACGCTAGGAATCGGGCCGGGCGTCCGTCATGACGCTGGGCACCGAATGGGGTGGGGCTAGCCGTACTCCTCGCACACCGGGGTTGGACCCAGTGCGGCGGGCGCCTCCGCTCGGCGAAGATGTGGAGCGTGAGGTGGGTGACACGCGGTTTCGGCGCCGTCGGGCGCGGCCTGGCGCTGGCCGGGCTCGCACTGGCGTCGGCGGTGTCGTTCGTGGGCCACCTCGCGCTGTTCACGCCCGGCCTGGGCCTCGGCATGGTGTTCCTGCTGCCCGGCCCGATGGCGTGGGCCCGGTGGCTGCCGGACCTCGCGCGCCGGGAGGCCGGCGGCGTCCGCCGGCCGTACGCCGACAAGCCCCAGCCGCCCGTTCGAGGCGACGACGGGTTCTTCCGCAGCGACCGGCAGCTCTACAAGCACCGGTGGTGGCCGTGGATGGAGAAGCGCATCGAGTGGGTGCTCTCCGACGTCGCCACCTGGCGCGACCTGTTGTGGTTGGCGCTCAACCCGGTCGTCGGGCTTTTGCTCGCGCTGGGGCCCGCGGGCCTGCTGGCCGGCGGCGTCGCCGTCGTCATGGCGGCGACCGGTGCGTACGCCTGGTGGGCGGTCCCGGTCGGGCTGGCCGTGGCGGTCGCCGGTGTAGCCGTGGCGCCGGCGTTCGTCCGGGCGCACGCGGGTTGGACCCGCGCACTGCTGGGTCCCGTCCGGGATACGACGCCCGGCGTGACCAAGCAATGGCTCCGCGGTCGGTTCGTCGCGCTCTACCGGCTCGGGGCGCTGGCGTTGCTGACCGTGGCGTCGGCCGCGTGGGCGGTGCTGTCCCTGATCGTGCTCGCGCTGTTTGCCGTCGGCCTGGTGATCTTCCTACCCACGGCCGCGCAGAACATGCGACCGATGCTCAACCTGCGGCGCCGCCTGGCGGGGGAGTGGTCGGGGACGCCCGTGCCGCGGCCGTACCGGCCGTATCCGGAGCTGCCGCCGCGCCGGCCCGACGGCTTCTACCAGGTCGGCAAGCACCTCTACAAGACTCCACAGTGGACCCTTTACAACCTGCGGATGAACTGGGTCTGGCACGACCCGGCGACGTGGCGGGACATCCTGTTCGTCACGCTGGACCCGATGGTCGGCGGCGCGGTCCTGCTCGCCTCGCTCGGCGCGTTCGTGTACGGCCTCTGGTTCACCGCGCTGCCCGCGATCTGGTCGCTGGTCGGCGTCCCCGACGCGCCGAGCGCCCCGGTGCTCGGCGACCATCCGGTGCTCGCGTTGCTGCTCGGCCTCGCGATCGCGGTCGTGGGCGTCGCCGTGGCCCCGACAGCCCTTCGGGTCAATGGCGGCTGGGCGTCGTGGCTGCTCGCGCCGACCGAGAAGGCCCGGCTCGATCTGCGGGTCCGCGAGCTTACCCAGAGCCGCACGGACGCGACCGAGGCGCAGGCCGCCGAGCTACGCCGGATCGAGCGCGACCTGCACGACGGCGCCCAGGCCCGGCTGGTCGCGGTCGGCATGACGCTGGGCACGATCGAGCGGCTTCTCGACCGCGATCCCACGGCCGCCCGCCGGCTGCTGGCGGAGGCGCGGGAGACCTCCGCCAAGGCCCTCGCGGAGCTGCGTGACCTGGTCCGTGGCATCCACCCGCCGGTGCTCGCGGAGCGCGGCCTCGGCCCGTCCGTCGAGGCGCTCGCGCTGGACGCCCCGCTGCCGGTCGCCGTCGTCGTCGACCTGCCGGGCCGGTTGGACCCGCCCGTGGAAGCGGCCGTCTACTTCGCGGTCAGCGAGGCGCTGGCCAACGCGGTCAAGCATGCGCGGGCGCGGAAGATGACGATCGCGCTGACCCACGACGGCGGCACCCTGCGGGCCGTGGTCGAGGACGACGGCCGCGGCGGGGCCGACCCGGGACGGGGCAGCGGCCTGCGGGGCATGCGGCACCGGCTGGCCGCCTTCGACGGTACTGTCCGGGTGGACAGCCCGACGGGTGGGCCGACGACGGTGACGCTGGAGGTGCCGTGCGCGTCGTCCTCGCCGAGGACCTCTACCTGCTGAGGGAGGGGCTCGAACGGTTGCTGACCGCCCACGGCTTCGAGGTCGTCGCGGCCGTCGACAACGGACCTGACCTGCTGCGTGCGCTGCTCGGCCTGCGGCCCGACGTGGCGGTCGTCGACGTACGGCTCCCGCCGACCCAGACCGACGAGGGCCTACAGGCGGCGCTCGCCGCCCGCCGCGAACGCCCGGGCCTGCCCGTCCTCGTGCTCTCCCAGCATGTCGAGCGGCTGTACGCGCGGGAGCTACTCGCCGACGGCACCGGCGGGATCGGGTACCTGCTCAAGGACCGCGTGCTCAACGCCGACCAGTTCGTGGACGCGGTCCGCCGGGTCGCCGGCGGCGGCACCGCCATGGACCCGGACGTGGTGGCCAGGCTGCTCGCCGGCGGCGCGCGGGCCGACACGGGCGTCTCGAAGCTGACCCCACGCGAGCGCGAGGTGCTGGGGCTGATGGCGGAGGGCCGGTCCAACGCGGCGATCGGCCAGCGCTTGTTCCTTAGCGAGAGTGCGGTCGGCAAGCACACCGCGAGCATCTTCACCAAGCTCGGGCTGGCGCCCTCCGACGACGACAACCGGCGCGTGCTGGCGGTGCTCGCCTACCTCGACGGG
>DATDJX010000383.1:0-3571 GCA_036520275.1 Asanoa sp.
TGACCGCGCCGTCCCCGTACCGCCTCTACCAGGCGACGGCGTCGGACATGTGGGTCCTGTGTCCCCGGGAACCCCGGCAGCCGTGCCCGCTCCACGGCCTCGCCAAGGACCACCGCGCCCGCGTGCCGGCGGCATGACCCCCATCTCACTCCCCGGCTGAAGAGCGCCTGCCGCTACGGCGAAGCGGACGTGGGAGGCCTAGCCGCGTAGGGCGGCGGGCAGCGTCTTCTGGTGAAGGACGAGCATACTTGCGACGGCTCGCGTCAGCGCGACGTACAGCCGGTTGAGGCCCCGGGGTTCGGCGGCCACGATGTCGGCCGGCTCCACCACGATCACGTGGTCGTACTCCAGGCCCTTGACCAAGCTGGCCGGCACGACGGTGACGTCAGCCACGTCGATGAGGGGAACGAGCACTTCGGCTGCGTCGTCGGCGGCGATGACGGCGACGGTCGCGTCGGGCGGAGCCTGCCGGACCGCTTCGTTGACCGCGGCGGGTAGGTCGTCGACCTGCTGCACCGACAGCGTGCCGCCGGGCCGGTACGAACGCGTTGGTGCGATCCCGGGGGCGAGGGCCCGCGCCGCGTAGTCCGCAATGAGCCGGGGCACTCGGTATCCGGTGTGCAGTTCCAGCGTCCGGACCTCCCGCTTGCCGAGCCGGTTGAGCAGTTGCGGCCACGAACAGGCGGCCAGCGGATGGGTCGCCTGGCCGAGATCGCCGACCACCGTCATCGACGCGAATTCAGCGCGGCGTGCGATCATCCGGCACTCCATCGGCGACAGATCCTGGGCCTCGTCGAGGATCACGTGGAGATAGGGGTCGTCGGCGGGCGAGTCGTCGTCGGGCTCCTCGACCGGCAGCGGCTCGGCCAGCACCGGCACGTAGCCCTCCTCGCCATGCGGGTCGAACCCGTCCACCCAACTGACCACCCGGTGTCCTTCCCGAAGGATGACGGCCTCGGCCCAGCGCTGGGCGGCGGCGAAGGCGTGGTTGTCGATCGCCGGTCCGGCGAGGGCGATCGGCGTCGGATGTCCGGGCGCGTACAGCTCCCATCCGTCCCGCAGACCGCAGCTGAGGACGAAGGTTTCCACCCGCCGGGTGCCGGTGGTCAGCTCGCGCAGCCGCCACTCGGGCTCGGGTGACTTCGGTGCGGCGGGCGGCCGGCCGAGTAGTTCGGCCAGTTCGTCGAGGAGCGGCACGTCGTCCACGGACCAATCGGTCCGGCCACGGTACGAGGCGGCCAGCGTCTCGGCGACACCGGCGTCCGGGCCGACTACCCGAGCAGCGTCGGTGAGCCACGACAGCACCTTCGTCGGTGTCAGGACCGGCCACCAAGCCTGCAGGAACCGGCGGAACTCGCCGCGATCGCCGACGTCTTCGGCGAACAGATCCCGGTCGAGATGCGTACCGTCCACCCTTGTCCACAATGCGTCCAGGAGCACAGCTAAGGCGAGCGTTCGCGCGGCGTTGGGCTTCGTGCCGATCGCTTCGCAGCGGGCGCGTACCCGACGGCGGGCCACCGAAAGGTCGTCCGCTGCGAGCGTGAGCACGTGCCCGGCGTACACGAGTCGCAGCCGGTCCGGCGCCGTCGACGGCGTCTGCCACGTGAGCTCGATCAGCACGTCCCGCATGCGATCGCTGCCCTTGATCTGAGCGACCTCGGCGCGGTCGCGGCGGGTGGCGGTCACCCCCTCGACGAGCTCGCCAAGGGCGCGCAGGTGCACGCTGTCCTCGCCGAGCGAGGGAAGGACCCGGCTGATGTAGTTGGTGAACACCGTTGAGGGGCCCACCACCAGGATGCGGCCGTCGGTGAGCCGGCCCCGGTCGGTGTAGAGCAGGTACGCCGCCCGATGCAGCGCGACCTGGGTTTTGCCGGTCCCCGGCCCGCCGGTGATGAGGGTGACGCCCCGGGCGGGCGCGCGGATGGCCACGTCCTGTTCTCGTTGAATGGTGGTGACGATGTCGCGCATGTGGGGGCCACGGGAACGCCGGAGCGCGGTCAGCAACGCCCCCTCGCCGAGTACGCGCAAGTCGCCGACGTCGTCGGGTGACAGCACGTCGTCGTCGAGGTCGGTCACCTTCGGACCCCGGCAGATGATGACCCGGCGGCGCACCACGCCGAGCGGCTCTACCGACGTAGCTCGATAGAACGGTGCGGCGGCGGGCGCCCGCCAGTCGACCAGAAGTGGTTCCAGATCGTCACGCACGCCCAGCCGCCCGATGTGATAGGTCTCGCCGTCGTCGAAGTCGAGCCGGCCGAAGACGAGGCCTTCCGCTTCGGCGTCAAGCGCCCGAAGCTGCGCGGCGGCCCGGTGGAGCATCGCGTCACGCTCCACCAATCCGGTGACCGACCTGCCCGCTGCCCGCCGATGACCCTCGCCGGCGAGCTCATTCGCCCGCGCGCGCATCCCTTCGAGCTGCTCATAGACCCGGTCGACGACCTGCTGTTCGGCGGTGATCTCCTGCGTTCTGACGTCGGGCACAGTGCTCCCCAGGATGACTGCGAGTCGGTCCCGACGAGCATATGTACGGGACGGAGGCTAGAAATCATCATTCGGGCCGATCCGGCGTGGGTTGTCCCACCGATACACTGAAAGTGCCGGCAGGGATCGAGTGCACGCCGCCGGCGCAGGGCGTGTTCCGCACCATCCTCGTTCAACCCGACCCGGCCACCGTCGCGGCGAGCTGGGACGAGGTCCGTGGCCAGCTCGCCGGCCGGTTCCCGAAGATCGGCACCCTAATGGACAACGCGAAGACCGAGGTGCTCGCATTCACCGCGTTCCCCCGTCCGCACTGGTCCAAATCTGGAGCACCAACCCGCTGGAGCGAGTTAACAAGGAGATCAAGCGCCGAGCCCGCGTGGTGCGGATATTTCCCAACGAACCTGCGGTCATCCGCCTCGTCGGCGCCATCCTGGCCGACATGCACGACGAGTGGCAGTCAGGCGAACGCCGCTACCTCTCCGAGGGCTCCATGGCCCGACTCAACCCGACCGGCGATACTGACACCACCGCCGCGATCGACAGCGGCGCGTAGACATCGAAGATCAACCCTCCACCCCACCACTCCGCGGGGCACTGCCAACAGCGTCCATCAATGCCCCGGCCGGGACATGATCACTACCCGGAAGGAGATCGTCCGGAATGGGCTCTACAGTGCCGGGCATGACAGAGATCGGAACGGATTGGCGGGTGGTCGATGGCGTTGCGACGGCATGGTTCGACGCGCCTTCGCTGATCGAGGGGGCTGCGCTGGCCGGGCGCATCGTGGAGCTGCCGGCCGAGATCGTGGTCGACCTGCGGGCGACAGGCCTGCGGGTGCGCCTCGACTCAGACGAGCACGCCGAGGCGGTGTCGGCGGCCGCGCGGGATCTCGGGCTGGCCGCGAACCCTGCCGTGCTGCAGCACCTGAGCGTGGTGTTCGAATCCGCGAACCCGTCTGTGGTGAGGCGGTTCTGGCAGCGCGTGCTCGACTACGCGCCTGGGGAGGACGGCGGTTTGGCGGATCCGTTGCGGCGCGACCCCGCGATACGGATCCGGCGGTCGACCGAGCCACGGCCGTTGCGAAACCGCA
>DATDJX010000384.1:0-2006 GCA_036520275.1 Asanoa sp.
CCTGGCACAGACGCCCAGGTACGCCTCCCAGCATGGTGAAGCGACACAAGCGGCGGGACAGCGAGGAGGACGACCATGGCGGCAGGTATCGGAGAGAACGAGGCCACCATCGACCGGCTGGGGACCCCGGTCTCGGTTCCCGCCGGCGTGCCAGCGGGCAAGCGGGTGATCGCGCGGATGGTCGCGGCGGTCGGGCGCGGCGTTGCCAGGATGGCGGCGCGCCGGCGGCGGCGGGCCGACCCCGCCGGGGCCGAGGAGTTCAGCAGGTCCTTCACGGCCGGGCTCACCCGGGGCCTGACGCTGTTCGTCGACGACCGGGGATCGACGCCGCGCCGGCGTTCTAACGGGCGTTGAAGTAGATCGCCTCGGGGTGGTGGACGACGATCGCCGAGGTCGACTGCTCGGGGTGGAGCTGGAACTCCTCGGAGAGCTCGACGCCGATGCGCTCCGGCTGGAGCAGTTCGAAGATCTTGGTCTGCTCCTCGAGGTCCGGGCAGGCCGGGTAGCCGAAGGAGTAGCGTGCCCCCCGGTAGCCGAGGTCGAACAGCTGCTCCAGGTCGTCGGCGTCCTGGTCGGCGATGCCGAGCTCCTCGCGGATGCGCTTGTGCCAGTACTCGGCCAGCGCCTCGGCCATCTCCACGGTGACGCCGTGCAGCTCCAGGTACTCGCGGTAGCGGTCGGCGGCGAACAGCCGGGCGGTCGCCTCGGACGCTGCCCTGCCCATGGTGACCACCGTGAACGCCACCACGTCGCGCTCGCCCGAGGACAGCGGACGGAAGTAGTCGGCCAGGCAGAGACGCCGGTCGCGGCGCTGCCGAGGGAAGTCGAAGCGCAGCCACTCGCTGCCGTCGTCGCGCCAGACGATCAGCTCGTTGCCGTCGGCGTTGCAAGGGTAGTAGCCGTAGACCACCGCGGGGCGGAGGATCTGCTCGGCGATCGCCTCGTCGAGCAGGGCGCGCAGCCGCGGCCGTGCCTCGGTCTCCAGGGTGTGGCGCCAGCCGTCCTTCCCGCCGGTCGGGCGGAGCTGCCACTGGCCGCGGAACAGGGCCGACTCGTTCAGGTAGGCGGCGATGTCGCGGACGGGGACCCCCTTGACCACCCGCGACTCCCCGAGGAACGGCGCGGTGGGCACGGGCACGTCGGTGGCCACGTCGGAGCGGGCCACGTCGTCGGTGTCGGGCACCGGCGCCGGGCCGCGGGCGGCGGCCCTGGCGGCGACGCGTGGTGCCCGCACCGGCTCCTTCTCCACCGCCACGCCCGCGACCTTCTCCTCGCGGAGCTGGTCCATCACCCTGAGCCCGGCGAAGGCGTCGCGGCAGTAGAACACCCGGCCCTTGTAGAGCTGCCGCAGGTCGCCCTCGACGTAGGTGCGGTTCAGCGCCGCCCCGCCGAGCAGGACCGGGTAGACGTCCAGGCCGCGGGCGTTCAGCTCCTCCAGGTTCTCGCGCATCACCACGGTCGACTTGACCAGCAGGCCCGACATGCCGATGGCGTCGGCCTCGACCTCCTTGGCCTTCTCCACGATCGAGGCGATCGGCTGCTTGATGCCGAGGTTGTGGACCGTATAGCCGTTGTTGGTAAGGATGATGTCGACCAGGTTCTTGCCGATGTCGTGCACGTCGCCCTTGACGGTGGCCAGGACGATGCGGCCCTTGCCGCCCTGGTCGGCCTTGTCCATGTGCGGTTCCAGCAGGGCCACCGCGGACTTCATCACCTCGGCCGACTGCAGCACGAAGGGGAGTTGCATCTCGCCGGCGCCGAACAGGTCGCCGACCGTCTTCATGCCGGCGAGCAGCACCTCGTTGATGATCGCCAGGGCGCTGCGGCCTCCGAGCGCCTCCTCCAGGTCGGCTTCAAGACCCGGGCGGACGCCGTCGACGATCCGGCGTTGCAGGCGCTCGTCGATCGGCAGGGCGGCGAGGTCCTCGGCGGAGGCGGAGCGGGTCGCCTCCTTGCCCTCGAACAGGGCCATGAACACCTGCAGCGGGTCGTAGCCGTCCCGGCGC
>DATDJX010000385.1:0-7588 GCA_036520275.1 Asanoa sp.
TGCGCCGTCAGTTGCTCGGCAAAGGCGTCCGATACCACGCACAGGTCGCTTCGTCGTGGAGCCGGAACGAGCGGTTGTCGAAGTTGACCGAGCCGACCGTCACCCAGCCGCCGTCGACCACCATCGTCTTGGCGTGCAGCATCGTCGGCTGGTACTCGTAGGGCTCGACGCCCGCGCCCAGCAGGGCGTCGTTAGGCCGCCCGCCCGGCGACCCGCAGCGGAGGCTTGTCGACGTGCGGTCCGGGCACGACGACCCGCACTCGCACCCCGCGCTCGCCGGCGTCCCACAGAGCGTCGATGAAGGCCGGCCGCGGCACGAAGTACGCGGCCGTGAGGTCGAGCGTCTCGCAAAGCGACAGTCAACAGGCGTAATCTCCTGCGCCCACCAGACATGGAGTCGGCGCCTGGCCGATGATCTTCCGCCCGGCGCGGAGTCTCAACGAGCATGACCCAAAGCGGAACGCACATCGGGCGGGTGGCGACGATCACGGTCCCGGTCACGGACCAAGACGCGGCCCTCGCCTTCTACGTCCAAGTTCTCGGGATGCAGAAGGTCAACGACTTCACGTACCCGACCGGAGAGCGCTGGCTCGAAGTGTCGCCGGCGGAGGGCAGCTCCAACCTCTGCCTGGTCGTCAGCCGGCCTGAGCGGCCGGCGGGGATCGAGACGGGCGTGGTGCTCTTCAGCGCTCACGTCCTCGCGGACCTCGCCGCCCTCCGCGCCCAAGGGCTCGACATGGACGAGCAGCCACTTCGTGAGGGGGAAGTGGTGTGGTGGAGCGGCGCCCCGCTGGCCGGCGTCCCCACGCAGTTCCGCCTGCGTGATCCCGACGGCAACTCCTTCCTCGTCGTCGCTGCGCCCTAACAGGCACGGGCTACTGCCTTCCAGGCGACTCGACACTCGCTGGATGCAGCGATGCCGGGACGTGCGCGCTTGCGTTTTCGCCTGGGAGGAGCGGTCCGCGAGAAACGACGCGCACTGCTCCTCATGCCTCACGCGGCAGCAATGCCTCCACATCGGAGGCTGGCTATCGCCGGTGGCCGCTACTGCTTCGCCTTCCAGCTGACGCTCCCGGAGTCGCACGTGTCGGTGACGGCGCCGGACGCGGCGTGATCGGTCGCCTTGAGCGACCACTTGCCGGAGACCTTCGTGCGGGCCTTGTTGAACGTGCCGCGCATGCTTCCCTCGACGTCCGTCGTGGTGCCGTCGTCGTTGCGGTTGGTCACCGGGCCAAAGGAGACGCTGAACTTGCGCTTCTTAGTCACCGACAGAGCCCGGTAGTCGTCCGGCACGGCGAAGATGGCACCCGAGGTGCACGTGAGGCGGATCCCGACCGTCGCATTGGCGACCTTGCGCCCGTTTTTGGCCGTCTCGATCACGACGGGGAAGCCCTGCGCGGTGACGCCGCCGTAGACGGTTCCCCCAGCCGCTGCGGCCGTCGCACGCGGACTGCCGCCGTCGGGCCTCGCCGCCGCGGTGAGCGGAGACACGGCCAGCGCGCCCGCCGCGACGGCGCATGCGCAGCCGACCCGACGTTGCCTGAGCACTTCTCCGGAAAATCGCACTGGATCCCCCTCCTGTGCGGGTGCACGCTCTCCCGAGCCCTGTCCCGCAAGTCTCTGCTCACCGCTCAGGGCTGTCAAGCGACCGGCGACAATCCGGTAGCCGTTCAGCGACCGCGAGCCCTCACAGCCAGGAGCCGGGCTCCATGGGTTACTGGACTTCCCCGCCGCGATCCGCAGCCAGGTCGCGCTCGTCGTCGAGCGCGTCGAGCCGGCCGGCGATGTCCGCCATCGCGCCGTCGAGCAGTCGCCCGTAGGCGCGCTCGATCATCCGGACGCTCGTGCCGGCGACCTTCGCGACCGTGAACACCGGGACGCCGGCATGCAGCGCGTCGCTGATGACGTCGCGCGCATGTCATACGGGCGAGCCGGCCTGGCGACGCCCGCGGCCTCGACGGCGGGCGCCCACACGCGGCGGCGCCAGTTGTCGAGGTTGACGAGGCCGCCCATCGGCGCGGGGAACAGCAGCGGGCTGTCGAGCCTGGGCGGAATCGCGTCGAGCGCGCCGAGCGCGCGGCGGCTGAGCGGCACCTGGCGGCGCGACCCGTCCGTCTTGCCCAGCTCGACCACGGCTCCGTCGCTGATGGTGCGCGCCACGGTCAGCACGCGCGCGCGGCGGTCGACGTCGCGGCGCCCGAGCGCGAACAGCTCCTCCGGCCGCAGCCCCGTCGCGGCGGCGAACGCGGGCAGGGCGGCGTACGCGGGCGGCATTTCGAGCCCGAGCGCGTCGAGCTCGGCGCGGCTGTACGTGCCGGACGGTCCTGGGCGCGGGCTGACGGTTGCGGCCCGCCTGCCGCGCCGGGTTGCTCTGGAGATAGCCCCACCGCACCGCGGCCTCCAACGCCTGCCTGAGCGCCTGCACGACCCCGTAGCGGGACCGTTCGGGCAGCTTGGCCTGCCACGACGCCATCCCACAGGGGACATTCTCGGAGCCCTCCTCCTGGGACATGCCGGCGGCCCGGCTGACTCATGGCGCCGGCTGCACGCGGCACACCAGGTGGACGTGGAAGCTTGGAGTCACCACGAGCTGTGCGTCGTTCGTGCGGCGTCCGCCGGGCAGGAAGCACGGGATGGGATCGACGACGATCGCCTGATCAGGCAAGGGCGGGGCGAATGAGCCCGCGTTGGCCGCCGCATGGCAGACAAAGGACACGTTGCCGCTGGGCGTCACGACGAGATGACCGGTTGTACGGATCGGACGCCGGAAGATCTGCGGTGCCGGCGTTCCCGGCCGATCGCCGAACGTGCACGGCGCCTCCGTGACGGTCGCACCGTTGGCAGCCGCCTGCGCAACCGCTGCGTCCTCAACGGGCGGCGCCCAATCGAAGCCGACGAGCGGGTCGATCGTCTCAAGCGTGCCGTATACGCCTTCACTGGCTTCGTCGGCGCCGGACACCGACGCGAGCACACCCGTGCCAAGCGCTGCCAACACCGCCACCGCGGCGACGCGCGCCGGTCGCTGATACCTCAAGGCCTTCCCCCCTATTCCTCCCCGGCACGGCGCCGAACGGCCGGCTCGGCGCGGCAGGCTAACCGGATCAGCAGACGCGCACGACCCGGAAGTCTGAGCCCGGACGTCACCCTGCGGGGGCCCCGGTCGCTGCACGCGCCCGGGGCCCTCGCGGTTCGATCGATCAGCCGAGCAGGTGTCCGAGCGCCTTGCCGATCAGTGTGGCGCGTTCGGCCGGGGTGGCGACCTGCTCCAAACCGAAGCCCAGCAGGATCGTGTCCCCGGTGACGACCGCCGGTGAGACCAGCGCCTGGGAGCGCACGAACTCGCTGACGTTCCCCGGGCTGCCCGCGGGGGCGCCGGCGATCGTCCACGGGCCCAGCCCGGACTCGAAGCCCTCGGCATCGAGCGTCCCGCCCGTGGTCGTGACCTTGGTGTCGTCGATGAACAGTCCTGTGCCGCCGGTGGCCGGGTCGCTCACGTACGCGATCGACACCTCCACCTTCTTACCGGCGTACGCCGACAGGTCGAAGGCGATCGGCCTCCAGCCTCCGGAGTTACCGGTGAGGGAGTTCCAGCTACCGGTGGTGCCGGTGGGCTGGCAGGGGTTGCCGCCGGTGAGGTAGTGCGTGAGGAACGGGTGCTCCGCCAGCAGGTAGCCCACCTCGCACTCGGTCGGCACCCGGGTCGAGGTCCGTCCGTTCTTGTCGGGCAGCGTGGTCCAGTCCTCCGCCCCGGCGGTGTGGGCCTCCAGGATCACGTGGTCGAACCCGGTTTCCGTGCTGTAGTTGAGCTGCGCCTGGAGGGTGGGCGCCTGCGCGGCGGTGACCGCGGTCAGGTCGATGGTGCGCGTGAGTCGCCGGTACAGGTTGTCCTCGTGGGGGCCGGCGATGAACCACTGGCCCTCGACCGGCTGGAACGGCGACGCCCCGCCGACGTAGTTGCCGCCCTTCGAGCTGGCGAACTGCGGGAACTGGGCGGGCGGCAGCAGTGCGCTCGTGACCCGGAAGCCGCCCGCCTCGTTCAGCGGGTTGCTCGCGGTCCCCGACAGGTTCACGTTCGTCCCGCCGAAGGCACTGCCGTCGCCGGCGAACCCGGTCGGCCCGACCACCGCCGAACGGTCGTACCCGCCCAGGTAGTACTGCATGAAGTCGTCCGACAGCAGCTCGCAGTCGTCGCGGGGGTTGCTGGTGATGACGCACGGCCGTTCCGGGTGGCCCTTCAGGCCGTAGTAGATGCCACCGCCGTTGGCCCCGCGCAACGGGCCGAAGTAGCCGGTGGTCTCGCCGGTGTACACGAGCTTGCCGCCCTCGTTCAGGTACGACCGCACGCTCAGCACCAGGTCCTTCTCGCGGTCGGCGACCTGGGAGTCGGGGAACGGACCGGCAAAGGTCTGCAGCGGATCGTCGGCGGCATCCTGGGTGAGCCGGTTGTCGCCGAGGTACCACACGACCGCGTCGAAATGGCCGAGCACGCCGAGGTCGTGCGGCACGCCGTCCTTGTCGACGTCCCAGACCACCGATTTGATCCCGTTGGCCGCAATGTCAGCGACGAACTGCTGGGCGTACTTCGGGGCGTTCGTCCCGGCCGGGTAGGTCGGGTTGATGCCCGTGTAGTCCTCCTCGGCCAACACCAGCACCCGGGCGTCCTGCTGGTCGCGGACCCCGTAGGTCAAGTGCTCGCTGGCGAGCCTGCCCTTCCCCGGCTTGGAGCCCTCGAACCACACCTCGACCCGGTCGCCGGGCCGCTGACCCGTCACGGTGCCGCGGTACTCGGCGAAGTAGTGGGTGCCGTCGGTGCCGTACCGCTCACCGCCCTTCCACTCGCTGACGGTCGCAGCCTGCACGTCGCCGCCGTTGATGCGGTACTTCATCAGCTTGCCGGTCAGCGAACGGCGGATCACCGCGGCGACCGGCTGGCGGCTGCCATAGGACGCGCCGAACGAGTCCACCGCGAAGTCCGGCACGGTCCGGCCGACGGGCGACACCGGGTTGTCCGGAGTCTGCGCCGACTTGGCGACGTCGATGGCGTACCGGAAGTTGTTCTCGGCCTCCTGCTCGATCAGCGTCTCGTCGTCGGGGAACGAGAAGCTGCTGGGGCAGTCGTCCGGCTCCCATTCGTCGTCGGGGTCGGACGCCGAGGCGGTCTCGCAGGTCGACATCTCCGGCGTCTGCGTCAGCGTGCCGAAGGTGTTGTCCATGTGACCGTCGGTCTCGCCGTTGGTGGTGTAGAGCTGGGCGCCGAGCTGCGGGTTGTAGTTCGGCACCGCGGGGTGGTCGATGTCGCCCACGATCGCCCTGTGGATCAGGTCGTCCGGGCTCGGGGTGAGGCTTTGCCAGCCCACTCCGAACAGCAGGAGCTGGGCGGCCGAGTGCCAGTTGATCGCGTACTTGGGCCGGATCCGGTCGAACAGCGCGATCTGGGCCCTCGTCTCCGGCTCCGACGCCGGGCCGCTGCCGCGGTAGGTCTCGTCGAAGAACTGGTCCGAGGAGCCCTCGTTGTCGTAGCCCCACTTGTAGGGGAAGTTGCGGTTCGGGTCGACGCCGTCCAGCCCGGTGATCTGCCCGTCGCCGTTGTTGTCGCGCAGGTTCTTGCGCCACAGCCGGTTGCCAGGCGTGAACGTGAAGTCGTAGCCGTCGACGTTGACGACCGGGATGAACCACAGATCGGTGGTGTTGATGATCTGGGTCAGCTCGGCGTCGGTGCCGTACCCGTCGACGTAGTGGTGCAGCAGCCGCCGGACCACCTCGGGGGTGATCCACTCACGGGCATGCTGGGCGGCCTGGTAGACCACGGCCGGGCGCGTCCGGTCCTTGAGCGAGGCGACGTTCTGGCTGACGCGCACGGCGGTGATCGGCTTGCCCTGGACGGTGGTGCCGATGGTGACGGCCTGCGCGATGTTGGGATGGGCGGCGGCGACCTGGAGCAGCTCCTCGCGGATGTTGCCCGGGCCGCTGTACGGGCGGAACACCGTCTCCTGCAGCGCGGCTGCCCGCTGCGCGACGCTCTGGCCGTCGATCTGCTTGAGCTTGAGATTCACGCCCTGGCGGCCGAGGGCGCGGGCCTGCAGGCCGTTGATGGTCAGCTCGACCCTGGTCTGGCCGGCCCGCGCGCCGCGGGTGACCAGGACCTCTTCCTGGTCGATGCCGGCGGACTGTATGGCTTTGAACTGCTCGGCGGACACGTCGCCCGTGTAGACGTCGACCCGCTGGCTCGCAGCGGCGGGTCTCTGGCCCGCCTGCGCGGGTGCGGCTGCCAGCAATCCCGCCAGCAGCGCCGCCGCGGCGACGAGGATCGTTGGGGGTCGTTTCCGGACGTGCCTACGCATCACGCGCCTCCCAGGCTCGGGACGAATGCGGGTGAACCGCGCCGGCCCCGAGGGCTCCGCGCGCGGCACGACCTGCGCCGGCATCGGCGCATGCTTGCGCCGGCCGATGCTCCGGTCCATCCGTTCGCGAATGCAAGCCCCTCCCTGGGGCGCCCCTCTCCGAGCAGCCGAAAGCCGTCACGGACTCCCTCCTCACCACTACACCAGCGCGCCGCACATTACTGCAGCGGAGTAGGGGCGGATCCGTGGGGGTCAGGCGCGCCTGGATGGCGGGTGCAGAGCCGGACCGGAGGCCTCGAGTGTCGAGTTCGTTCCCGCCCGGGGAACAAACACGTCCCGGTCGGGCTACCGGACTCTGTCCGACGCACTGTCGAGTTGATCGATGTCCTCTGGTTTCGACGAAAACGAGTACATCGCCGCCTTTGAGATCGAGTGACGACGCGCATCTTCACGCGGGCTCGAGCCCCGTCGCTCCCGTCCTTCGCCGACGAGTCAGGCGTACAGCGCGGCGAGCCGCTCGGCCTCGGCGTCGAGCTCGCGGCGCGTCGCGCGGTCGACCTTCGTCCACGGGTCGAGCGCGATGCCGCCGTCCTCGTGACGCCATTCGCCGGCGACCGCGCCGTCGACGAGGAACGTCTGCACCCCGTGCGGCCGCTTGACGCTGAACACGCGCGGGCGCAGGTCCTCGGGCAGCACGCCGGTGCGGCGCGCATGGACGAGCAGCGTCGCGTCCCAGACCGGCAGGAAGCGGACCGGGGCGGGGGTGTCGGGATCGGGCAGCGGCGATCCCGGGAGGTCGAGCAGGTCGCCGTCGAGCCGCTCCATCTCGGCGAGCACCGGCTTGAGCGCGCCGAGCTTGAGGCCGGTGAAGCTCGCGACGTCGTGCCGCGTCGCCGGGCCGAATCCGCGCAGATAGCTGCGCACGAGGTGCTCGACGGCGCCGGCGCGGTCGATCGCAGGCGGCGGGAGCCAGTCCGCGGCGTCGCCGTAGTGGTCGGCGCGGCGGCGCTCCCACGTGCCGGACGGCGGGACGCGCACCATGTCGTGCCAGAGCCCGACGCCGCGGGCCTCGGCCTTGCCGACGAGCTCCTCCATCTCCCTGCGCGGCAGCGGGCCGTCCGCGAGCCGGCGGGCGACGGTGCGGGCCGCGCCCGCCATCGCCGGCGCCGTCGAGTCGGGCACGGCGCGCAGCCACGACTGCCGGCGCGCGTCGCGCACGGCGAGCGCGAACGGCCAGTAGTCGGCGG
>DATDJX010000386.1:0-2428 GCA_036520275.1 Asanoa sp.
GTGCTCGCCGCCGACGGCCCCGTCGCCACCCGCATCCTCCGCTTCGCCCCCGGCACCGACACGACACCGAACGGCGAGCAGGAGCACGACTTCTTCGAAGAGGTCTACATCGTCTCCGGATCCCTCACCGACCTCCGGCTCGGACGGACCTTCTCGAACGGCATGTACGCCTGCCGCCCGCCAGGGATGCCGCACGGTCCCTGGACCTCCACCGACGGGTGCGAGATCTTCGAAGTCCGTTACGCAGCCAGGTAGCCCGGCTGCCGCCTCGCGGGCCGGTTCCTGCCACACGCGGGGTGATCTTGCTCCCGGTGGGCGCGGCCGGGCCGACAGCGCCATCTGCACCCGAGTTCAGGCGTTGCGCGCGCCATGGAGCCTGTTGCTTTTTGGCGCGACGCCTCCCTGATGATCTTTGGCGGGACGACCGCAGCCGGGATGATCTCGTGGTGGCGAGGGGTTATCGGCCGGTCGACCGCGAGCAGGAGTTCCTGCTGCCGTCCTCGATGCTGGACTGGCTGCCTGATGATCATTTGGTGTGGCTGGTGATCGCGGCGGTGCAGCGGATGGACACCACCCGGTTTCACGCCTCGGCGAGGTTGGGTGGGGTGGGTCGGCAGGGCTATGACCCGGACATGCTGTTGACGCTGTTCGTTTACGCGATGGCGCACGGGGTGCGCTCGTCGCGGCGGATCGAGCAGCTGTGCCAGACCGATGTGGCGTTTCGGATCATCTGCGCCGGGGATGTGCCCGATCACACGGTGCTTGCGCGGTTCCGGCAGCGCCACCCCGACGGGCTGACCGATCTGTTGACCCAGACGCTGCTGCTGGCCGCGGAGCTGGGCATGGTGTCGCTGGGCGTGGTGGCCTTCGACGGCATGCGGATCGCGGCGAACGCCAGTAAGGCCGCCAACCGCAGCGAGGCGCATCTGCGCACGCTGGCCGAGGAGTATCTGGGCGCGGTGACCGCGACCGATGCCGCCGAGGACGAGCTGTTCGGTGCGCACGCCCGCGGCGATGAGGTGCCGGCGGCGGGCCGTGACCGCTCCGGCCGCTGGGAGCGCATCGATGCCGCGTTGGCGCAGGTCGCGGCCCGCCGCCGAGCCGACGAGGCCGAGGCCCAGCGCGCCGAGCAGGCCCAGCGGCGCCGGGCCGAGCGCGCCGAGCACGCCGCTTCGGCAGCGAGCCGAGGCCACCGACCGAGTCACCGCCTACGAGCAGGCCGCGGGCGAGTGGAGGCGGGTGCCGCCGGGCCGCCCACCGGCCGGGGTCGACCCGGTCGCCGTGGCCCGAGGGCGCTGGCAGCGAACACGCGCCCGGGCCCAGGCTCACCACGACGCCCTGCAGGCCCGGCCTCCGCGTCGCACCCGGCGGGGAGGCCAACCCGTCCCGGTCGACGAGCAGCTCGTCGTGCGCCGCGCCTACGCCGCCTACCAAGCCGCCGAACAGGCCGCCGCCGAACAGGCCGCCGCACAGGTCGGCGCCAACGCCGACCGCGGTCTCACCGCTGCTCACGACCACGCCAGCACCGACAACGGGAACCGCGACAACGGGAACCGCGACGACCGGGACCACGACGACCGGGACCACGACGACCGGGACCACACGAGAGGGCGGCGATCCAGGGCCCGGCGGCGGCGCCGACCGGAGGCGAACCTGACCGACCCGGACTCGCGGCTGCTCAAAACCCGCAACGGCTGGATCCAGGGCTACAACTGCCAGACCGCGATCAGCGACGACGAGTTCATCCTCCTCGCCCGCGCCACCCAGGACGCCAACGACAGCGAACAGTTCACCCCGACCGCCGCCGAGGTCACCGCGATCGCGGCGCGGCTGGCCGAACACACCGGCCGCGACACCTTCGCCGTCGGCACCCTGATCGGCGACGCCGGCTACGACTCCGACGCCAACCTCGCCGCCCAGGGCCCGGACCGGCTAATCGCCGACGCCAAACAGAACATCATCGACCGGCGCGCCGCCACCGAACCCGCCACCGGCGACCCACCCACAACCGCCAGCCCACGCGAGGCGATGAACCACCGGCTGCGCACCCCGCACGGCCAAGCCCTCTACCGGCGCCGCTCGGGAATGATCGAGCCGTCCAACGCCTGGGTCAAAGACAGGCGCGGGCTACGCCAGTTCAGCCGCCGCGGACTCGCCGCGGTCCAAGCCGAGCTGTCACTGGCCTGCGCGGTGGTCAACCTGCTCAAACTCGCCACCAAGGGCATCACCCCGGCCCACCTCCACGCCCGCTAACCGCTCGACCAGCGAACCCACACAGAAGACCACGCCGACACACCAACCATGACCGCCCCTCGGCGAGGTCAAAGCGCAACAGGCTCCATGACGCGTGCATCGACGTAATGCGCGTGCGGCTGGAGTGCAGCCGCGCCCACCGGCCTTCGCGGGCGGGGGTCAGGTGCCGTCGCGG
>DATDJX010000387.1:0-7467 GCA_036520275.1 Asanoa sp.
GTTGCGGCCGAAGAAGCTCCCCAAGCCGTCCGGCACCACGATCTGGCCGTTCGCCGTGAGCCGGAAGCGGCCGTTCACCCCGAACAGGCCCGGGCGTGGCGAGCTGGTCGCCGTCTGCGGTACCGCTGCCCGTCCCTGGGCCTGGACCTCGTCGCGAACCGCGGATGGGGATACCAACCCGCGACGTCGCAGTCGGGGGCGGGGGTGTCGGCGGCAGGCCCCGGATCTGGCCGGCGGGTGCGCGCCGCCTTGCCGGGCCGGTTGCCGTCGGACAAGATGTGCTCATGTCGGAGCCGGTCGAGGTCATTCCGGCTGGCGCGCTCGTCGATTCCGATCCGACGCCCGGGATGCGCCGACGGCGAGCCATCGAGGTGTCAGGGTTGTGGGCGGGACTCGTCCACACCGACCCCGATGCGATGTACGGCCGGCATCATCACGGCGAGCACGAGACCAGCCTCTACGTGGTGTCCGGGACAATGCGGCTGGAGTTCGGACCGGGCGGTCGGTCGGTGGTCGAGGCAGGTCCGGGTGACTTCGTACACGTGCCGGCCCACGTCGTGCACCGCGAGTCCAACCCGAGCGGCCAACTAGCTACAGCGGTGATCGCGCGCGCCGGCGAGGGGATTCCGACGGTGAACGTCGACGGGCCGGACATGCCCCCGCTGCGCACCTGACCGGCCCGGTGACCGGGTTCGCGGCAACCTCGGCCGCACATTTCTACCTGGAGCGGGCTGGCCGATCACCCGGCCTATAGAAGTCCGGCGATGGCGGTCGGCTCAGCCCGTCGCCGCGTTCGGCGTGCCGCCGCCTCCCGTCGACGTGGGCGGGGCGCTGCTCGAAGGACGCCGGGACAACAGGAACGCCAGCAGCGCGCCGAGCAGGGCCACGACCCCGACGATGAGGAGGATCAACGGCAATGTCGTACGGAAAAGGTCGATGGTGTTCTTGTTGTCCTTCGCATCGTTGGCCGCGTCCGCGACGCTGTTCGACGTGTACGTGGTGGCCACGTCGAACACCGGGAGTATTCCGGTTATCGTCTGGCCCGACACGGTGATGCCGGCCGCGCGAGTGTCCTCGCGTTGGGTGTCGACGACGAGTCCGGTGGTCGGTTCCACCCAGTATGTGGATTTGACTTGGTAGGCGTAGCTCAGCGGGACCGGCTGGGTCACCCGCGGCAGCAGTGTGGCGAGCCGAGCCTTGAGGTCCGGCGACAGGGGCAGCGCCGCCGACAGCGCCCGCAGCGTACTGACCGGCAGCTGCTTGGGCAGGGCATTTAGCACCTGGGGATCCTTGATCTTTGCGGACTGCGTCTCGGCCTGGTAGACGTAGGTCGTGAGGTCCTGTTTCGTCTCCTGCCGGAGGTACCTCAAGGTCGTCGTGGACTGCGTCTCCTGTACCCAGCCGGTGTAGTCCTTCTTCTCAGCGCCGATCGGCCAGCTTACGGTGAGCCCTGTCGCGGGGGTCACCTGCCAACTGGATGGGTGGTCCGATGTGGCCTCCAGCATCGTGCGGTCCACCGCGTAGGTCGCTTCGGTGTTGCCGACGGGCCTGCCGTCAGCGGTGGTCAGCGTGCGGGTGTCCTGCACCTGGGCCGCGCTGCCGGTGGTAGCCAGGGCCTTGACGGTGCGGGTGGCCGTGACCGGTGTGTTGACCAGTAGCGCGGTCTTGAGGTCACCCGTGTTCAGGGCCTGCGGGTTGAGCAGTGTCTTCGCGGTCCCGTCGTACTGGCGCGTGGTGTTCTCGTCGGACGGCAGCTCCGCCCGGTTCGGTACGACGACCCACCTGAGGACGGCCGCGGCCGCGAGGCAAAGCACGCCGAACACGGCGAGGGATAGGACGAGCGCAAGGCTGGACCTCGATCGCATGATGCGTCCTCCGATCTGACCCTCGATGAGCTCAACGGCGCCGGGGCGGTAAGAGGGCAGCAATGGTCAAGTCACAACATATGCCGCAAGTTTGACACATCTGCCGGATCTTCGTCGGCTTTCGGCGACACCCGGCCGTGCCCGAAGGGTGTGGACAGACCTCGGTCGATGCCGTGCCGCGCCGGTGCGGCCACTACCGTTCGCGGACGCCGAGCTTTTCGTTGATGCAGGCGATGAGCTGGTCGTACGACCGCTGGAAGGCCTGCACGCCCTCGGTCTCCAGGGCGGCGGTGATCGCGTCGAGATCGAGGCCGCCGGCGCGGGCCTCCCGCAGGACGCGGTCGTCGGCGACCGGGTCGAGGTCAGCCGCGCGGCCCTCAGCGTGGTCATCGACCGCGTTCAGGGTCGCCAACGGCATGGTGTTGACCGCGCCGGGAGTGACCAGCTGCTCGACGTAGAGCACGTCGGAGTACTCCGGGTTCTTGGTGCCGGTGCTGGCCCACAGCGGGCGTTGGTCGCGGGCGCGATGAGCGGAGAGGGTGCGCCACCGTTCGGCCGCAAAGCGTTGCCGGTAGAGCCGGTACGCGAGCCGGGCGTTCGCGACGGCGATTCGTCCGCGCAGCGGCGAACCGGCGGGCAACCGCCCGTCGGCTTTGGCGTCGATCCGGGAGACGAAGAACGACGCCACAGACGCGATGCGGTCGATCGGTTGGCCGCGTTCGACCCGGCGTTCCAGCCCGGTCAGGTACGCATCGATGACCTCGTCATAGCGGCTCAGCGCGAACAGGAGGGTGACGTTGACGTTGACCCCCCGGGCGGTGAGCTCCTCGATGGCGGCGACGCCCGCCCGAGTCGCGGGCACTTTGATCATCACGTTCGGCAGGTGAAGCCGGCGCCAGAGCGCACTCGCCTGCTCGACCGTCGCCGCGGTGTCGTCGGCGACGTCCGGTGTGCACTCGAACGACACGTAGCCGTCGTGGCCCTCCGTCTCGTCGTAGACACGGCGCAGCTGGTTCGCCGCGGCGCGGACATCGTCGAGCGCGAGCGCGAAGAACAGCTCCCGAGCGTCGTGCACGCCGCGGGCGGTGAGGTCGCGTAGCTGCCGGTCGTAAGCCGCGGACTCCGAGATCGCCTTCGCGAAGATGGTGGGGTTGGAGGTGGCACCGGTCACGCCGCGTCGGACGAGCCGGGCGAAGTCTCCACTGTCCAGCAGATCCCGCGAGAGCGTGTCAAGCCAGATCGAGACGCCGGATTCGCGCAACCGCCGAATGCCGTTCATGGTCAGTCCTTCCTCATCAGGCGAGCGGGTCGCTCTCAGGCGCATTGACGCCTTGTCACGCGGGTCCGCACCGAGCAGATCTCCCTTGGACAGCGGCGGCCGCTCGTACGGCCGCTCCTGCCCTTCCCCGATCAGCGCGATCCGGCCGGCGAATCCGGCTCGCGTAGCTCCTCGGCCGCCTTCGCGCCGGCCGACGACACTCCAACGATCACACGCAGCGGCGGTCATCGACCATGATGGAACTCCCTTGTGTCCGAGCGATCATCGGGGGCCGAGACCGGCGAGGGTGAAGAACTCCGCCCGCGAGCCGGGGTCGCTTCGCAGGCTGCCCAGCAGGGTGGACGTGACGGTGCGGGCGCCGATCGCCTGCACGCCACGCAGCGTCATATGCACAGGTGCTCGGCCTCGATGACGACGCCGACGCCCTTGGGCTGCAGCCGATCGGCCAGCCAATCGGCGATCTGTTTGGTCAGTCGCTCCTGCACCTGCGGCCCGCGGCCGAGCAGCTCCACCGCCCGGGCGAGCTTGGACAGGCCGAGGATCCGCGCGCCCGGCAGGTAGCCCACATGGGCAACGCCGACGAACGGCAACAGGTGGTGCTCGCAGACAGAACGGATCGGGACGTCGCGGACCAGGACGATCTCGTCGTACCCCTCCTCGTTGTCGAACGTGGTCGCTTCGAACTCGCGCGGCGTCAGCAGCTCGCCGTACGCGCGCGCCATCCGCGCCGGCGTGTCGGCCAGCCCTTCGCAGGTCAGGTCGACGCCGAGAGCGCCCAGGAACGAAGCGGCTGCCGCTTCGGCGGCGGCCAGATCCCGGCGGCGTCGCCCGTGCACCTTCCGGAGCGGCGTAACCGTCGTTCGGGAAAAGGCTGTGCCGGTCATCTGCGCTGCTCCACTGGGATGCACGTAACCACCTTCACGGGGATTTTCACCAGCCGACGTTGTCGTTATTCCCCATGCTGCGCGATCCGACCGGTAATTTCAATAGCTGTCGCTAGTGATATTCTCGTCGCCATGAGCGTGGCCGACCGGTGGAGCGTGCTGACCGCCCTGGCCGACCCGTCGCGCCGGGTGCTGTACGAGTACGTGTGTCGCCAGGGCCGCCCGGTCACCCGCGGGGAGGCGGCCGACGCCGCCCAGGTGTCTCGCGGCCTGGCCGCGTTCCACCTGGACAAGCTCGTCGACGTGGGGTTGCTGCTGGCCGACTATCAGGCACCACCCGGGCAACCCCGCGGCCGGGGCCGCGCGCCGAAGGTCTACCGGGCGGCCGGCGACGGCCTGGCCATCACGATCCCGGAACGGCGTTACGAACTGATCGCGGAGATCCTCACCGACGCCGTCGCTGACGATCCCGCCCACGCCGACGAGGCCGCCCGCCACCACGCCCATCGGCACGGTGCGGCCCTGGGCACACGCTTGCGCGGCACGGACCTTCGCGACGTTCTGGCCGGACTCGGCTTCGAGCCCGACGCCGGGCATCCGGTGGTGCTGCACAACTGCCCGTTCCATGCACTGGCCGCCCGTCAGACACCCCTGGTCTGTGGACTCAACCACTCGTTCCTGACCGGGCTTGTCGATGGCCTTGATCTCACCGGGGTACACGCTCGACTGGCCCCGCGCCCGGGCGCCTGCTGCGTCGAACTGGCAACCGACGGCGACGGTTCCGGACGGCCCGGGGGACGCGGACGGCCGTGAGGTCGACGGTCCACAGCAGGGAGCCGGGACGAAAGACTGCGCGACCGGCATCCCGGACCCAGCGGGCCGCCAGGGCGACACGGCTCGTGCCGACCCTCGCCGTCGCGGCGGTCACCGCCTGGCTCGACGGGACTAGCGCGTCCCGGCGGTGGGAAGAGGATGCGTATGCCCTCTCGCCGACATGACCGCGACCCGCGTCCGGACATCGTGATGGTGGTGGCAGACGACCACGCCGCTCACGCGATCTCGACGTACGACGACCGTCTGCTGCAGACCCCGCAGTTGGACCGGCTGGCGGCCGAGGGAATGCGATTCGACAACTGCTTCTGCACCAACTCCCTGTGCGCGCCCAGTCGTGCCGTGATCCTCACCGGCACCTACAGCCACCTCAACGGCGTGCGGACGCTTTCAACGCCGTTCGACGCCCGGCAGCCGACCTTCGTGTCGCTGCTGCGAGAGGCGGGTTACCGCACCGCCCTGGTCGGTAAGTGGCACCTCGGTCATGGGGGAGTGCACGACCCGCGCGGATTCGACACGTGGCAGGTGTTGGAGGACCAGGGCGAGTACTGGGATCCGGAGTTCCTGGTCCCGGGCGGACGGCGGCGCCTGTCGGGCTACGCCACCACGGTGATCACCGACCTGGCGATCGAGCAGCTGCACCGGCGGGACGACGACCGCCCGTTGTGCCTGCTCGTGTGGCACAAAGCGCCGCACCGGCCCTGGGACCCGGACGACAAGCACGCCGAGCATTTCGCGGGCCACCGGTTCCCGGAACCGACGACGTTGTTCGACGGCCACAGTGGACACGCATCGGCGGCACGCGCCGCCCGGATGCGGGTCGGGCGCGACCTCACCGACCGCGACCTCAAGGGTTCCGTGCCGGCCGGGCTGGCCGCCGATGACCGGACTCGGTGGGCGTTGCAACGATACCTCGAGGACTACCTGCGGTGCGTCGTAGCACTTGACGAGCAGACCGGGCGCCTCCTCGACGTCGTCGAGGATTCCGGGCGGGAGGGAGACACGGTCGTCATGTACACCTCGGACCAGGGTTTCTTCCTGGGCGACCACGGCTGGTACGACAAGCGCTTCATGTACGAGGAGTCGCTGCGCATGCCGTTGCTCGTTCGCTATCCGGCACTGGTGGCGGCGGGCACATCCAGTGACGCGTTGGTGCTCAATGTGGACTTCGCGCAGACCCTGCTCGAGCTCGCCGGGGTGCCCGCGCATCCCCGCATGCAGGGTCACAGCCTCGTGCCGATTCTCCGCGGCGTACGGCCGTTGGAGTGGCGGGACTGCGTCTACTACCGCTACTGGGAGCACGACGACGGCATCCACCACGTGTGGGCGCACGACGGCGTCCGGACCCGCACGCACAAGCTGGTCCGCTATTACGCCGACGGGCTCGGCCTGCCGGGCACCTCCAGGCGCGCCATGCCGGTTGAGTGGGAGCTGTTCGACCTCCAGACGGATCCGTCCGAGCTGCGCAGCGTTTACGACGACCCGGCGTACGCGGCCGTGCGGGATGAGCTGACCGTGCTGCTGGCCCGGGTCCAGCGCGAGGTGGGCGACGATCCGCCACCATCGTCCCGATCCGGCTCAGGCCGGCTGGAGCCGAACGGTCAGTCCGTAGGCGAGCAAAACAAGACCGTGCCGCGGCAGCGCCCGGGCCAGCAGGGTGGCGAAGACCAGCGACACGGCGAGCGCCACACCGATCGGCGTCGGCTCGCCGGTGCCGGTGCCGGTGCCGGTGGCGAGGCCGACGGTCCCGCCGGCCAGGCCGATGGACACGTTGCTGCCCGGAAGGTTTCGCGCCACGACGCCGGTTTCCCGCCACCGTTGCCCGTGGACGGTGACCAGCTCGGGTAGAGACTGCCCAGCGCGCCCAGCGTCACGCCGACGAGGGCCGGTGCATTACGGGGGCCCGGCGAAGCCGGCCGCGTTGGCGACGAGCAGCTGCCCGCCCCGCCAGGACGCCGAGCAGGCTGAGCACACATTGCGCAGACTGGCGAGCGATATGCCGTTGCGGGGCCATAAGCGAGCCTGGCGGGCGGGGTGGTCAGCCCGCGTCCAGCAGGCCGGCGACCAGGGCGGGCAGATCGGCCGCGGCGACGTCGGGCGGGGTGAACACCCGCGGCCACGGCTCGCCCCGCCGGTTGACCCAGGCGGCGTTCAGGCCGGCCGCGTGGGCGCCGGCGCAGTCCCAGGGGTGGGCCGCGACCAGGGCCAGCCGGGCGGGTTCGATGCCCAGCTCGGTGGCGGCGTGCCGGTAGGGCTCCGCGGCCGGCTTGAACCGCCGCACCGACTCCACCGACAGGCAGCGTTGCACCTGGTCGGCCAGGCCAGCCCGGTCCAGTAGGCCCCGCACCAGTTCGACCCCGCCGTTGGTCAACGTCACCGCCGGTACCCCGGCCTTCCGCAGCAGCTGTAGCGCGGGCGCGACGTCGGGGTGCGGCTCCAGCTCGCCGAACGCGGCGAGCACCTGGCCGACCGCGTCGTCGGTGACCCGGACCGGATCGAGGCTCCGCAGCGCGTCCGCGGCCACCTCCGCGAACGGCGCGTACGATCCGAGCGCCGTGAGCGCGAACGCGTCGCGCAGCAGGCGCGCGAACCACAGCGGCACCGACGC
>DATDJX010000388.1:0-3611 GCA_036520275.1 Asanoa sp.
CTCCTGCCATCGATCCCGCCCGTTGCGCGGCCCGGCCAGACCGCGATCTCCGCGTGGCGGATCCGCCTCGCGGAAAAATGCGGTGTTGGTTTCGCGCCGCTGGGGTGTATCTTCCTGCTCGTGCGGTGCAGCCGCAAGAGCAAGTGCACGTGCAGGTGAGAATGTCACAACGACGTGCCTACCTCCCCGAGGCGCGGTCACAGGGGAGGCGCGTACCGATGAACGGGCTGGTCAACGGCATGCCGGCGGGTCGGTTGGACGGGGTGGGATGGCGCAAGTCGCGGCGCAGCAGCCCGAGCGGCAACTGCGTCGAGGTGGCCGACGTGCCGGGCTGCGGCGCGGTCGCCGTGCGGGACTCGTGGGATCCCACCGGCCCGGCGTTGATCTACTCCGCGGCGGCCATGGCGGCGTTCGTGGCGGGTCTGCGCAGCGGGGACCTCGGCGAGCGGATCCGATAGCCGGGATCCCCGCGCGGTCGGATCCCACCGCCGGGATCCCACCGCCGGGATCTCATGGCCGGATCTGATGGCCGGGATCTCATGGCCGGGATCCGATCGCCGGGATCTCATGGCCGGGATCCGATGGCCGGGATCCGATGGCCGGGATCCGATGGCCGGGATCCGATGGCCGGGATCCGATCGCGCGGTCTGATGGCCGGGTCCCATGGCCGGGATCCCTCTGGCGGGTCCGGTAGCCGGGTGTTTGGGCGGTTATCGTCCGTTGGTGGGTGCGTGCTGAGCGGTGTCGGCCAGCGTCCCTGCGTGACATGCTTACCGGGGACCGATCCTGGCAGAGGCATCCGGAGGTCGGCACGTGACGATGGCGGACGTCGAGGGCGCGGCGGCGGGTGGACCCACCGTGCTGCGCATGCTGCTCGGCGCGCAGCTGCGCCGGCTGCGCGAGAACGCGGGGATCAGCCGGGACGACGCCGGCTATCAGATCCGCGCCTCCGGCTCCAAGATCAGCCGGCTGGAGCTGGGCCGGGTCGGGTTCAAGGAACGCGACGTCAGCGACCTGCTCAGCCTGTACGCGGTCACCGATCCCGCCGACCGGCGGATGCTGCTCGAACTGGCCCGCAAGGCCAACGCGCCGGGCTGGTGGCACCGCTACTCCGACCTGCTACCCGGCTGGTTCCAGCCCTACCTCGGGCTGGAGTCGGCCGCGGCGACCATCCGCGCCTACGAGGCGCAATACGTGCCCGGGCTGCTGCAGACCCACGACTACGCCCGCGCCGTGGTGATGATCAGCCACGCCGGCGCCGCACCGGACGAGGTCGACCGGCGGGTCGCGCTGCGCATAGACCGCCAACACCTGCTCAACCGCGGCGACCCGCCGCAGCTGTGGGTGGTCGCCGACGAGGCCGTCCTGCACCGCCACATCGGCGGCCCGCCGGTGATGCGCGGCCAGATCGCCGCCCTGATCGAGGCCACCAAACTGCCCAACGTGCGCCTGCAGATCCTGCCGTTCACCGCCGGCGGCCACGCCGCCCTCGGCGGCGCGTTCTCCCTGCTGCGCTTCCCCGACCACGACCTACCCGACGTGGTCTACGTCGAACAGATGACCGGCGCGCTCTACCTCGACAAACGCGACGACGTCGAAGAATACGCCGCCGCCATGGAACGACTGTGCATCCAAGCCGAACCACCCGCCCACACCGTCGACATCCTCGAAACCATCCTGCGCGACCTCGACGCCGACTCGCGGTAACTTCCAGCGGGCCCGATCCGACATCCGCTGCGTTCAGCGCTTGCGACCCACCCCGCCGAAGTGCGGCACCTCGTCCGGCTCACCGTCCGCGGCGGGCCCGTCGGGCCGCCACCGCGAACAGCTCACGACGCCCGGTTCGACCATTTCCAGGTCTCCGAACAGGCGGGCCACCTGCTCCTTACTGCGCAGCACCATCTTCGCCACCGGCCCGTCGTTCCACAGGCGCAGCGCCTCGGTCATCACATCGCCGTTTATCTCGGTCGTCGGGTGCGAGATCGCTACGAAGCTGCCCGCTGGGATCGCGTCGACCAACCGCGCCACCAGCGACACGGCCTCGTCATCGTCGGGAATGAAGTTCAGGATGCCCAGCATCGTCACGGCCATCGGCTGGTCGAAGTCGAGCGTCCGCCGCGCCCCGTCGACGATCGACGCCGGGTCCCGCAGGTCGGCCTCGAGGTAGTCGGTTCGACCATCGGGGTGGCTGGTCAGCAGAGCCCGCGCGTGAACCAGCACCATCGGGTCATTGTCGACGTAGACGATGCGGCTGGTCGGCGCCACCCGCTGCGCGACCTCGTGGGTGTTGTCCGCGGTCGGAATGCCGGTGCCCACGTCGAGGAACTGCCGGATCCCCTCGGTCCCCGCGAGGTAGCGCACGACCCGGCCGAGGTACGCGCGGTCGGCGCGGGCGGACGCCACCATCTCCGGCACCATGGCCAGGATCTGGTCGGCGACCTCCCGGTCCGCGGCAAAGTTGTCCTTGCCGCCCAGCCAGTAGTTCCAGAGCCGGGCCGAGTGCGGTATGCCGGTATCGAGCTTCTTCGCCGCCGCATCGGTGGACAGGTTGTCACTCACCGTGACCCTCCACATCGCCGTCATTCGCGGTAACGGTTGCATCCGCCACCCTAGTCGGTGGGGACGAGCCGGTCCAAGACGGCATCGCCTTCCCCGCCGGACACCCCAAGCCCTCCGTCGCAGCCCGGCGGATCCCTTACGTGACCTCGGTTAGCGGCACCGGGCGAACAGCTCCACGTTGGTGTGCGACAACCCGCACGATCTGGCCGAGGGACAGGTAGGAACCGGACGGCAGGTCGGCGAAGATCGGACCGCCGAGGGGTCAGCCAATGTGGAATGCCGACGACTACGTCCGGACGGCGCCTGTGTTGCAGGCCCTTCGATCAACTGATCTTTACCGCGAGTTTCCCGAGAGTGCCCTGAGCGAAGTCGACGAACGCCCGGGGTATTTCGTCCAGCGAGTACGCGCGCTGCACCGAGATGGTGAGCTGCCCCGCGACGGCTCGGGCCGCAAGCGTGTCCAGCATGACGCGCTCGGGATTGGCATAGACCGACGTCGCGGTGACGTCGCGGCCGCCGAGTTGGTCGGCGCCGACGCTGAGCAACGAGGCGAACCGGCCACCCGCCACCACCAGGTCCGCGAGGCCGGGGCCGTCGCCGGCGAAGTGCAGCGCCGCGTGCACGCCGTCGGGTGCGATCGCCCGTACCTGCGGCGCCAGGTCGTCGGTGTAGTCGACGGTGTGCGCGGCGCCGAGCCGGCGCACGTGGGTCTGCTCCGCGCCGGCGGCGGCGGTGGCGATGACGGTGGCTCCCTTCGCCGTACACATCTGCACAGCGAGGGCACCCACGCCACCGGTCGCCCCGGAGACCAGCACGGTCTCGCCGGGCCGGAGGGAGATCGCCTCGACCGACGCGGCCGCGGCCGCCCCGGCGAGACCGAGGACGCCTGCGGTGGCGATGTCGAGCCCGGCCGGGATGGCCGCGATGTTGTTGTCCTGGGGGACCACGAGGTAGTCGGCGAAGGCCCCGGCGTGCAGCGGCTGGGTCAGCACGACACCGAAGACGTCGTCGCCGACGCGGAAGCGGCTCACGTCGTGGCCGACCCGGTCCAC
>DATDJX010000389.1:0-8457 GCA_036520275.1 Asanoa sp.
GCAGCTGGCGCTGATGCTGGCCGAGGCCCGCGACGTGGCGCGCGCGGACGCGTCGGTCAAGGCGGGCGGCTGGCGCAAGGAGTTCCCGGGCAGCCGGATCGAGGTGGCCGGCCGTACGGTCGGCATGGTGGGCTTCGGGCACGTGGGAGCGGCGTTCGCGCGGCGGCTGTCGGGGTTCGGGTGCCGGCTGCTGGCGTACGACCCGTACGCGCCGGCCTCGTCCTTGCGCGCCGCGGGCGTGGCGCCGGTGTCCGCGCTGGACGAGGTCTTCCGATCCGCCGACTTCGTGGTCGTGCAGGCGCGGCACAGCCGCGAGACCGACCGGTTCATCGGCGCGGCGCAGTTCGCGCTGATGAGGCCCGGCGCCTACTTCGTCAACGTGTCCCGCAGCCGGGTCGTCGACATGGCGGCGCTGTTCGCCGCGCTGTCGTCCGGGGCCATCGCGGGCGCCGGCCTCGACGTCTTCGACGAGGAGCCGCTGCCGGCGGACAGCCCGTGGCGGTCGCTGGACAATCTCACCGTCACCACGCACTTCGGCGGCGACACCGAGGAGACCAGCCGCACGTCCGCGGCGCTGGTGGCCGACGCGGTGGCCGAGTACGCGTGGACCGGGCGGGTGGCGGCGGCGGTCAACGCCGCGGAGCTGGGCTGGCGTTGAGCTACCTGCTGGGGGTCGACGCCGGGCAGACCGTCACCAAGGCGGTGCTCTACGACGCGTCCGGCCGGGCGGTGGGAGCGGCGCGCGCAGACACGGCGGCCACCGCGCCGCATCCGCGCTGGCAGGAGCGGGACATGGCGGCGGCGTGGCACGACGCGGCGGCGGCAATCGCGCGGTGCGTCGCCGAAGCGGGGGTCCCGGGGTCGGCGATCGCGGCGGTGGGGATCTGCGGTCACAACGACGGCGTGTATCCGGTGGACGCCGCGCTCGCCCCGGTGCGACCGGCGATCCTGGCGACCGACTCGCGGGCGTACGGGTACGTCATCGACTTCCGGGCGTCGGGTGTCGCGGAACGGGCGCTGCCGTTGACCGGCCAGTCGCCGTTCGCCGGCTCGCCCGCCGCGGTGTGCGCGTGGCTGCGCGACCACGAACCGGCCACACTCGCGCGCGCCCGGTGGCTGTTGTTCGCGAAGGACTGGTTCCGGCTGTGCCTGACCGGCGACGTGGCGACCGACCCGACCGACGCCAGCGCCTCGTTCACCGCCGTGGCGACCCAGGAGTGGTCCGCGGAGGCGCTGGCGCTCTACGGCCTCGGGGGGTTGCGGTCGCTGCTGCCGCCGATGCTGGCACCATCGGCGGTCGCCGGCCGGGTGCACGCGGCCGGGGCCGCCGCCACCGGCCTCGCCGTCGGCACGCCGGTGGTGACCGGCGCGCACGACGTGGACGCGGCGGCGCTGGGCGTGGGCGCGGTCGGTGCGGGTGCCGTATCCATCGTGATGGGCACCTTTGCCATCAACCAGGTGGTGTCGCCGCGGGTGCGGCTGGACCACCGGTGGCAGGCGCGCAGCTTTCTCGCGCCGGACCGGTGGCTGCACATGTCGACCTCACCGTCGTCGGCGTCCAACCTGGACTGGGCGGTGCGCCTGCTCGGCCCGTACCGGCCGGACGGCCGTCCCGACTTCGGCGCCGCCGTCTCCGCCGGCCTCGCCGTGGACCCGGCGGCGGCGCCGCTGTTCCTGCCCTTCCTGTTCGGCTCGGCGCACGGCACGGTGGGCGCGGCGTTCGCGGGCCTGGACGGGTCGCACGACCGGTCGGCGCTGGTGCGTGCGGTGCTTGACGGGGTGTGCTTCAGCCACCGTACACACCTGGACGCCTTACGGTCGGCCTTCGACCTCGCCGGGGCGGGGCCGGCACGCCTGTGCGGTGGGGGATCGCGCAGCCCGCGGTGGGGCCAGCTGCTCGCCGACGTGGTCGGCCTCGACCTCGAGGTGACCGACGCCGACGAGGCGGGCGCCCGCGGAGCGGCCGCGCTGGCCGGCATCGGGATCGGCTGGTGGCGTGACCTCGAGGAGGCGGCCGCGGCCACCGTGCGGGTCGCCCGCCGCCACGACGCCCACCCGACCCCGGTCCTCGAGTCCCGCTACCGCGGCTACCTCGACCTGGTCGCGTCGCTTCCTGCGCAACACCGGCCGGAATGACAAAGGCGGGCCGGCCCCCCTCGGGCCGGCCCGCCTTCGCGGTGTGTGGGCTGCTACCGGAACACGGCGCGGGTGTCGAGGACTGCCAACGCGCCGGCCGGCCGGGCCGCGGTCGCCATGGTGCCTAAGGAAGGCTCCCGGGCGCTGCGGGCGTGGCGACCATGGCGGCCGCCGCGGAGCTTGCTGATCAGGCCGCGCTTGCCGGCCTCGACGCGCAGGTCGTGCTGGTGCTCGCGAGCCAGGGTCAGCATGAGGTCGGGGTGCTGGTACATGGTCTTCTCCTTCTGGGATCCGTTGTCTGAATACATCGTCTGTCGCACCGATCCCCGGGACATCGGGACCGGTTGCGTATCTTGGGCACCCCGCGGTGCCTAGTGCGCCCACCCGCTCGCCTAGGTATGCCTAGACCGCACCGGAAGCCCTCTGAGCTGGGAAAACAGGCGTTGATCGGAGGGCACGGGCGGGACGTCCCGGGGCGGCCGAGCGTGGCCAGCGGCGAGAGGTCACCGGCCTGTTATCGGCTCAACCGGTAGAAGCGCCAGACGCCGAAATCGTCGATCGGCAGGACCTCGACGCCCGCGAATCCGGCCGCCCGCGCGTACTCGCGCAGCGTGTCGGGACGCATCACGGTGCCGGTGCCGACCGAGCCCGGGTGCGCGAGCCCGTCCGGCAGGCAGACAAGTAGGCTGAACCCGTACATCAGCTGCTCGACCTCGTCGGCCTTTCCGCCGAACCGGTCGCCGACCGCCTCGTCCATGATCACGACCGGGCCGTCTGCCCGGACCGCCCTGTGCATCGCGGCGAGCACCTCGACCGGCCGCGGTAGGTCGTGGATGCATTCGAACGCGAACGCCGCGTCGAAGCCGTCGGGCAGCCCGCTGCCGTCGACCAGATGGAACGCGACCCGGTCGGCCACCCCGGCCGCCGCGGCGTTGGCGCGGGCCAGCTCGACCGACGGCGCGTCCACGTCGAAGCCCTCGACCCGCGCCTGCGGATACGCCCGAGCCAGCGCGATGGTCGACCACCCACCGCCCGCGCCGACGTCGGCGATCCGGGCGCCCGGCGCGCGCAGCTCCCGGTCGAGCTCGGGCACGCCGGCGAGGGCGCCGGGCAGGGCGTGTTCGAACCACGGCCGGTTCATGTCCGCCTGCGACTCGCGCATGTCCGCGCCGAAGCGTGACCAGCCAACGCCGCCGCCCGTACGGTAGGCGTCCAGCAGCGCGGGCAGCTGCGCGGCCGCCGCCGCGAACATCCGCGCGAGCGGCGCGAGGAAGCTGAGGCTCGACTCGTCGGTCAGGACCTCCGCCGCGCCGGGGGGCAGCGTGAAGCGGCCGTCCGGGCCGACGGTGAGGATGCCGGCAGCGGCCTGCTGCTCCAACCACTCCCGCGCGTACCGGGGCGCGCCGCCGGCCCGGGCGACCAGCTCCGCGGCGGTCGCCGGTCCGCCGTCGGCGAGGGCCCGGTACCACCCGAGCCGGTCGCCCAGGTAGACGGAGAGCACCTCCGCAGTGCCCAGGGCGGCCCGGAACAGCCGGTCCGCGAACTCTTCGGCCGTGTCGCTCATCAACCGAACGGTAGTCATCCGAGGTCGCCGGTTCCGCGGATTTCTGCACACAGCTCGACAACCCGGCGGGGCGTGGGAGGCTGCTGGGAGGGCGTGAACCGGATCGTCGCGGCGCCCGTACCCTTCATGGGAGGTATCCACCGTGGATCAGCGCGTGTTCGCCGTTGTCGGCGCGTCGCTCGCCGGCGGGAAAGCCGTCGAGACGCTGCGCGGTGAGGGCTTCGAGGGCCGCATCGTGCTCGTCGGTGAGGAACTCGACCTGCCGTACGAGCGTCCGCCGCTGTCCAAGGGCTACCTGCTCGGCAAGGAGCCGCGGGATCGGGCGTTCGTCCACGACGAGAAGTGGTACGCCGAGCAGCGCGTCGAACTGCTCCTGGGCACCCGGGCGACGGCGCTCGACCCGGCCGGTCACCTCGTCGAGCTCGACGGGGGACAGGCGCTGCACTACGACAAGCTGCTGCTGGCGACGGGGTCCCGGCCGCGCACGCTCGACATCCCGGGCGGCGAGCTGCGGCAGGTGCACTACCTGCGGCGGATCGAGCAGTCCGACGCCCTGCGGACGGCGTTCGCGGCCGCCGGCCCGGTCGTGGTCCTCGGCGCCGGCTGGATCGGCCTCGAGACCGCGGCCGCCGCGCGGTCGTACGGCGCGGCGGTGACCGTGGTCGAGACCGACCTGCTGCCGCTGCGGCGGGTGCTGGGCGACGAGGTGGCGACCCTGTTCCGCGACCTGCACGTCGCGCACGGCGTCGACTTCCGGTTCGGCACTGGGGTACGCGAGTTCGGCAGCGTCGGCGACCGGCTGACCGACGCGGTGCTCGACGACGGCACCGAGGTGGCCGCCGAGACGGCGGTCATCGGCGTCGGCATCCAGCCCAACGTCGAGCTGGCGGCGGAGGCCGGGCTGGCCGTGGACAACGGGGTGGTGACCGACTCCGCCCTGCGCACCAGCGACCCCGACATCTACGCTTGCGGCGACGTGGCGTCGACGCACAACCCCCTGGTGGGCGACATGCTGCGCGTGGAGCACTGGGCGAACGCGTTGAACGGCGGGCCGGCGGCCGCCCGCTCGATGCTCGGCCAGGAGGTCGTCTACGACCGGGTGCCGTACTTCTACTCCGACCAGTACGACCTCGGCATGGAGTACGCCGGCTGGGTGCCTCCACACGCGTACGACGAGGTCGTCTTCCGGGGCGACCCGTCCATCGTGGACGGCAAGGCGCCGGAGACGGTGGTGTTCTGGCTGCGCGGCGGGCGGGTGCTCGCGGGGATGAACGTCAACGTCTGGGACGTGCAGGACGACATCCAGCGGCTGGTGCGGGCGGGATACGCCGGCCGCCGGGTCGACGCGGCCGGCCTCGCCGACCCGACGGTGCCGCTGGACTCGGTGGTCAGCTAGTCCGTGACGGCGAGGCCGCCGGGCGCCGACCACCAGCCCTGGGAACGAGCGACCTCACGCCACGGCCGGGCGGTCCTTCTTGGGAAGCTTGGCCACCACCGCGTCGTAGGAGGCGTCGACCGCGGCGAGGATCTCGTCGTCGGGGATCGCACCGCCGACCCGCAGCGTGTTCCAGCCGGACCGGCCGATGTACGCCATCACCGACGCGTCGTGCGGGTAGCGGGTCAGCCACTCGTCGGCCACGTCGCGATCCGGCCCGCACTTGAGACCCACCGAGGGACCCTCGGAGCCGAAGAAGGCGAAGATCTTCTTGCCCACCTTGGCTACGCCGTCGCCCTCCCACGGCTCGTCGCGCCACGCACCCGGCTTGGCCAGGCAATAGGCCACCACGTCGTCCCACGTCACGGCGCCACCCTATCGCCGCTCCGGGCCACGATCGCGCCGGCGAGGCGGGCGGCGAGCGTCCGCTGGCTCTCCTCGGTGACCCTTACCAGGCCGTGCTCTGCCATCAGCGCGTGGAACTGCTGCTCCCCGTACGGCACGCCGGGCGGCAACGGCGCCACGTGCCAGTGCACGTGCGCGTTGCCCTGCATCGACCCCAGCGAGAGCAGGTAGACCCGTTCGGTCGGCAGGAGCGTCTTCAGCGCCTCGGCCACGTCGTGCACCACGTCGGTGAGGTGGCCGAACAGCGGACGGTCGCCGGTCACGTCCGTGACGTGCGCGCGCGGCACGACCAGGGTGTAGCCGAGCAGCGTCGGGTATCGGCTCAGGAACGCGGCGCACACGCCGTCCTCGTAGACGATGTGGTGCGGGAAGTCCGGGTCGCCGCGCAGGGTGGCGCATACGAAGCACGGCCCGTGCCGTGCCCGCCGCACGTAGGCGTCGAGATCCATCGGGACGCGTTCCTCCACTGCCGGGGCTGAACTTCTAACGGCTCAGCGTGGAGCCGATGACCGTCGGCGGCCGGGCACCGAGGAAGAAGATCCCCGGGAAGCCGCTCGTTTCGAACCCTGCGCTGCGGTTGCGGCGCAGCGTCGAGCTCTCGATGCGCATCGTGCCGGTGCGGTCGTTGCTCACGAAGAACACCGCGCCGCCGCCCTCCTTGGCGGAGTTGTCCTGCACGATCGAGCCGGCGATCCGTACGGTGAACAGGTCGCCGTCGGCGTAGATCGCGCCTCCGCTGCCGCCGCCGGGCGTGCCGGACCGGGCCGGGTTGGCGCCGCTGCCGATCGCCTGGTTGCGGGTCAGCATGCTGTTCAGCACCACCCAGGAGACGCCGATGCTGGACAGCGCGGCGCCGTTGGAGCACACGCCGCCCTCGAACGTGCTGTTGACGACGTAGACGGGCTGGCCGTGGTACTGCGAGAGCACCCGGATCGCGGCGCCGCCGAGGTCGGGGCCGCTGCTGTCGCACCGGTTGCCGACGAACCTCGCGTTGACCGCCTTGAACCGCCCACCTCGGACGAAGATGGCGCCGCCACCGCCGCCCTCCGCGGTCTCGCCGGTGGAGTTGCCGTTCGCGAACGTCAGGTTCTGCACCGTCAGGTGCGGGCTGTCCTGGTCCTGGCAGTGCGACGTGGTCCAGCCCTGTGCCCGGTCGCAGGTGTTCAGGTAGAGGATCCGGCGCTTGCCCCCGCCGCTGAGCGTGACCTTGCCGCCGCCGTCCAGCACGAGCTTCGGGTTGGCGTTGCGGACCTTTGCGGTGGCGGTCATCGTGATCGTGACCGGGTCGGGTCCGCAGTCGAAGGTGACGATGCCGCCAGCGGCCACGGCCGCCACCACTGCCGACGACGAGCAGCCTGCCCTGGTCCCCTTGCCCACCACCCGGGTCGGATGGCTGGTGTCCACGGCGCGGGCCTCGGCCGGGATGCTCGCCCTGCCGTTCGGGTTGCCGGCGGTGAACGTCGCGGCGGCGGTCGGCGGCCTGGGGGAGGCGGTGGTGCGTCCCATGCCGTCGATGCCCTTCGGGGCGGCCTCCGCGGCGGTCGCCGCCGGCCCGGCGCTGGTCGCGGCCGGCGCGGCCGGCTGCCGCTCGCCGCTCCCGCAGCCGGCGGCGGCTCCGGCGGCGGCGAGGAGGGTCGCGAGCAGCACGGCGCTGGCGGGGCGTCTGGGCACGGGTACCGACTCTAGGGCTCAGGCGTGGAACGCCGCGAGTCGCTCGCCTTCCTCCGCCATCTGTCTGCGGACCGACCTCGGCTGCGGATGGAACTCGTCGAACACGATCCGCCCGCCCTCGTGCCGCCAGGTGCCGGCGACCGCGCCGTCGACCAGGAACGTCGCGAACGAGTGCGGAGCGCGGGTGTGGAAGATGCGCTTGCGGTACCGCTCGGGCAGGATCCCGCTACGCCGGGCGTGGACGAGCAGGCTCGCGTCCCAGTTGGCGAGGAAGCGTACGGGTGCGGGCGTGTCGGCGTCCGGCAGCGGCGCTCCCGGCAGGTCGAGCAGCTCGGCACCGTCCTCGGCGCGGAAGCGGCGCAGCTCGAGCCGGTCCAGGACCGGCCTGAGCGCGGTCACCGACATACCGGCCCACTGGGCGATCTCCTTGCGGGTGGCCGGTCCGAAGCCGCCCAGGTATCGCCGGACGAGAAGCTCGATGCCCTCGTCGGCCGTGCCGCTGGGCGGACCGATCCAGTCTTCCGCCAGGCAGTAGAGATCCGCGCGCCGCCGCTCCCAGGTCCCCGACGGCGGCACCCTGATCATCTCCAACCAGGCCGGCACGTGGTTGCGCATCCGCGGTCCGAGCAGCTTGTCGATCTCACCCTGCCGCATCGGGCCGGCCTTGAGCGCGTCGCGCAGCCCGTCGGCGGCCTTGGCCATCCCGGCGGCGTCCTCGGGCGCGGTGCGCTGCAGCCAGCGCCGCCGCTCCTCCCGGATGCCGAGCGCGAACGGCCAGTAGTCGGCCGCGCAGACCACGTGGATCGTGCTTCGCAGCAGCGTGCCCTGCACGATCTTGCGGTTCTCGAGCAGCCCGGTCACGGCGTCGCGGCCGACCTCGCGGGCGCGCGACCAGAGGCCGACGTAGATGGCGGGGGCGTACTGCGCCTGGAGGCCGGCCATCTGCTCGAGCACCTGGGGGATGGCCGAGGGGGTGCGCTCGAGCAGCAGCTGGCGGGCGAGGAGCGACCGGTTGAGCTGCCGGTCGGTGAGGACGTCCTCGATGTCCGATGCCACCAGGGCACCCTATCGACGGCCCGAGATCAGCGAGGTGGCCGCGTATCCGTCCGGCCCCTCCACCGACCAAGATCTCTCCGGCAGGGCAGGATGTACCGCGGGGGTGGTTGCACCGCATGGCAGGCCGGATCCGGGAAGAGGACATCGCGCTGGTCCGCGAACGTACGGCCATCGCCGACGTCATCTCGGA
>DATDJX010000390.1:0-15299 GCA_036520275.1 Asanoa sp.
CAGCGCGCCGGCCCGGTCGGCCGCCGGGATGCGCCGGGAGAGGTCGGCCAGCACGGCGAACTCGGCGCTGCTCAGGGGCGGCTCGACGCCGGGGGCGACGGGATCGGGCACGATCCCGTCCGCGGCCGTGCGGCGCAGCCAGTCGCCCACCTCGCCCGCGGATGCCGGCACGCCGCCGAGCGGGTAGCTCGCGGCCTCGCGCTCCGCCGCCGCCAGCAACTCGTCGCGCGCGTGGTCGAAGCGGTGCTCCGCGGCCTCGATGTCGGTGCGTAGCCGGGCCACCCACGCGGACTCGGCCACGGTGTCCAGCGTCGCCGCCCGGTCGGAGAGCTCCCGTGCCGCGATCTGCAGCTGCACGAGCTGGTCGGCGGAGCGGCCGAGCACCGCCAGGCACAGCGGCTGGATCTCCTCGGGCAGGCCGTCGCGGAGCACCCGCAACGGGTCCTCTTTCTGCGCGAGGACGAGCACCCGCTTGCCGTGGGCCACGAGGTGGCAGATCAGGTTCCGGATCGTATGGGTCTTGCCCGTGCCGGGCGGGCCCTGGACCGCCACCGTCCGGTGGGCCGCGAGCCGGCGGGCGATCGACTCCTGTGCCTCGTTGGTCGCCATCGGCATGAGCAGGCGGTCGTCGGTGCGCGCCCAGGCCCGCGGGTCGTCGTCGGGCATCCGCAGCCGGCTCGGCTCGTGGGCGAGGATGCCGGCCAGCGACCCGACCGGCGCGTCCCGGTCCTCGCTGAGGCGGTCGCGCAGCGCCTCCAGGAACCGGCGGACCATGCGCTGGCGAGGCCGGACGAACAGCACACCGGTGTCGTCGATGCGCGGGCCGTCGGACGATTCGGCCGAGTCGACCCGCGGCGGGCCGAGCCCCGACGCCGAGCCGACCCGCAGCACCGGGTCGAAGCCGAGCCGACGCAGCGCTCGACGCGCGAAGTCTTGGCGCTCGGCGGCGTCCCACGGGTCGATGTCGACGAGACCGCCCGGGCCGGCGAGCTCGACCAGGTCGCTCACCCGTCGGCTGTCCAGGCCGCCGAGCGCCTCGACCTGCAACCGCGGCGGGCCCTCGGGCACGACGGTGACGATGGTGGAGTCGGCGTCGTACTCGATCCCGACCGGCGTGGCCAACAGCGGGTAGTGCACGCCGCCCGCGACCAGGACCGTGTGACCCCACACCAGCTCGACCCGTGCGGCGTCGATGTCGACCCGGTAGCGCAGGTCGTAGAGCCGGTCGTGCAGGTCGCGGGTCGCCTCCGCGAGCCGCTGCTCGTGCGCCCAAGGCGCCCAGAGCTCGTCGTGCCAGGTCCGGAACGCGGACCGGGTCTGCTCGCTCGCCTCGGTGACCAGCGTCGGCGTCGTGTCGGCCGACAGGTCCCACACCAGGTGGCGCAGCAGCGCGGTCGGAATCGACGGCGGCGTCGGCGGCGGCGGCCGGCCGACCCGCAGCCAGCTGCCGCCCGGCTGCCGTGGACCGAGCTCGCACGCCGGGTGGTGGGGCAGGTCGTCGTGCCAGTATGCGTCGGCGGTCGGCACGGTGCTGACCGGTTTGTCGAGCAGCGCGCGCACGGCGAGCAGGTACTCGGCCAGGGCGAGGGCGCGTGCGCTTACGACCGCCGGCGCGTCGCCGGCCGCCTCGTCTGCCCCGTCGGCCGCCTGCTCGATGTCCATCGCCCCCGACGGTATCCCGCCGGGGCGACCCGTTCGACCGTTGTCGCTCCGGCGCGGCGGGCAACTCACTGTCCGTACCCGCGGCGTCGCGACCGAGACGCCTCCCGAGCAGGCGCGCTCAGGTGTCGGCGCGGTCGACGGTCAGGTCGCGTGCCGCGGCGTACTGCTCGCGGATCACCGGCGCGGGATCGGCCTCGTACGACGCGCTCGCCTCGAGCGACCACGGCGGCGGTTGCGGTTCCCCGCCGAGAACCCACGCCGCCTGGCGGGCCGCGCCGTCGGCCACGTACTCCCCCGGCGCCGGCGCGAGCACCGGATAGCCGAAGACCTCGGGCGCGATCCGGCGTACGGCCTCCGAGCGCGCCCCGCCGCCGATGAGGATGATCCGGTTGACCACCGTGCCCTGCGCGATCAGCGCGTCGAGTCCGTCGGCCAGAGCGCACAGCATGCCCTCGACGGCGGCGCGCGCGAGGTGGGCGGGGGTCGACGTGTTGAGCGTGAGGCCGTGCACCGCCCCCGTCGACAGGGGACGGTTGGGGGTGCGCTCGCCTTCCAGGTAGGGCACGAGCACGAGGCCGTCGGCGCCGGGCGGCGCCTGGGCGGCGAGGCGCGCCAGCTCCGCGTGGTCGACGCGCAGCAGCGCGGCCGCGGCGTCGAGGACCCGGGCGGCGTTGAGCGTCGCGATCAACGGGAGGAACCGGCCGGTGGCGTCGGCGAACCCGGCCACCGCCCCGCTCTCGTCGGCCGCCGGCTTGTCGGCGACGCTGAACACCGTGCCGGAGGTGCCGACGGAGACGATCACGTCGCCGGGTCGGGCGCCGACGCCCAGCGCCGCAGCCGCGTTGTCGCCGGTGCCCGGCCCGAGCGGCGCCCCGTTGGGCAGGTGACCCGCCACGCCGGCCGGCCCGAGCACCTCGGGCACGAGCGGCTCCCGGCCGAACGCGAGGCGCAGCAGGTCGAGCCGGTACTCGCCGGTCGGCGCGGACCAGTAGCCGGTGCCGCTGGCGTCGCCGCGGTCGGTCTTCAGCGCGGCCAGCCGGTCGCCGGCGGGCGGCCCGGCGAGGCGCCAGGTCAGGTAGTCGTGCGGCAGGCACACGGCGGCCGTCCGGGCCGCGTTGTCCGGCTCGTGCTCGGCCAACCAGCGCAGCTTGGTGATGGTGAAGCTGGCCACCGGCACCAGCCCGACCGCCTCCGCCCAGGCACGGCCGCCGCCGAGCTCGGCGGTCAGCTCGACCGCGGCCCGCGCGGAGCGGGTGTCGTTCCACAGCAGTGCCGGGCGGACGACGGCGCCGTTCCGGTCGAGGCACACCATGCCGTGCTGCTGGCCGCCGACTGCGGCGGCGGCTACGTCGTCGAGGCCGCCGGCCTGCCCCTGCGCCTCTTCCAGGGCGTCCCACCACGCCTGCGGCGGCACCTCGGTGCCGGGTGGGTGGGCCGCCCGGCCCTCCCGGACCAGCGCCCCCGTCTCCGCGTCGCGGACGACCACCTTGCAGGACTGTGTCGACGTGTCGATCCCGGCGACGAGCGCCATCAGCGGGCGCCGAGGGCGTGTTCGATCGCGAGCTGGTTGAGGCGCACGAAGCCGTAGCCCTTGGCGGCGGCCGCGTCGGGGTCGAAGTCCTCATAGGACGTGCGGTCGTTGAGCAGGTCCTCGTAGGTCTCGCCATCGGCCAGCGTCGGCTGCGACAGCTCGGCCACCCGGCTCTCCGCCATCGCGGCCTGCACCTGCGGGTCGGCGCGGAACGCCGCCGCCCGCTCCTTGAGCAGCAGGTACATCCGCATGTTGGCCGCGGCGGAGGCCCACACGCCGTCCATGTCCTCGGTGCGGGACGGCTTGTAGTCGAAGTGCCGGGGACCCTCGTACGCCCGGGTGCCGTCGGCGTTCCTCGACTCGAGCAGGTCGACGGTGGCGAAGGCGTTGAGCAGGTCGCCATGACCGAACACCAGGTCCTGGTCGAACTTGATGCCCTTCTGGCCGTTGAGGTCGATGTGGAAGAGCTTGCCGGCCCAGATCGCCTGCGCGATGCCGTGCATGTAGTTGAGCCCGGCCATCTGCTCGTGGCCGACCTCCGGGTTGAGACCCACCATGTCCCCGTGGTCGAGGCTCGCGATGAAGCCCAGCGCGTGGCCCACGGTGGGCAGCAGGATGTCGCCGCGCGGCTCGTTGGGCTTGGGTTCGAGCGCGAACCGAAGGCCCAGGCCGCGGTCGATGACGAACCGAGCCAGCATGTCGACACCCTCGCGGTAGCGGTCGAGCGCGGCCCGCACGTCCTTGGCCGAGTCGTACTCCGAGCCCTCGCGGCCGCCCCACATCACGTACGTCTGCGCGCCCAGCTCGGCCGCCAGCTCCATGTTGCGCATCACCTTGCGCAGCGCGAACCGGCGGATGGAGCGGTCGTTGCTGGTGAAGCCGCCGTCTTTGAAGACGGGGTGGGTGAACAGGTTGGTCGTCATCATCGGCACGACGATGCCGGTCTCGTCGAGCGCCTTGCGGAACCGTCCGATGTGGTCCGCGCGGGTGTCGTCGTCGGCACCGAACGGGATGACGTCGTCGTCGTGGAACGTGACTCCGTAGGCGCCGAGCTCGCTCAGCCTGTGCACCGCCTCGGCAGGGTCGAGCGGCGGGCGGGTGGCGTCGCCGAAGGGGTCGCGGGCCTGCCAACCCACGGTCCACAGACCGAACGAGAACTTGTCGGCGCGGGTCGGCTGCGCCACCGGGTCCGGGCTGGCCATGGCAAACCTCCGAGGGGTTTCCGTCAGGTTAATTTGTTTACTGCTTGAATTATTTGCCGCCGGTGTGCCAGTGTCAAGGGTGTGGACGGCCGTCGCGCGGCACCGGTGCGGCAGGAGAACCTGCGCGCACACAACCTCGCGCTCGTGCTCAGCGTGGTCGCCTCGGCGCCGCTGCCGCCGTCGCGGGCCGACGTCGCCACCGCGACCGGCCTCACCCGCGCGACCGTCTCCGCCCTCGTCGACGACCTCATCGGCGGTCGTCTGATCGAGGAGGTCGGTCCGGCGCCGCGGGCCGGTGCGGGCCGACCGGCGGCCGGGCTGGTGATCTCTGCGTGCGGGCCGGGCGGGCTGGGCCTGGAGGTCAACGTCGACTACCTGGCGGCGTGTGTGGTCGACCTCACCGGGGCGGTCCGGCACCGGGCCGTCCGCGGCGGCGACCAACGCGCCCTGCCGGCCGCCGAGGTGCTGACCGGCATGGCGACGCTCGCCGCCGAAGCCCGGGCCGCCGCCCACGCCGAAGGGCTGGCGCTCGCCGGCGCGGCACTCGCCGTGCCGGGTCTGGTGACCCCGTCTGGCGTGGTGCGGCTGGCGCCCAACCTGGGGTGGCGCGACGTGGACGTGCCGGCGGCGCTGTCCGGCGCGCTCGGCCTGCCGGTGGGCGTCGACAACGAGGCCAATCTGGCGGCACTCGCCTCCCCCGCCGGCGTCGCCAGCTACGTGTACGTGTCCGGCGAGATCGGCATCGGCGCCGGCATCGTGCTGCACGGCGAGCTGTTCCGCGGGGCGCGGGGGTGGAGCGGCGAGCTCGGTCACGTCTGTGTGCGTCCCGATGGGCCGCCGTGCCGCTGCGGGGCTCGGGGATGCCTGGAGCAGTACGCCGGCCAGGAGGCGCTGCTGCGTACGGCCGGGGTGGCGTCCGTCGCCGAGCTGGCGGCGGCGGTGGCCGGCGGCGCGGCCGGTGCGGCGGTCGCACTGGCCACCGCCGGCGAGGCGCTCGGCGTGGCGATCGCCGGCATGATCAACCTGCTCGACGTCGACACGGTCGTGCTGGGTGGCATCTACGCGCCGCTGGCGCCCTGGCTTGTGCCGGCGGTGGAGGCCGAGGTCCGGGTCCGGGTGCTGACGGCCGGATGGGCGCCGGTGACCGTCCGGGCGTCGGCGCTGGGTAGCGCGGCGGCCGTGGTCGGCGCGGCCGGCTCGGTCGTGCGGGGCGTCCGGGACGACCCGGCGCGGTGGCTGCAGCGACCCGCGGCCGTCCGCTAGGCGGACGCGGCGCTGGAGCTCGCGGACTCCTGCGCGAGAACCGCCTCGAAGGCCGCCAGGCCGTCGAGGAGCGCCCTGCGTGCTGCGGGTGTCATCTGGGCCAGCACCGTCGCCAGCCGTCCCCGCCGGTCCGCGCGGATCTTGTCCAGGAGGCTGCGGCCCGCGGAGGTCAGGTGCAGGGCGATCTCCCGCCGGTCGGTGCGACCGGGCATCCGCTCCAGCGCGCCAGCCGCGACGAGCCGGTCGCAGAGCCGGCTCGCCGAGGACAGGATCACGCCGAGCTGGCCGGCGAGCCCGCGCAGGTTGATCCCGTCGTACTGCTCCACCACGAGCAGCGCGCGCAGCTGAGAACCGGACACCCGGTCGGCCATCGCCTCACGGGAGGCATCCCAGACGGACACCAACGATTCCGCAGAGGCGTCGACCGCGGCGGCGTCTTCGTCCAGATCAGTGGCAGGATGGTGTTTGGCCATGGTGGGAAAACACTACCTCCATCATCGGCGGGCGACCGCTTCCCTGGGGGTGGCAAAGTGAACGATCGGTTGGCAGCCGTACGCCGCGCACTCGCGCAGTCGCCCGCCGAGGGCCTGGTCGAAAGCCTCGCCGCGGAACTCGTCAAGTCCCACTCGGTGACCGACACCGACCTGTTGCTGGTCGACTACCGCCTTGCCGCCCTGGTGCCGCTCCGCGGCGCCGAGCCCGTCACCCGGCCCGGTCATCCGGCGTGGCGCAGCTTCGACCACCAGAGCGAGGTCGTCGAGGGATCGGAGCATTTCCTGCCGGTCACCATGCGGGGCGACCGGATCGGTGTGCTCCGGCTGGCGCCGGCGCCGGCCGACGCCGACCAGCGCGCCGAGCTGGCCGAGGTGGCCACGCTGCTCGCGCACGAGATCGCCGCCGTCCGCGCCAGCACCGACCGCTACCTCGTCGGCGCCCGCACCCGCCGGCTGACCCTGGCGGCGGAAATACAGTGGGAGCTGCTGCCCGGCCGCAGCCGGTCGCGCGACTCCTTTGCGCTCGCCGGCCAGCTCGAGCCGGCCTACGCCGTGCGCGGCGACAGCTTCGACTGGGCCGAAGACGGAAACCGGGTCTGGCTGTCCACCGTCAACGGCAGCGGCGAGGGCGTCGCAGCGGCGATGCTGACCTCGCTGGCCACCCACGCGTTGCGCAACGCGCGCCGCGCCGGCGTGGAGCTGGCCGATCAGGCGGCGCTGGCCGACCAGGCGGTGTACGCGTACCACCGGGGCGCACAACACCTGGCCGTGCTGCTGCTCGAGCTCGACCTCGCGACGGGCGTGGTGACCGCGGTCGACGCCGGATCGCCGAAGCTGCTGCTCCTACGCGCCGGTGACGTCGAAGACGTCGAGCTCGAGGCGCAGCTGCCGTTGGGCATGTTCGACGGCACGATCTACCGGCCGCAGCACTTCCAGCTGCGGCCGGGCGACCGGCTGTTCGGGGTCAGCGACGGCGTGTACGAGGCGGTCACCTCCGGCTCCCCCGCCCAGGAGACGTACGGCCAGGCGGCGCTGGCCCGCTTCGTACGACACACGCGGACGGCGGCCGCGCTGGACGCCGTCCGGTCGTTGCTGGGTGACCTGCGCGCGTACGTCAGCGGCGACCTGATCGACGACGCCGTCGCGGTGTGTCTGGACTACGGCGGCAATCAGTAGGCGCCGCGGCCGTGGACCACCGCCCCGAGGGTCTTCCAGAGGATGGTCAAGTCGCCGGTCAGCGACCAGTTCTCGACATAGTAGAGGTCGAGCCGGATACCGTCCTCCCAGGACAGATCGGACCGCCCGCTGACCTGCCAGAGCCCGGTGATGCCGGGCTTGACCAGCAGCCGCCGCGCGATGTCGCCGTCGTAGCGGGCGACCTCCTGCGGCAGCGGCGGCCGCGGGCCCACGAGGCTCATGTGGCCGAGGAGGACGTTGAAGAGCTGCGGCAGCTCGTCCAGCGAGTACTTGCGCAAGAGCCGGCCGATGCGGGTGACCCGGGGGTCGGAACGCATCTTGAACATCAGGCCGTCGGCCTCGTTGTACCCGTGCAGCTCCGCGAGGATGGCGTCGGCGTTGACCACCATCGTACGGAACTTGAACACGCTGAACTCGCGGCCGCCCAGCCCCACGCGGGTCTGCCGGAAGAACACCGGGCCGCCGCCGTCGAGCTTGATCGCCACGGCGATGCCGGTCAGCACCGGCAGCGAGACCGCCACCGCGAGTAGGGCGATCACCTGGTCGGCCAGGCCCTTGACCAGCTTCCGGCCGCCGCGGAACTCCGGGGCGTCCACGTGGATGAGCGGCAGGCCGGCCACCGGGCGGGAGTGGATCCGCGGGCCGGCGACGTCGGTGAGGGCCGGCGCCAGCACCAGGTCGATGCCGGTGCCTTCGAGCTGCCAACCCAGCCGCCGCAGGCGGGTCGCGGTGAGCTCGCCCGAGGTGGTCACCGCGACGGTGTCCACGCCGGTGGACTCGGCGCACTCGAGGATCGTCCGGAATGAGCCGACAACCGGCACGTCGGCGAGGCGCTGCGGCACCGGAGCGAGCAAGCCGTCGGGGATGCAGGCGCCGACGACGTGATAGCCGGTGTACGGTTCGCGGCGCAGCGTGCGGATCAGCTCAGTCACGTGCGGCGCGTCGCCGACCACGAGCATCTGGCGCGACCAGGCGCCGTCGCGGGCTCGGGCGCGGTGAAGCCACTTGCGTGCGGCGAACCGGGCGCCGACGAGGCCGAACAGGCCGAGCCCGAATGAGATCGCCAGGAACCCGCGGGCCACGCCGAGGTCGACGATGTAGCCGATGATGGCGATCGCGCCGGCCAGGCGCAGCGTCGCCGACGCGACGCGGCGGTATTCGTCGGCGCCGTAGCCGAGCACCCGGTCGTGGTAAGCCCGTGCCAGGCGCAGCGAGGCGAGCCAGGCGATCGCGAGGCCCGAGACGACGAGGACGTACGGGATCGTGGAGCCCGGTCTCCCCCCGCCGAAGTTCGGCGCGAACTGCTGGAAGCGGGCCAGGTAGCCGAGGACGACCGCGAGGACGACGACGACCGCGTCGATGATGAATATGGCACGCACGTAAGCGCGTTGATGCGCGCGTACGAGCGCCTGCGGGACCGCCCGCGCCGCGGAGTCAGACCGCGACGAGGCAGGCGTCACCAGCGTCGTCGACGTCACCAAGCCCTCCCCAGCTCAATTCGTGTCGACACACTGGGAGCAGTCAGTGCGGACCGCGCGGGCCCTGACGCAAGCAGTGCCATGTCATCTTCGCCTGTTCGGTGCCTCGACGCTCCGGTGGGACAGAAAGCCGTCACTTCCGTTGCGGGAAAGCGCGGCGCGTGCTGACCCGTACGCCGTGGCGCGCGCGTCAGCCGGCGGTCGGGCGTAGCGAGATCGCCTTGAGGAAGATCTCTCCGATCTTGGCCGGGTCTTGAGCGACGAACACACCGCCGCCCGTGGTCTTGGTGATCTGGTCGAGCGGCCCCCGGTTCACCTCGTCACCGAGGCCGATGACGATCACCTGAACCGGACGCTTTCCATCTTTGATCTTTTTGAGCTGGTCGATCAGCGGCTGGAGCGCGATGCCGCCTTCCGGGTCGTCGTTGCCGATTCCGTCGGTCAGGATGACCATGGAGTTTACGCGACCGGCCTGCCATCCGTCCTGAACAGCCTCATATCCGGCGAGGATCGTGTCGTAGAGGCCGGTGTCGCCGCCGCGTTTCGGCTCGACGGTGGCGAGAGCCGCCGTGAGCTGGTCACGGTGGGTGCCGACGGGGCCGATCGGCACGAGCTCCTTCCAGTCCTTCCCGCCACCCATGTTGGTCGAGAAGATCCACAGGCCCAGGGCCCAATCGTCGCTGAACAGGCTCATGCCCTGCGTCGCCGCGGCCTTCGTCAGCTGCATCCGGGTCTTGCCGCCGGCCGACGGCACCGCCCCGCCCATCGTGCCGGAGATGTCGATCACCGCGAGCATCCGGCCCGGCAGCGTGACGGTCGTCCAGGTCGCGAGGGTCTTCTCCACGACGCTCGCGTCGATGCTGCCCGCCGCGGCCGCGCCGCCGGCGGGCGACGCCGTGACCTGGGGGGTGCCGGCCGGGCTCGGCGCGCCGGTCGGCGGCTGGAAACCCGTGCCCCAGGTGCCGTCGGCGGCGCGCAGGTGCTGGGCGCCGAGCTTGTTCTTGAAGTCCGGCGTGGTGAGCACGCGGAACAGGCCGTCGGCCGCCTTCGCCTTCATCGGGTCGGTGCCCGGCATGATCGAGTACGGGTAGTCCAACGAGATCGGCGCAGGATCGAGGTACAGCGCGGCCAGATTGATCGGCGGCTGGTCGGCGTTGTACTCCATGACGTCTTCCTCGGACAGCGGCGCCGCGCTGAGCGACGAAGCCACGCTGGCCGGGTCGGCGGAGCGCGGGAACTTGGCGAGCAAGTCCGGGCGCAGGGCCGACTTGCCGGCCGCGAGCAGGCGCAGGACGGCCGTACCCGCCTGGGCGGCGTTGGGGCCGGCGGCCTGCGCGGCGGCGCTCAGCGCGAGCAGGCCCGACAGGCCGGCGGCGTCGCGGGTCGGCTCGACCACGCCGGGGCGGATCGAGGTGCCGTTGGCGAGCTGACCGATCAGGTCTTTCCAGGTCAGCTTCGCCTTCGGCCATCCGATGGAGGTAGCGACGGGCTCGGGCATCGCGACGACGACCGGGCTACGGGCGATCGAGGCGCCGTTGGTGGGAGTGAAGCCGGATGCCGCGCCGCGCAGGCGCAGCAGCCACGTCGACGAGTCGGGCACCCAGACGTCGGGCATCACGGCCGTGCCGCTGGCCTGGCCGACGCCCGCCAGGTTGACGCTGTGCTTGCTCGCGACGACGGCCGCCACGTCGACGGGATCCTGCGCGGTGACGGCGACCTTGACGCAGGTGCCGTCCGCCGAGGCGCCGCCGGAGACCCAGGCGTCGGCGGCCTGGCGGATGGCGGGGGCGATCTCCATTGTGGCCGACACGGCGATGCGGGTCTCGCCCGAACACGAGGGGCCGCCCAACTGCCGGTACCCGAACCACGCGCCGACGGCGACGAGGATCAACGCCATCGTGGCCACGACGACGCCGACCCCGCGGGACTTGCGACGACTGCGATGGCGGCCTGGCACGCTGCCCATCTTGCGTAGCGGAATGGCGACATGCCAGGGGCGTTCGGTCGAAAGTTACGCACGAGCAACACTTCGATCTCATTTGTTCACCGTTGGTGACGCGGCTGTTCCAGGCAGTCCGGGTAATCGCCTATCCGGCAAGGAATCGGCGGACCGACGCGATGGCATACGGCGGGGTCGCCAGCAGGCAAGTCGGGCTGGGAAACGACACCGGGTCGCCGGACGGTGACGGAACGCCGCTATCCGGATCGACGACGAAGATCGACACTGTGTGTGACCGCTCGTTCGCCACGTAGAGATGGTCACCGATGAGCACGAGGTCCCGGGGCCAGGCGCCGCCGGTGTCGACCTCGGCCGTCAGCTCCGGCGGTCGTTCGCCGTCCAGCGCGAACACGGCGATCGTGTCGACGTCCCGGTTGGCGACATACACGAAACGGCCGTCGGCCCCAACGGCGACCGCCGACGGCTGGTGGTGACCGTCGCGGGCACCGGCCGCCACGCGGTGGCGCTCGTGCCAGCCGCGCTCGCCGGCCTGCAAGACGGTGACGCTCGCGTCGAGCTCGCCGACGACGTAGACCCGCCGCCCGTCGGGATGGCGGGCCAGATGCCGGGGACCGGTGCCGCGCCGTAGGTGGATGCGGTGTGCCGCCGGGACGAGCCGGTCGTGCGCGATCGCGTATGGGTAGATCGAGTCCGTGCCGAGGTCCACGGCGAGCAGCGCGCCCGCGCCGTAGCCGCCCTCGACGCCCGGATCCGGCGTCCCGCCCGGATCCGGGTGCGCACTCGAGGCGGGGGAAGCGTCGCAACCGGCGGCCACGTCGACGCCCGGCCCCGAGCCGGGAGCCGTGCCCGAGCCGAATGCCGCGGCCGAGACCGAGGTCCGGCTGGGGCTCACCGCCCACTTCGGCGGTGCCGAGACCATGTGGGCGTGGGGCGACGCCTGGCGGTCGGGGTCCGGCCCGTGACCCTCGTGGGCGAGCAGATCGGTGCGGCCCCGGATCGCGCCGTCGTCGTCCAGGGCGAGGAGGGCGATCGACCCGCTGCCGTAGTTGGACGCGAGCAGATACCGGCCGTCGGGCGTGACGCAGAGGTGGCAGGGGCTCTCCCCGCCGGTGCTGGCATGGCGCGCCGCCTCGACCCGACCGTCGACGAAGCGCCAGGCGCTGACCGCGCCGTCGGGCAGCTCGTTGGCGGCGTAGACGACCGGCAGTGTCGGGTGCCAGGCCAGGAACGACGGCGACGGTGTCCGGGCGACCACGCCCGCCGGGCGCAGCGCCCCGGACCGCGGGTCCCTCCCGGCGGCGATGATGCCTTCGCCGCGGCCGCCGCCGCTGTGCGGGGTGTAGCAGCCGATCAGTAGGATCTCGCCGTCGTCCACGGGGATGAACATATCCTGGAGCCGGTGTTCGACGTCGCGGCGAAGGTGCGCGGGGGTGCGCGCGTCGGGAGCGCCGCCGTGGTGCTGCTTGCGGCGGCGGGACTGTTCGCGCCCACCCCGGTCCGTGCCGCCGACGCCCCCGTCCCCTGCGTGACGGGCGGCCGGTCGGCTGACGATCTCGCGACGGCCGATGCGTTGGCGCCCCGATTGACCGGCCGCCTCGCCGGTGAGCTAGACGCCTATCGGGTTTCCTGCGCCCGGCGGATCGTCGCGCGCGCCTCGGCCCGCGGCCTGCCCGATCCGGCGGCCGTCGTCGCGGTCACGGCGGCGATCGTCGAAAGCGGGCTGCGCAACCTCGGCACCCCTGTGGACCATGACAGCCTGGGCCTGTTCCAGCAGCGCGGCTCCTGGGGCGCGGCAGGCGAGCGGCTCGACCCCGGCTGGGCGACGGACGCGTTCCTGGCCACCATGCGGCGGCGGTTCCCGGGCGGGTCGTGGCGCGTCGTCCCGGTGGGAGCCGTGGCCCAGGGCGTGCAGGTCTCGGCATACCCGTCGCGGTATGCACCGGAGGCGGCGGACGCCGTCCAGGTGGTGGCGGCGCTCGCCGGCAGCGCCGACGTGGCGACGCCACCCGAGCCGGATCCCGCTACGACCGGCCCACGGGTGCCCGGCGACGTCGACGGGGACGGCAAGACCGACCGGACGCTGTGGGACCCGTCGACCGGAGCCTGGTCGTCGTGGGCGACCTCGTCGGGTCGGCGCGCCACAACGGGAGAGCTCGGCCACCCCGGCGACGTGCCCGTCCCCGGCGACCTCGACGGCGACGGGCGGGCGGACCGTGCGGTGTGGCGGCCTTCGACGGGTGAATGGCTCGTCCCTTCCGGTTCCGCCGGTGTGCTCGGCCGCACGGGCGACGTGCCCGTCGCGGCCGACTACGACGGCGACGGTCGCGCGGACCGGGCGGTGTGGCGCCCCTCGACCGGCGAGTGGTTCGGCTTGGGCGACGCGGGCGCCGGTGCCTGGGGCCGGATCGGCGACGTTCCCGTGGCCGGCGACTTCGATGGCGACGGTCGCGCGGACCGCGCGCTGTGGCGCCCGTCGACCGGCGAATGGTTCGTCCGGTCGTCAGCTCACGGCGCGCCGGTCCTGGCGAGCGGGTTGCGCTTCGGCGCCGCCGGCGACCTGCCCGTGACTGGCGACTTCGACGGCGACCGCCGCACGGACGCCGCCCTGTGGACGCGGTCGACCGCAACCTGGACTATCCGCTCGTCGGCGACAGGCGAGCGGACGACGGCGGTCGTCGGCGCCCCCGGCGACACCCCCGTGGCCGGCGACTTCGACGGCGACGGCCGCGCCGACCCGGCGACGTGGCAGCCCACTACCGGGCGGTGGGCGATCCTGTTCAGCTCCACCGGTGCCCTGGCGACCACCGGCGTGTGGGGCAAGGCCCCCCAACGCCCGGTCTGACGCCGGCCCTCGCGCACTTCCCGGCGCCCGCCGTGGCAGCGATCGACCGGTGTCTACTGAGGAACGTCGACACATGTCTCGATCGCGGCCTGCCCGGGCGAGTAGCGTGCCGGCATGGGTGACGGTCTGTCGGCGGGCTGGCAGAAGCGGGTCGACGAAGCGTGGGGGTCGTTCGACGAACGGAGCGACGACGACAACGTCGCCCTGTTCGACGAACTCGCGAACGAGTTGCCGGCGGGCAGCCCGGTCGGTTGGTTCGAAAGGGCTTCGGTGCAGGACGCGACCGGCCACGAGGACCTCGCCGTCCCGCTGTACCGGAGGGCGTTGGAGCTCGGCCTCGGTGGCGACCGTCGGCGTCCGGCGGTGATCCAGCTCGCGAGCTCGTTGCGCAACCTCGGCCGGGCCGACGAAAGCGTCGCGATGCTCATCGACGAGGCGGCCGCAGACTCCGACGACCTCGACGATGCCGTGCGCGCGTTCCTGGCTCTCTCCCTCGTCGACCTCGGGCGCGAACGGGAGGCGGTTTCGCTCGCCCTCGGCGCGCTCGCGTCGCACCTCCCACGGTATCGGCGGTCGGTCGCGAGGTACGCGCGGCTGCTCGTCACGCCGGACGATCCGGCGTGACCGACGGATCCGTCGGTTTCGGCTGGAACGCGCTGTGCCGGGAACCAGCGATCCTATAGGATCTACGATCGTGGCTGGCGTACGGCGCGCGACCCTGACGGACGACGTTTATGACGCCGTCCAGACGCTGATCATGGATCACGCGGTGAAACCGGGCGAGCGGGTGAACATCGACGCCCTGGCCCGGCGGCTCGACGTGTCACCCACGCCGGTGCGGGAGGCGCTCGCCCGCCTGGAGGCGGACGGCCTCGTCCACAAGCGACCGCTCGCCGGATACACCAGCACACCGTTGTTGACCCGCGCCGAGTTCGAGGAGCTGGTCGAGATGCGCCTGATCCTCGAGCCCCCGGCGTCGCGCAGGGTCGCCGGCGCCGGCCTCGAGCCCGACGAAATCGCCGGTCTGCGGGTAGGGGCCGACCTGCCGGAGCACCCCGGCGAGCCGGACGGGTTCGCCGCCATCGCCGCCTTCACGGCCCAGGACGCGCGCTTCCACCACGGCCTCGCGGAGCTGTCGGGCAACCGGATGCTGCACGAGGCGGTCGTCAGGCTGAGGGCACACCTGCACCTGTTCCGCCTCAACTTCCCGCCGGCCCACTACGGGATCAGCGCCCGCGAGCACCACCGCATCGTGGACGCGATCGAGGCCCGCGACCCCGAGTCGGCCGAGCGCGCCATGCGCGCGCACATCACCGCCGCCGCGCGGCGACACCTGCCCTTCTTCGAGAACCGCTGAATGGATGAGAGCCGGTAGCCAGATGCGGATCGCCCTCTTCGTCACCTGCGTCAACGACCTGGTGTTCCCCGGCACCGGCCGCGCCGTCGTCCGGATCCTCGAACGCCTCGGCCACCGGGTCGAGTTCCCCGTCGAACAGACCTGCTGCGGCCAGATGCACGCCAACAGCGGCTACCGCGAGGAAGCCCTGCCGATGGTGCGCGGCTTCGTCGACACGTTCGAGGGGTACGACGCCGTCGTCGCGCCGTCCGGCTCGTGCGTGGCGATGGTCCGCGACTCGTACCCTCGCCTGGCCGCACCCGACCGCGACCTC
>DATDJX010000391.1:0-6646 GCA_036520275.1 Asanoa sp.
GGCGCGCCGCTGGTCATCACCGGCAACCTCTACGGGTACGGGCCGGTCGACCGGCCGATGACGGAAGACATGCCGCTCGCCGCACCGACCCGCAAGGGCCGCGTCCGGGTCAAGATGTGGCAGGACGCGCTCGACGCCTACCGCGCCGGCCGGATCAAGGCCGTGACCGAGGTGCGCGCGTCGGACTACATCGGGCTCAAGTACACGCTGCTCGAGATGGCGCTGCCCGCGCTGCGCGCCGAGCGGACGTTCTGGGCCCCGACGCCGCTGGACAACCCGCACACGTTCACCTACACCGAGGATGTCGCGCGGACGCTGGTCACGCTGGGTCGCGACGAGCGGGCGTGGGGCCGGGCCTGGCACGTCCCGTCGCCGCCACCGATGACCGTGCGCGACATCGTCACCCGGACGGCCCGGATCGCCGGCCTTCCCACGCCGAAGCTGCGCACGATCCCCGAGCCGCTGATCAGGACGGTCGGCCTGTACGACAAGTGGGTCCGCGAGTTCGTCGAGATGAGCTACCAGTGGAAGCGCGCGTTCGTGCTGGACGCGACCCACACGTCGGCGGTGTTCGGGCTGTCGGCGACCGACGCCGACGAGGCGATCCGCGCCACGATTGCCAGCGCACCCGCTCGGGTGCCGGCCTGACGTCGATGCGCAGCGTCCGGTCGGCCAGCGCGATCCGCAGCGTGGCCGGCACCCTTCCGGCATGACGGACCACATTGGTCAGTCCTTCCTGGACGATCCGACAGCCCTCGCGGGACACGACGGCCGGCACCGAGCCGACCACGCCGTCGACCGCGACGTCCAACGCCAGTCCGGCCGGCCGGGCGTCGGCGACGATCCGGTCGACGCCGGCCAGCGCGCGCTGCGGGGCCGCCGGTGCGGAGGCGTCGTCCCGGAGCAGGCCGAGCACGTGGTCCAGGTCCTCCATCGCCGACCGGCCGGCCGCCTCGATCGCCGTCAGCGCGTTGCGCAGGAACACGGGATCCGAGGAGCGGGCGGCCGCGGCCCGGATCGTGGTCACCGTCAGCGCGTGACCGACCGAGTCGTGCACGTCGCGCGCCAGGCGGTTGCGTTCGGCGAGCCGTACCGCCTGCTCCTCCAGGACGGCGATCCGCTCGGCCCGCGACGGGCCGAGCGGGGCCGGCGCGACCTGCGTGGCGCGCCGCCGAGGCCGGCCACCGCGCAGACCCCCACGACCAGGAGCAGGACGCCGACGATGCCGATCACGACCGGGTTCAGGCCGCCGACCAGCGGCAGCGGGATGCCGGCGACGCCGAAGCTGCGCAGCACCATCACCAGCGCCATCGGTACAGCCGTCAACAACGCCAGCCCGACGAGCCCGCCGAACGCGACGTGCATCGCGGCACAGCGTCGACCGCAGCCCGGCCGGTCCGGGTCTGGCAGGTCGACGTCGAGCGGGCCGCGCGCGGCCGCGACCTCGACCGCCCGCGTGCCGTCCAGGAACGCCGGCGTCACCGAGACGACCAGCGCGATCGCCAGGAGAAGGAGCACCGCAGCGTGCGGCAGGTCGTCGGCGGCGAGCATTTGCACGAACGCGGCGGCCAGCAACGCGTACGGCAATGCGATGACGCCGCCGAGCAGCACGTGCACCCCGCGGCGGTACGTCGAGGCCGGCACGAGGGGTGCGAGCGGCCGCATCATGCGGCCCTTCTCCCCCACGAGTCGATCTTGGATTCATCTCGGCAGGAGACACGTCCAAGATCGACGGGGAGAGAGAGCGGCGCGGCGGGTCAGGACAGGATCGTCTGGATCGCGGTGTTGATCGGGATCGCGAAGCCGATGCCGATGCTGCCGCCGTTCTGGCTGGTGGTCGCGTTGGCGTTGTCGATGCCCACGACGCGGCCGGCGGTGTCGACCAGCGGGCCACCCGAGTTGCCGGAGTTGATCGGCGCGTCGGTCTGGATCAGGCCGGTCTGGCCGAGATCGGACGCGTCCCGGTTCAGCGCCGACACGATGCCGGAGGTCACGGTGCCGGTCAGGCCGAGCGGGCTGCCGAAGGCGAGCACGGTGTCGCCGACCTGCAGGGTGCTGCTGTCGCCCAGCGTCGCCGCGGTCAGCTCGGACACACCCTTGAGCTGCAGCAGCGCCAGGTCGTGCGAGGAGTCGGTCTTGAGAACGTCGGCGTCGACCTTTCGGCCGTCGGAGAGCTGGACCGTGATCTGGCCGGCGGCGCCCTCGACGACGTGGTTGTTGGTGAGCACCTTGCCGTCCGAGCTGAGGATGACGCCGGAGCCCTCCGCCGTCCCGCTGGCCTGCGGCACGAAGATCGTCACCACGCTCGGGGTGACCTTGTCGACCACCGCTGACAGCGAGCCGGCGGCCACCGTGGGCGCGGAGACGCTCGTGGCGGCGGTCGCCGACGTGGCCGTCGTCGCCGGCTTGTCCGACAAGCTGTAGGCGACGGCGCCGCCGGCCGTGCCGGAACCCAGCGCGAGCACGCCCGCCGCGACGATCGCGGCCACCCGCCGGCCGCGGTGCCTATGTGGCGGCTTGGCGCCGGCGCCCTGCCCGAACGGGTCCTGCGGTGGCGGGCCCGCGGGCCCGTCGGCGTACGGAGGCTGGTGCCAGGCCGGCGGCACCGGCGTTCCGTAGGTGGTTGCGTGCTGCGGGCGGCTCATCACATCGGTCATGCCCCCACGGTCGCCCGCCGGGCCTCCGCCCACCTTGGACCCAGCTGTGAGTCCGCTGGGCGACGTGGATCGTGGACCGCTACTGCATGTCCGCGGCACGGGCGACGAAGCTGACGAGCCAGATGACGGCGAACACGAGCGACATGATCACCGCGGTGCGCAGCCGCGGGTCGGCCCGGCGGTGCTGACGGCGCGCGTTGCTCACCCCGATCAACAGCAGCGCTACCGGCACGACCGCGACGAACACGTTGAGCAGCACGCCGAAGGAGAGCACGAACGACACCCACCCCAGGACCGTCGAGCGCCGTTCCGCGTTCGCGTCGGTCACGCCCCGCTCCACCAGGCGTTGGCGGGCGTCCCGCAGCGCGGGGAAGCGGGCCGGCACCGCCGACTCGTCGTCCCGCATGGCCACCGCGAGGTCGGCCTGGGCCCGTTGCAGCCGCTTCGCGGCCACCCGGGCGCCGTAGCGGCCGGCGACCCACGCGTTCCACCGCGCCACCCCGCGTAGGCGGGCGGTGCGCAACGCAGCGATCTCACCCGGCGTAGCCACCGAGGGATCGCGCCACCTTGCCAGCTGCGCCGCGAGACCGGCGAACTCCCCGCGGCGCACCACGTACAGCAGGATCAGGAAGGCGCCGAGGATCAGCGCGCCCTTGAGCAGGATGGCGGCGATGACCCCGAACCCGCCGGGCACGTCGGCGATGGCCGTCAGCAGCGGCGAGTTCCACAGGAAGTGGCAACACCAGGCCACGAGCAGGGCGAGCAGCGCCACGCCGATGCGCACCCCCCACGACCTGTCCCGGCGCAGGACGGCATAGGCGACGCCGGCGCCGGCGATAGCGCTGTAGACGGTGTGGCTCCACAGCCCGGCCAGCAGGCCGCGGACGAAGAACGTCTGCACGACCGGCGCGGCGCTGTCCGTGCCGGCCTGCGCGACCGCGTTGAGGCTGTAGGTGAGGTTTTCGACCTCCTGGAAACCGAGGCCGACGAACGCGCCGTACACGACGCCGTCCAGGATGCTGTTGATCTGCGGACGGGCGAGCAGCACGATCATGACGATGCCGAGCGTCTTGAGGATCTCCTCGTCGGTCGGGCCCTCGAGCGCGGCCGCCCAGTCGCGGACGAAGTCCAGCGGCGCGATCTTCACCAGGATCGACTCGACGGCCGTGTTCGCCCGCAGGGCGCTCGAGGAGGCGACGATGCCGCCCCAGAGCAAGGCGACGGCCAGATAGCGCTTCGGTTCCGGCTCGAGCCAGTCGACCGTCCGGATGATCGCGACGAAGATCGCGCCGTGGATGCCGAAGAGGATGACAGCCGTGGTGAACGCGACCGGGTTGCCGACCACCGCGGAGCCGAACGCGCGGCCGAGCACCACGGCGCCGATGATCGTCAGGATCACGAACAGCCAGGTCGCCGGCCATCCGAGGGGTGATCGCCGCGCCGGCGCGGGGGTGGCGAGCCCGGGCGCGGACGCGGCGGCGTCAGCGCCCGTCATGCCTGCTGCCCGAACGCGACGCTGCGCACGCTGGCCTCGAGCGCGTCACGGTTGCTGGTTACGCTGGCGTCCGGACCGTCGATCACGGCGGTGACGGCGGTGCCGCGGTCGAGGAAGACCGTGTACCACCCGGTCTGCTGCTCGGCCACGAACGATGCCTGCAGGCCGGGCACCCCGTCCACCGTGGACGCCGGCCGGTCGGCCGATACGGCCTGGACACCGCCGGCACCCTGGATCAGCTCACGCGTGCGGTCGGCGAGCTGCTGCAGCGTCCCGTCGAACGCCTCGGCCTGCAGGCGGTACTGCACGCCGTCCACGCTCATGGTGACGACACCCTGTTCGGGAGAGGTGCCCTCGGCGTCCAGGGTCGCGTTCGGCGGCGGGACGACGGTGACCCCGGCGGCGAAGGCGAGCGGGCTATCGTGCGAAACCGTGCTGTCGGGGATGGCCTCGTCCACGGCGGGCAGGCCGACCGAGAACGCCGCGACCGCGGCCGCGACCGCGACGCACCCGGCGAGGTTGCGCTGCCACGCCGACACCGTCGCGGTCATTGCCGAAGACTATCGAAGCGTACGGGCGACCGCCCGGCTAACCGCGCGACCGACCGCCGTCAGGCCTCGAGGACGGCGAGGATGTTCCCGGCCGGGTCGGTGAACCAGGCGATGTCGGGCCCGATGCCGCGGTTGACCCCGTCCGGGTCGGTCTTCAGGTCGGACGTGTCGTAGCTCTCGAACCGCACGCCACGGGCCTTGAGATCGGCGACCGCCTTGGCGACGTCGTCGACCGGGAAGTTGAGGATCGTGAACGTGGCCGGCTCGTGGTTGGGCTTCGGGTAGACCAGCACGGTGCCGCCCGTCGCCAGGTGGAGCTCGAGCATGCCGTTGTTCTCGGTCACCTCGAGCCCGAGCGTGTCGCCGTAGAACCGCTTGGCGGCCGGGATGTCGTCGACCGAGAACCCGGAGAACGCCTTCGCTTGACCGAACATCGTCACACCGTAACGCCGCGCCGTCTTCTTCGTGGCCGCTTGCCCGTGCCCGTTGGTGACCTCGGCCCCGCGACCCGATGATGGCCGGCCTCCCGAAGCCCGTCCACACAGGAGGCCGGCGGGCCGGCGGGCGTGCTCCTCCATCGGGTCACGGATGGGTCGGACGATCGGCTGCTGTTCGGCCCGGAACCTCGTGGCGAGGTACTCGTCGACCCGTTCGCTGCTCATAGCGGCGGGACGGCGCGACGAGTGAGGGGCGGGGTGGGGGCCATGAGGTGGCATCGCATACGGCCCTGGGTGCGCAGGTACGGGCCGGCCGAGGTGGCCGGCACGCTCGGCGCGTTGGTGAGCGCCGCGCTGGGCGCGCGGTTCGGTGGACCGGCGGCCGCGGCGATCTGCGGCACATCGGCGAGACGATCGCCTTCCACGGCTTCGTCGTCGCACGTGAGCTGCGTGTCGAGCGCGCCTCTGGCGCCGGGCGCAGCGCGGGACGCGTCCTGGCCGACCTGGTCGTCGAGTTCGGCCCGGCCGAAATGCTCGACTCGCTGGCCGTGCGGCCGCTGGCCATGTATGTCGGCCCGGTCGTGCTCGGCAACCTCGCCGTCGGGGTGCTCGCCGGCAAGGTGGCAGCCGACCTCGTGTTCTACGCGATGGCTGCGGTCGCGCACGAACTGAACGGCCGGCGCCGGCGTCCGGTCCCGGACCCGTTGACGCCGGCGACCCTCGACGCCCGCCGACATCGCACGCCGTACCTGATCATGGACCTCGACCGGGTGGTACGCGCATACCGATCGCTGGCCGCGGCCCTGCCGGTCGACGCCGTGCACTACGCCGTCAAGTGCAACCCGGACCTTCGGGTGCTCACCGCGCTGCACCGCGCGGGCTGCGGCTTCGAGGTGGCGTCCTACCCGGAGCTCGCCCTGCTGCGCACGATCGGGGTGGACCCCGCGGACGTGCTGTTCAGCAACCCGGTCAAGCCAGCGGAGCACGTCGCGCGGGCGCACCGCGTCGGCTGCTTGCGGTACGCGGTGGACAGCCAGGCGGAGCTGCGCAAGCTCGCGGAACACGCGCCCGGCACGGCGGTGTACGTCCGGCTGCGGGCGCTGGTGCCGGCCGGTAGCACCGTGCCGAGCGAGGGCAAGTTCGGCGTCGGACCGGGCTACGCGTACGACCTCCTGCTCGCCGCAACGGAGCTGGGCCTGCGGCCGTACGGTGCGACCTTCCACGTGGGATCGCAGATGACCCGGCCCGAGGCCTGGGCGGCCGCGATCGACGAGGTCGGCGCGCTGTTGACCCGGCTCGCGGTGGCCGGCATCCGGCTCGAGATGCTCGACATCGGCGGCGGGTTCCCGGCCCGGTACGCCGACCCGGTGCCCGAGCTGTCCGCGTACGGACGGGTGATCGGCGCGGCGCTCGACCGGCTGCCGTACCGTCCCGTGGTCGCGGCCGAGCCCGGCCGGGCGCTGGTCGCCGAGGCCGGAGTCCTGGTGGCTGGGGTGATCGGCACTG
>DATDJX010000392.1:0-3952 GCA_036520275.1 Asanoa sp.
ACGACGGGACCGAGCTCGAGCTCGGACCGGGCGACGTCTACCGGATCGAGCCAGGTCACGACGCCTGGGTCGAGGGCTCGGAGGTGTTCGTCGGGTACGAGTTCGACGCCGGCACCGCCGCCACCTACGCGACCGGCAACCGGCCCGGCTGAGCTCCGGCAACCCTGCGGCCATTCGTGCCACGGCGCCCGCAGCGGAGACGCCACGGCAACGAACGAGGCTTCCTGACCCGCCTGGCCGGATGCGGTATTCCGGTCCAGGTCGGCGGAAGGGCCGGCGGGAGTCGCCGGTGATGGCGAAGGTGTGCCCGGGTTGCTGGACGTTGGCGAACAGCACGCTCTTGTCGGCGGGGGAGAAGGTGGGTCCGGTCCATTCGTTGTAGACCGGTGCCGCCGCGATGCCCGCGTGGGTATGCCCAGCGGCACTCGGCTCCACGCTCGATACCGATCTTCGACGCAGGATCAACCACAGCCGACGTCGAGGCGTTGGGTCGGCGTGAATCCCTTCCGGAGCGTTCAAAATGGACCCGACCAGCCGGGGTCCGATCGACCGGCAAGCGGACATCGGGCGACCGGTGCCCCGGGGATCGGTTCGTCGGGAGCCCAACAGGGCGGCCGCGCGTGGCCGGCCGTCCCACGATGCGGACGGGTGTGCGCCGCCAGGGCACACGCGCGCGCCAGGTCTACGGCGTGCGCATGTGCCCTGTGCTTCGCGGTGGGGGGCACCGCTATGTACAGCCGGACAGACTAGTCGGGCGATGCGGTGGAGTGAAGCCCTGCGCGGATTCCACGCCCTCCTTGCCGGCGGCTTTAGGCAGATGGTGAAAGAGGCGCCATCGCCGAAGCCGGCTAGCGAGGTCACCGATGATCATCGTGGTCGATGCCTGTCGTCGGGCGCCCGTCAACCTGCCCTACGTAACGCCGGGCGAGGGCTTCCGCCGTCTTCTTCACGCGGCTCCGGCAGGCGGTGAGCGGCACTGTCGAGAATGGCTTGCCGGCCGGCCGCGTCGGCGTCGGACCTTGTGACGAACGATTCGGTGGTCGCCACCCCGCACGCCGTCGCGATCGGCGCGACGAGCCACTGCGGTGGCCGAGCGTCGGCCTCGGTCAGCGGTCAGCAGGCGGGCTGAACGGGCGGGCGTCGAACACCACCCGCACCATCGTGATCTTTCCGTGCTCGACGTGGCTCCACTCGGCCACCGGCGCCGGTGCGGCCACGGTGGTGTGCAGGTCGTACCAGGTCAGCACGTCCGACCGGCGACGAAGGTCTTGCGGATCACGATGTCGGTCTTTCATCCGGGACAGGCCGGCGACGGCCTGTTGATAGGCGTCGGCGCTGTCGAAGCGGTCGAGCCTGCTCAAGACCCGCCCGGACGAACCGTGGTCGGTCGCCGAGTTGGCCCGGCGGCCTCCGTGCCGATGCGGCGCCACCGGATGCTCGGCGGCGCCGTCGTCCCGGCCCGGCCCTGGTCCTCCCACCGCCTCCTCCGGCCGAGCCGTGCTACATCGGCATCGGGACGAGCTCGAAGATGTCGATGCTGAACCGGCCGCTGCCTTCGGACAGGAACGGGTGGCCCTTTACCAGCGCCCGCGCCTCGTCGAGGCCGTCGGCCTCCACGATCGTGTAGCCGTTGAGGTCAGCGGGCGTCGGGCTGGACCCGTCGTCGCCGACCGCCGAGCGTCCGCCGAACGGCGCTCCGCCGTCCACGAGGGCGGACCCGACGCGGCCCATCCACTCGCCCCAGGCACGCGTCTGCTCGGCGGCCTGCTCCGGGGTGAAGTCCGCCATCGGTGTGGCCGGACCGCGGTAGAGGTACAGGAACTTGCTCACGACTGTCTCCTCTCGAAGCGCGACGAGGTCGGCGCTTGCGGTACGCACCGGCTCCCCGCGGGACACGCCTGCTGCGCGCCCTACCTGGTCGACGAACGGGCCGTGCGTTTTCGACACCGAAGCCCGGGGCTTTCCCGTCCGGGCTTGGCGAGGGCCGCCGGTCAGGACGACATGACGAAACGCACGCAGCGCAGGAACGGGACCCCGGTGCGGATGGGGGCCCGTCCCGGCTGGCGTCCAGTGAGGACAGATTGGGTACGCGCCGCGGCGGCCAGCGTGTCGAACGGCGCGAACGGGAAGTCGTAGATGGCGATGCGACCGCCCGGGCGGAGCACCCGCGCCAACTCCGAGACGGCGGCCTCGGGGTGGTCCCAGTGGTGCAGGCTCAACGAGGAGACGACGAGGTCGAACGAAGCGTCCGGGAAGGGCAGGTCGGTCACGTCGCCGACCCGGGCGCGGGCCCGCTCCCCGTACGGCGCGAGGTTGCGTGTCGCCGCGGTGATCATGTCGGCGGACAGGTCGATGCCGGTCAGCCGCAGGTCGGGGCGGCGTGCCGCGAGCTCGACCAGCAGGACGCCCGGTCCGGTGCCGACGTCCAACACCGCGGCTCCGTCCGGTGCCACCGCGGCCGCGTCGGCAGCCAGCCGGCGGTACATGCGGCGCAGCACCCGCCTCGACACGAGGTCGTAGATCCGGCTGGACCGGCCCGTGAAGAGCGTGGGCAGGTTGCGGCGACGGGCGTGGATCAAGCCGTGCATGGCGATCTCCCTGTCAGTTGTGTGTTACAACTAACCTTGACTCTACGTGGATGAGTTGTAGCGCACAACTGTTGGATCGGGCGGGTGTTGGCATGGGCGCGCGGCAGGTGGACTCGGCGGAGGCGGCACGCCTGCACGAGCTGCTGATGGAGGTGGTACGGGCCGCCGGCCTGCTCCAGCCGGACCACACCGTCGCCGGCCACCCGGTGTCCCTGTCGCAGGCGTTCGCGCTGCACGAACTGGACATCGACACGCCACTGTCCCAGCGCGACCTCGCCGAGCGGCTACGCCTCGAGAAGAGCAGCGTCAGCCGGCTGGCCGCGGAGCTGGAACGCCAGGGTCTCCTGGTGCGCGAGCGGGATCCCGACAACCACCGGCAATACCGGCTCCGCCTGACCGACCAGGGGCGCGCCATACACGCGCGAATGGCGACGACCTTCCACCAGCAGTACGAGTGCTGGGTCGCCGCGATGACCCACAGCGAGCGGGCCGCGCTCCTCAAGGGCCTGCCCGCGTTGGTCCGGGTCATCCGCCAGCACCTCCACTGAGAGGCGCACCGCGCCGCGCCGCCACGACGCTCACGCCGCGATGGCGACGATGGTCGCGGGGTTGACGGCGCGGATCACAGGAACTCCGTAGTGGCGCGCGGACCGCCGCCGGTGCTGAAAGGGGCAATCATGGCCATGTTCAAGGTCGGCTACTTCGTCGGAAGCCTCTCGTCCACGTCCATCAACCGCGCGCTCGCCATGTCCCTGATCCGCCTGGCGCCCGAGGACCTCGAGTTCCACGAGATTCCCATCGGGAACCTGCCGCTGTACAGCCCCGACTACGACCGGAACTATCCGCCGGAGGCGGTCGCGCTCAAGGATGCGATCCACCAGGTGCAGGCCGTCCTGTTCGTGACACCGGAGTACAACAGGTCGATTCCAGGCGCGCTGAAGAACGCGATCGACTGGGCGTCGCGGCCGTGGGGTCAGAATGCCTTCGACCACATCCCCGCGGCGGTGATCGGCGCGTCCATCGGCCAGGTCGGCACCGCGCTGGCCCAGCAGAGCCTGAGGGCCGTGCTCAGCTTCTGCAACGCCCGGCAGATGACCGCGCCGGAGGCCTACATCACGTTCTCTCCAGAGGTCTTCCCAGGCAACGGCGAGGTCGCCGACCAAGCGCTCAAGGCGTTCCTCGCCAGCTACCTGTCGGAGTTCCGCGACCACATCGTGCGGGTGCTCACCGTCCTGCCCCGAGGATCCGATGTCGCGGCGGCCGCCAACCGGTGAGTCGACGCGGCGTGTTGTACCGCCGCCACGGGAGGGTCTCGCGAGCTGCCGCATCGCGCCCACGGACCCGAGGTTGCGCTGACCGTCATA
>DATDJX010000393.1:0-2661 GCA_036520275.1 Asanoa sp.
CGACCTGCCCGACACCGGCGGGCTGCAGCTGCAGCGCACGGACTTCGTGCCGGACGGCCGCCGGGGCGCCCTCTACGGGCTGAAGATGACCAACCCGGGCACCGCCGCGAAGAGCTTCACGGTCAAGGTCGACGCCCACTCGGAGCTGATGGGCGCCTACCCCTGGGGCTTCGACGGCGTGACGCCGAACGCGAGCGACAACCTCACCGACACGGCGAGCTACGACGCCTCCCGTGGCGCCCTGCAGTTCACCGACCAGGGCGCGCTGCGCCCCGGCCTGCCGGCGCACGACTACGCCGCGCTGGTCGCCTCGACGGTGACGCCGGACGGCCACGACACCGGCGACTCGTTCCGCGGCCCGCAGGACACCGACGGCGAGATCGTCTGCCCGGGCGCGCTCACGGACCCGATGCCGAGCCAGTGCAAGGACGGCCCGTTCGGCCGAGGCAAGGGCGGCGAGCTGCAGTACCAGATGACGATCCCGGCCGGCGGGACCCAGTGGCTCTGGGTCGGCGCGGCCGGCTCGGACCAGAGCCTCGCGGACTCGCAGAGCGAGCTCGCCAGGCTGCTCAGCGATCCGTCCGGTGAGCTCGCGGCGAAGATCGCCTCCAGGCAGGACCTGGCCGGCCGCACGCAGGTCGACCTGCCCGGCGATCGGCTGCTGCAGGACGCGGTCGACTGGGGCAAGCAGAACCTGGCCGACCTCACGCAGAGCGCGGACAACCTGCAGATCCGCTGGACCAATCAGGGCAAGCAGTTCCCCGACCCGCTGGGCACGGTTCCGCACGTGCAGTTCTTCGGCGCCGGCTTCCCGGACTACCCGTGGCTGTTCGCGACCGACGGCGAGTACACGAACTTCGCCGCGGTGGCGCTCGGGCAGTTCCAGACGGCGGAGGACCACCTGCGCGCGCTGCGCGACGTGTCGGACATCCTGAACAACCGCTCCGGCGTCGTCGTACACGAGTCGGTGACCGACGGCTCGATCTGGTTCGGGCACGACTCCAAGACGAACGGGACGAACGACTTCAACACGGACGAGACGGTCAAGTTCCCGAGCGCCGTGGCGCTGATCTGGCGCTGGACCGGCGACAACGCGTTCCGCGACGAGATGTACGACTTCGCGAAGCGCAACCTGCACTACGTGCAGTCCAAGCTGGACGCCGACGGCGACCTCTGGCCCGAGGGTTCGGGCAACGTGGAGCGGACCGGGATGGGCCCGGAGAAGCTCGACAACGCCGTCTACTACATCCGGGGGCTGTTCGACCTCGCCGACATGGCCAGGTCCAAGCGCGACGCCGCGACGTTCTCCTGGGCGACGGGCCTCGGGCACAAGCTGCTCGACGCGTTCGAGAGCACCTGGTGGGACACCACGGATCAGCAGTACGCGGACTCGCTCATCGACCCGGGCAACGTCCAGAGCTTCCAGAAGCACTGGATCGGCCAGACGCCGATGGACGCCGAGCTCGTCAACACGGGCGGCAAGACGCAGCCCGGGATCGCCACGTACGAGCACGGCTCGACCGCCGCAGCCGGGCGGGAGAACTCGACGTACAGCGGTGATCGGCCCGGGAGCCGCGGGCTGTTCCACACCGGCCGCGGCGGCGGGGCCGACGGCAACGGCGACCTGTCGATCTTCTCGCTGACCACGGCCGTCCAGGCGGTGGCCGAGGGGAACTACGGCCGCCTCGGCACCGGCACCGGCCCGGACGATGCGACGGGCCAGCGCCGCTACACGAACGCCAACGCGGAGACGATGTTCTCCGAGCCGGCGACCGGCGGCACGCCGGACGAGCAGCCCGGCGCCATGCCGGAGATCTTCCCGTCGCCGGGCTTCTCGCTGGGCGGGAACATCAGCCGCTGCTGGACCTGCCGGTCGATGTTCATGCAGGCCTGGGGCAACTACGGCACCGCCTGGCCGGTCGTCCACCAGCAGCTCGGGCTGCGGCCGGACCTGGGCGACGGCGCCGTCGCCGTCGTGCCGCAGGTCCCGGCCGATCAGCCGAGCGTGCAGGGCACGAACATCCGGCTCGGCAGCCACGGGTCGATCGACATCCGCGCCGCGCAGAGCGGCGGGATGTACACCACGGAGGTCGGCGCGGCGAACACGCCGGGGAGCGTGCTGACGATCGGCGCCACGCTGCCGCGCGGGACGCAGCCGCACCACGTCGTGCTCGACGGCACCGAGGTGAACAACTATGCCACCACGCTGACCAACCGCGGGCTCGAGGTGACGGTCCGGACGCGGCCCGGCGCGCATCACGTGCTCGTCGTCTCGTAGGCCGCGACTCAGCGGAGGCCCGCTCCGGCGGGCCTCCGAACCGAGCGAGGTCCGCTCCGGCGGGCCTCGCTGCGGTTACGATCCCGGTGAGCGCCCATGAGCGTCGCCCTTGATCTGTTCAGCCCGCCGCGGATGGTCGCGGAGCGGCGCGGCGACGGCGTGCTCGTGCTGCGCTCGGCCGACCCGCTCGGCGGTCATGCATCGAGCATGCCCACGCGTTCCGCGCCTGCGCCCTGGCACATCCCCGGCCGCGTCCCCGCCGCCCAGCGCGCCGGCGACGAATGGATCAGCATCAGCTGGGGCGCGGCGGGCGAGCGGGCGAGCATAGCCAGGGTCCGCACCCGCAGCGGGTGACTCATCGCCTTGACCAAGCGCCGGTCATC
>DATDJX010000394.1:0-2207 GCA_036520275.1 Asanoa sp.
GCGCGATACTGGGATTGAACCAGGTGATGCACTAAAGATCACGGTCGAGCCGTGACTCACGGTCCGCATGCTTTACGCCGTCAGGCCGGACTTCCGGAGTTCGTAGGCATTTTCGGGCTCGATCGGGAGCGTTTCCGCTGGTAGACGGTTTTCACGACGCCGGAATCGGGAATTTGTGTAGGCACACGAGTTTGGGCGTGTCGCTGGACATGACTTGGCGGTATGGAGTTGTCTGTAGGGGTGTACCTGCGGGAGACGAAGCGGAAGAATCGCGACGGCAGCGTCGTTCGCTACCTGCAGCTGGCGCACAGCGAACGCCATCCGGTGACGGGGGTGCCCTCGGCGAAGGTGATCCACAACTTCGGGCGCGCCGACACGGTTGATCGGGAGGCGCTGGCCCGGCTGGTGGGGTCGATCTCGCGGTTCCTGGAGCCCGAGCAGGCGATGACCGCCGCGCAGGGCGCCGAGGTGGAGGTGCTCGAGTCGCGCCGGCTGGGTGGGGCGTGGGTGCTGGACCGGCTGTGGCAGCGCCTGGGCATCGGCGCGGCGGTGCGCCGGGCCGCGGCGGGCCGCCGCCTCGACGGCGAGGTGACCGAGCGGGTGATCTTCGCGCTGGTGGCCCAGCGCGCCCTGGAGCCGGGCAGCAAGCTAGCCGCGACCCGCTGGGTCGCCGAGCGGGTGGCGATCCAGGACTGCGCCGGGTTTGACGACGACGCCGCCTACGCGGCGATGGATTTCCTGCTCGCCGCGCTGGGCGAGATCGCCGCGGAGATCTTCGGCTCGGTGGCGCACCTGCTCAACCTCGATGTCGAGATCATCTTCGTGGACACCACCTCCACCTACTGGGAGCTCGAGGTCGCCGACGAGCTCGCCGAACTCGACGACGACCCGGTCGACGACGGCGCCGGCACGGCGGTCGAGCGCGGCGCACGCACGTTCGGCAAGTCCAAGGACCACCGCGACGACCTGCCGCAGGTGGTGATCGCGATGGCCGTCACCCGCGACGGGATCCCGGTGCGCTGCTGGACGTTTCCCGGCAGCGAGAGCGATCAGCGGATCATCCGCACGGTCAAGGACGACCTCGGGGCGTGGAACCTGCGCCGGATGGTGTGGGTGGCCGACCGCGGCTTCGCCTGCGCCGCCAACCGCGCCTATCTGCAGCGCGGCGGCGGGCACTACATCCACGCCGAAAAACTGCGCCACACCAACGCCGAGGCCGCCGCCGCACTCGCCCGCCCCGGCCGCTTCCGCGAGGTCGCCGACAACCTGCGGGTCAAGGAGGTCTGGGTCAGCCCGGGCGGCGGTGCCCACCACGGCGCCCGCACCGAGCGGTTCGTGATCTGCCACAACCCCGAGGCCGCCGCCCGCGACGCCGCCGTGCGCGAGCGGCTTGCCGAACACCTGCAACACTTGATCGACGGCTCCGACGCGTGGCCGCCCGGCCGCCGCGACGAACTGGTCGGTTCCCTGCGCGACAAGCCGGGGCTGCGTCGCTACCTGCGCCGCACCACCACCGGGCTGCTGCGCATCGACCGCGGTACCCTCGCACGCGAGGCCCACCTGGACGGCAAGTGGCTGCTGCGCACCTCCGACCAGACCCTGACCCCGGCCGATCTGGCCGCCGCCTACAAGCAGCTCATCGCGGTCGAACGCGGCTGGCGAGATGCCAAGGGCGCCTTGGGGCTTCGCCCGGTCCATCACTACCGCGAGGACCGCATCCGCGCCCACGTGCAACTGTGCTGGCTGGCGCTGCTGCTCATCCGCGTCGCCGAAACCGCCACCGGCGACACCTGGCGCAACCTGCGCCACGAACTCGACCGCATGCACCTGGTCACCCTGGCCACCGCCGACGGTCGCGTCGCGCAACGCTCCACCACGACCAGCGGGCAAAAGAGCATCCTGTCCGCCCTCAACCTGCCCGAACCACCCAAATACCTCGACTTCACCACCACGATCAGCGGCTGAAACGACCCGCCGCTCCACCGCCGTGTAGTAACACGACCCAAATCCGCTGCGTCACCGTCTGCGCAGGTCAATCCACAAATCCGCGAAATCGTGTGCCCACTATCTCCGGAAGTCCGGTGAGTATGTGGTCATCGGACCTCCAAAGCGGTGTCGATAACGGTAGACCAACTGTCTGGAAACCCGTACAGAATCCGAGCAGCTATGCCGGTAGGGTGGCCGGTCGGCGCTTTGGGGAGGCTACC
>DATDJX010000395.1:0-6341 GCA_036520275.1 Asanoa sp.
CCGGTCGCGGGATCGATCCGCGACGAGGTGCCGGCGGGGCAGCGTGGACGGCAACCGATCCGCCTCGCACGAAGGAGACCCGACATGTCGACCGTTGCCCCCGCCCGCACGGACTGGCGCGCCATCCGGCGCACCCGGGTGATCGCCGTGTTCGGCGCGGTCCTGGCCAACCTCGTGGTGTGGGCCATCGCCGTGCCGCTCGCGGGCATCGACCTCACCGTGGACACCGGCGCCGGCCGCACCGAGGTCGGCCCGGCGGCGGTCGCTGTCGTCACGATGCTGGCCGGCCTGCTCGGCTGGACACTGCTCGGGCTGCTGCAGCGCCGCACCCGCCGGGCTGTTCCGATCTGGACGGCGGTCGCGGTGGCCGTCCTGGTGGTGTCGCTGGCCGGCCCGCTCGGCGCGGCCACCACCACGGCGGCCGGCGTCACGCTCGTCGGCATGCACCTCATGGCCGGCGCCATCGTGATCCCGCTGCTGGCCCGCACCGCCGCCCGTCGCCCCTGACCCCCTCCCCCGCGCCGATCTTGCAGTTGTGGTGCCTCTGATGCGGCTTTCGCACCTAACGCGGGGACGGAACTGCAAGATCGCGGGATCAGACCGCACGGCGGTCGCGGGTGTCCCGGCTGTCTTGGGTGTCCTGGCGGACCCGGTCGGTGTCCCGCCCCATGGCGGCGACCCGGTCGGCGAGACCGCCGTGCGCCGGGGGCAGGTGCTCCTCGGCGGCGGCGAGCAACGGCGGGAGCAAGGCGGCGTCGCTGTCGCCGAGCGCGGCGTAGAGCCGGTCGAGGCTGGGCTGCGCGGCGGGGCCGAGGTCGGTCAGCGCGACCACCTGGCCGGCCAGCTGGCGCAACCCGGCACCATTGGTCCGCGCCCAGGCGTCGACGGCCCGGTCTCCCGCGCGGCGGTCGCGGACCGCCTGGACGCGGTCGTCGCGGGTGCCGGCCGCGTCGCCGGCACTCTGATGCAGACGCAGGAAGCGGCGTTCGGCCGCCTGCCGGCTCGCCACCCCGAGGGCCGGGGCGATCTCGGCCCATCTCGCGCCGCCCCGCCGCGCCGCCGCGATCAGCCGCGGCTCCCACGCGTCGAGGCGGGCACGCAGCTCCCGAACGGAGACGAGCGCGGCGAGCGCCTCCGCGACCGGCGGGCCGCCCGTCCGGTCGGCGGCTGCCGCGATCCGATCCTCCGCCACCATTCCCGTCTCCTGTCATAGGTTCGTTGACAGAGAGGTTGTCAACGTTCCGATGACATGGTACAACATAGCTAGCGCATTGACGAGGCACGAGTCGTCTACAGGAGGTGACACAGATGTTGATGCGCACCGATCCGTTCCGCGAAATGGACCGGCTCACCCAGCAGCTCTTCGGCACCGGACAGCCGGGCACGTGGACCCGGCCCGCGACGATGCCGATCGACGCCTACCGCAGCGGTGACGAGTTCATCGTGGCGTTCGATCTGCCCGGCGTGTCGCCGGACGCCATCGACATCGACGTCGAACGCAACGTGCTCACCGTCAAGGCCGAGCGCCGTCCCCTCCAGGTCGACGAGGACGCCCAGGTGCAGCTCTCCGAGCGTCCGCTGGGCGTGTTCTCCCGGCAGCTGTTCCTCGGCGACGCGCTCGACACCGAGCACATCCAGGCGAGCTACGACAACGGCGTGCTGTTGCTACGGATCCCGGTCGCGGAGCAGGCCAAGCCACGCAAGGTCGCGGTGAGCGCCACGGCCGACGGTCCCAAGGTCATCGACGCCTGACGGATCGGAAGCGGTCCGCTTCGCACCGTGGTGAGGGGGTGGCGGATGTCCACGGCCCACGTCGACCAGACGATCGACGACGCTTTTCTCGACCTCGTGTCCCGCGACGACGACCTCGTGCGGGCGGAGTTCGACGGGCTCGTCGCCGCCTGCTGGCAGGACCCGCCATCCTCATTTCCGGCGCCGCCGCGGCCGCACGGTCGGCCGCCGGCATGGCCCGCCCCGCCGCCGGCGCAGCCACCGGCGCCGGCCCCGGTTCCCCCGCCGGCGCCGGCCCGGGGACGGCAGCGATCGCCCCCGACCGAAGGCAGGTGATGGTATAGCAGCGAACACGAATACGCGTCTATGGGCACCACGGAGGTCCCGACCACGGTGGTCGGGACCTTCGATGTCGAGGACCGGCCGCCCCGCACACGACGCGTTCCCCGACCCTGTGATCCGGGGTACGTTCGGGGCGGAGGCGATCGGTCATGACGCGTGCGTACGCCAGTGGCACCTCGTCCGTACCCCTGCTCGCCGACACGATCGGGCAGAACCTCGACCGGGCGGTCGCCGCGTTCCCCGACCGGGATGCGCTCGTCGACGTCCCGAGCGGCCGGCGCTGGACGTACGCCCGGCTCGGCGCCGACGTCGACCGTCTCGCGCGGGCATTGATGGCAGTCGGCGTCGCGAAGGGCGACAGGGTGTCGATCTGGGCGCCCAACACGCCGGAGTGGGTGCTGGTGCAGTACGCGACCGCCACGATCGGCGCGATCATGGTGAACGTCAACCCGGCGTACCGGCGGCAGGAGCTGTCGTACGTGCTGAAGCAGTCGGGCACGTCGGTGCTGGTGTCGGCGGTGTCGCTGAAGACCAGCGACTACCGGGGGATGGTGGAGAGCGTCCGCGGCGACTGTCCCGACCTAGGCGAGGTGGTCTACCTCGGCGATCCGACCTGGGACGCGCTGCTGGCCCGCGCCGACGAGGTGACGCCCGACGCCCTGGCCGCGCACGCCGCCCGGCTGTCGTGCGACGACCCGATCAACATCCAGTACACCTCGGGGACGACCGGATTCCCCAAGGGCGCGACGCTGTCCCACCACAACATCCTCAACAACGGCTACTTCGTCGGCGAGCTGGTCTCGTACACGGAACAGGACCGGATCTGCCTGCCGGTGCCGTTCTACCACTGCTTCGGCATGGTGATGGGCAACCTCGGCGCCACCAGCCACGGCGCCTGCATCGTGATCCCGGCGCCGGCGTTCGACCCGGCGGCGACGCTGCACGCGGTCGCGACCGAGCGGTGCACGTCGCTGTACGGGGTGCCGACGATGTTCATCGCCGAGCTCGGACTGTCCACCTTCGACGACTACGACCTGTCCAGCCTTCGTACCGGCATCATGGCCGGGTCGCCGTGTCCCGTCGAGGTGATGAAGAAGGTCATCTCGCAGATGCACATGTCCGAGGTCTCGATCTGCTACGGGATGACCGAGACGTCGCCCGTGTCGACCCAGACCCGCGCCGACGACGACCTCGACCGCCGCACCGGGACCGTCGGCCGCGCGATGCCGTTCGTCGAGGTGAAGGTCGTCGACCCGGACGGCGTCACCGTGGCCCGCGGCGAGCCGGGTGAGCTGTGCACGCGCGGCTACTCGGTGATGCTCGGCTACTGGGGCGAGCCGGAGAAAACGGCCGAGGCGATCGACGCCGCGCGCTGGATGCACACCGGTGACCTCGCGGTCATGCGCGAGGACGGGTACGTCAACATCGTCGGCCGGATCAAGGACATGATCATCCGAGGCGGTGAGAACGTCTACCCGCGGGAGATCGAGGAGTTCCTCTACACCCATCCGAAGATCTCCGACGTGCAGGTGATCGGCGTGCCCGACGAGAAGTACGGCGAGGAGATCCTGGCGTGCGTGATCCTGCGGGACCCGGGCGACTCGCTCACGGTCGACGAGGTGGCCGACTTCTGCGGCGGGCAGCTGGCGCACTACAAGGTCCCGCGGTACGTGCGGGTGGTCGAGTCGTTCCCGATGACGGTGAGCGGCAAGGTCCGCAAGGTGGAGATGCGCTCCTGGGCCGTCGAGCAGCTGGGGCTGGAATCTGCCGCCGCACGCGCGCACGCCTAACGGTCGGTCGTCTCCGCGCCCTTGAGGGCGGCGAGCTCGGCTCGGCCCGCGGCGGTGAGCACCCATTCGTCGGCTACCTGCGGCGTGCCGCTGTGCCGCAGCTCGGCGAGGCCGTCGCCCTCGAGCTCCTTGATCTGGCGGGTGACGTTGACGGGCGGTTCGAGCGGGACGCACAGGTACGCGTCGCGGCTGTCCCGATCGAGCCGGATCACACAGTTGAGGTCGACGGCGCGGACCAGCACCTGGCGGGTCGGCGTCGGGTCCTGCGGCGCAGCCGCCATGGCGCCCATCGTGTCGTCGGGGACCCACCGGGGACCGCCGCGGTTTCGGTGAGCGGGACGCGCGGCCGAAACGCCCGCGCGTCCCGCCGAGGCGAGGTCGGCGTGCGGGGATGGCAGGCGGTCGCGCTGACGACGCTTCGGGCCGGCGGGCCCGCGGCCGGCGCGCCGCGGATCGCGGGCCGGACGCTGGCGCGGAGCCGTATGCGTTGGTTCGGTTCCGCGCCCCCCGCCCGATCAGCGGCTCAGCGACCGAAGGACTCGGTCTCGAAGTGGCGCACGCGGTCGTCGTAGCGCCGCAGCACCGCCCGCGCCTGCGGCTCGACGACCGCTGATCCGGGGTCCGCACCGGCGAAGGCCGCGACCGCGGCCATGCTCTCCCAGAGGGTGACGACGTGGATCTCGTCGTCGCGCCGGAGCAGGTACGCGTGCAGGAAACCCTGAACGGCCCGCAGCTGCGGGAGCACCCGGCTGCGGAAGTGGGCGGCATAGCGCTCGGCGCCGTCGGCGGACGCCGTGGCGGTCCAGACCCGGGCGATCATGGCGTCGGTCGACCTCGCGGCCGTTCGCGGTCAGCGTGACATCGAGGGTGCCGCGGGAGTGCAGGCACACCTGGTGCGCGGCGGCGACGATGCAGACCGCACCCAGCAGCACTCGACCGCGCCGTCGGGCGGTGGCCGGCCGCCCGTCCCCCGGTGACGGTCGCCTCCGCCGTGTACAGCACCGTCGCCATCGCCGGCCTCCCGGTTCGTCGGTGTCGCGAGCCTATTACCCACTCGGCCGCCGAGCTGTGGCCGCCGTCACGGCGGTGGGCCCGGAGCCTGGCCCGGCCCGTCCGATCAGCGGATCGCGCGTCGCATTGTGTACGGAGCACGCACGCGGCGGGCCTCGCGGCGTTCACTGGACGCATGTGCATTGCCGATCTCGGCACGATCGCGTCGATCTGGGCGCACCCCGACGACGAGACCTTCCTCGCCGGCGGGGTCATGGCGGCCGCCGCGGGCGCCGGTCAGCGCGTCGTGTGCGTGTCCGCGTCCGCCGGCGAGCGAGGCACCGACGACCCGGTGGCCTGGCCGCCCGAGCGGCTGGGCCGGGTGCGCCGCTGGGAGGCCGCCGCGGCGATGGCCGTGCTCGGCGTATCCGAGCACCACTTCCTCGACCTGCCGGACGGCGGTTTGGCCGGCATCGACCCCGCCGGGCCGGTCGCGCGGCTCGCCGAGCTGATCGCCGACGTCGCGCCGGACACGGTGCTCACCTTCGGGCCGGACGGCATCACGTACCACTCCGACCACCGCACGGTGTCGCGCTGGGTCGACGCCGCCTGGGCGGCCGCCGGCCGCCCGGGCCGGCTGCTGCATGCCGCCGTCACGGCGGACCACGTGCGGGAGTGGGGCGCGCGATACGAGGAGTGGGGCGTCTTCATGACCGACGACCGCCCGCTCGGCGTGCCGGCCGACGGTCTGGCGGTGCGGTTGCTGCTCGACGGCCCGGACCTGGACCGCAAGATCGCCGCGCTGACCGCCATGCACACCCAGACCGCGCCGTCGATAGCTCTCCTCGGCGAGGCGACCTTCCGCACCCTCAACGCGGAGGAGGCGTTCGTGGGCGGGAACCAGGGATAGGCCGTCGTCCGTCCTGCGCCGGCTCGCTCCACCGGCCGCTCACGCCGGGGCGCCGGTGGCCCGTAGCGCCGCGTCCACCCGGTCGACGACGTCCGCCCACGGGCGTGCGGGCACCACGGCACCGCCCGCGCGCCGGCAGCGGTCGGCCAGCAGCGCGGTCACCTCGACGCTGACCCGCGCCCGATACGCCTGGTCGCCACCGTCGGGCTCCCGCGCGCGGTAGTTGGCCAGGATCCGCTCCGCGTCGGTCTCGGCGAGCAGCACCGCCCGCACCACGCCACCGAACCCCTCGGCCAGGTCGGGCAGCAGGTAGTCGCCCTCGAACACGACCGGCGCCGCCGACTCCACGTGGTCGGCGATCACCGCGCGCAGCCCCGGCCGGACGGCCTCGCAGACCGCGAGGTGCAGGTCGGCGATGCGCTCCGGCGGCCACGACCACGCCTCGGGATGGGTGTCCCAGAAGTGCAGCGCCGGCTCCTGCTCGGCCGTCGTCATCGCCCTGAGCCCGGTCACCACGTCGTCGGCGTATGCCGCCGGGGTCGCGTACCGCGCCGCGAGGGCAGCCGTCACGGTCGACT
>DATDJX010000396.1:0-4042 GCA_036520275.1 Asanoa sp.
CCCACGAGCCGACACCTACAGTCCCAGCTTTGGTCGCTAGTCTGCGGGGTGATGAATCTGCGGGACCTGGTCTATTCGATCTACGAGCGACGCATCACGGCCCAGCTGGCGGGCAAGCCGGTGCCGCGGCACGTCGGCGTCATGTGCGACGGCAACCGCCGGTGGGCCAAGGAAATGGGCTACGTCGACCCCAACGACGGTCACCGGGTCGGCGCGGAGAAGGTCAAACGGGTCATCCGCTGGTGCGACCAGGCGCGGATCGAGCACGTGACGCTCTACCTCCTGGCCACCGACAACCTGCGCCGCCCGGCCGCCGAGCTCGACCCGCTCCTGCAGATCATCGAGGACCTGGTGGTGGAGCTGGCCGAGGAGGGCAACCCCTGGCGGCTGCGCATCGTCGGCGCGCTCGACCTGCTTCCCGCGCCCACCGCCGCCGCCCTGAAGGCGGCGCAGGAGCGCACCCATGACCGGTTCGGCGGGGCCGAGGTCAACATCGCGGTCGGGTACGGCGGCCGGCGGGAGATCACCGACGCCGTGCGGTCGCTGCTGCAGGAGCACGCCGCGCGCGGCGGCACGCTCGAGGAGCTGGCCGAAGTGCTGGACGTCGAGCACATCGCGGAGCACCTGTACACCCGCGGCCAGCCGGATCCGGACCTGGTCATCCGCACGAGCGGTGAGCAGCGCCTGTCGGGGTTCCTGCTGTGGCAGTCCGCGCATTCGGAGTTCTATTTCTGCGACGCCAACTGGCCGGACTTCCGCCACGTCGACTTCCTGCGGGCGTTGCGCTCGTACGCCAGCCGGCAGCGCCGCTACGGGCAGTAATCCCGGTCCTCGCTCCGCTCGGCCGGACCAGCGCCGCTCCAGCCCGCCGTCTTCACCCTGCGGGCACCGAGGACTTCGTCCCGGCGTCCTCGGGCTCCAGACGGCGACCCGGCGCAGGTCGGTGCTCGTATCCGGTCCGCGGTGGCCTCGCCCCGCTCGGCCAGAAGCCGGCGACGGTCGCGGTCTGTCGCGCGCCTCGATGGGTCAGGGGGTGTGTAGCGAGGCGGCGGCCTTGTCGAGGAAGGCGGCCAGCGCCTCGGGGGACGGAAAGGTCAGGTCGGCCGCGGTGGCGAGGTCACGGCCGGTCTCCGGGTTGGCGACCGCCACGCATACGCCGAAGAACGCCGGGTCGCGCGACTCGTGTTCGCGCAGGGCGGCGAAGGCCTTGATGTCCGAGACGTCGTCGCCGCAGTACCAGGCGCATCCGGCGTCCGCGACGGCCTCGCCGATCACGGAGCCCTTGTCGCGGTCGATCGGTGGCTTGAGCTCGACCACCATGCGCCCGGTCTGCGCGAGCACGCCCAGCCGGTCGGCGGCGGCGGCCGCCCAGGCCTCGACCTCGTCGGCGAGGTGTGGGTTGGCGCGGTAGTGCAGCGCCACGGACAGTCGCTTGTACTCGACGAGGGCGCCGGCCGGCAGCTCGGCGCGCGCTCGTGCGGCCAGCTCCGACATCACGGGAACCCATGGCAGCGCGGCCGGCTCGGTGACGGTCGGGCCGTCTCCGTGGCTGTGCTCGAGCCCGTAGAGCCCGTAAAGGTCGACCTCACCGATGCCGGTGAAGCGCGACCGCAGGAAGTCCACCGGCCGCGCCGACACGATCACCACCCGCTTGACCGCCGGTACGAGTGCGCGGAGCGCGTCGAGCGCAGACGGCACCGGCCGCACGGCGGCCGGGTCGTCGTTGACCGGCGACAGCGTGCCGTCGAAGTCGAAGAGCATGACGCACTCGGCGGACCGAGCCGCCGTAGCGCGCCATGCCCCCTCCGCGTCGAATGGTCGGTACGGCCGCCTGGTGTCCGCATCGCGCACCCGGGTCAGCCTACCGGCGGCCACCTCCGCGTCGGCGCGTTCGTCAGTCTTCCGCACCGTTCATCGCCCGCCTGCCCTGCCGAGGGCCGATCGGGACGACCGCCGCGTCCTGGCCCTGACTGAGCAGGAAGCCCTCGACGAACCCGGCGTTGCGGTCACCCGCGTGCGTGTCGAGCTCGTTGAGCCGGGTCACCAGGAACTCCGACAGCACGGTGATCCTGGCGTTGATCCGTCCGTACATCTCCGCCACGACGGCGAGTATGACGGCCACCCCGGCCGACGCGATCGCTGCCATGTTGATCACAATGGGCACGTCGCCGGTGCGGAGCACGGCGACGAGCACGTTGGCGGTCACCACGACGGTGACCGAGATGGCCGCAACGACGACCGCCCCCCATTTCAGGGCCATAGGTAGACCCCTCCTTCTGTCCCGCAGGGCTTGTGTTGGCCTTGTCAGGTGCCCCCCACCACGACATGCCCCAGCAAGTACGGAAAGGGACGCTAGCGCTTGATCGCTATAGCGGGCAGCGATCATACGAGCGCGGAGCGCAATCTTTCGCCATCTGGAAACTAGACGGCACGTCCCCGCCGTTTTCGGGCTTCTGTGCCAATAAGCGGCCGATAGGCCAGATACCGGATGGTTTCCCGAATGTGGAATTTGTCCGTCTCGGCGACGTTCGGATCGACGAGCCGGCGTAGTAGTGCCTCCACGTCGGGATCCATGGGGGGTGCCGCGGGGGCGGGACGGGCGGGGGTCGTCCGGTCCCAACCGAGAACGCCGAACGCGACCGTCGGGTTCATGCCCAGTCCGGTACAGAACGCGACCACGCGTTCGGCCTCCGGGTCGCTGGACCACTCGCCCCGTACCCACCGATTGATCGTCTGTCGCGAGACGCCGGTGCGGCGGGACACCTCCGACCCCGTCCACGCGCGCGTGGAGCGCGCGTCCGCCAAGGCCTTGCGGACGAAGGCGGCGAAGGCGATCCTCCGGCCCGGTGCGGTTTCCGGCACCGGGGCACGGTACGACCAGTTGTCGATCTCTCCGGCGTCTACTGCGTCGATGTAGCGCGCACGTGACGATCTACCGGGATCGCCGGTAAACGATTCACGAGCCTTTTCGGGGGGTGTCACATGGTCAGAGTAGGGCGACGGAGAGTCGCAGCTAATCAGCCGAAAAGACGATGCTGTCACGCGTGTGGTACGCCTTACCCTCTGTCACGTGCTTGAGACGATCAGTAGAAATGCCCGTCACCCCCTCGTGACGAGGGGGGCTCGGTGACCGAACTTGCCACCCGCGCCCAGGCGTTTCGCCTGATCGCCGACGGTGTCGCCGCCGGCCTGAGCGCACCCTGGCGCCTCTACCTCGCCCGCGGCAGCCGGTACGTGTCGCTGAACGTCGCCGACCGTACGGAATGGAACTCCTGGCGCACGCACCTCGGCTGTCCCGAGCTGAACGTGCGGGTGTACCAGCTCGACGGTGAGATCCGGCGCGCGTCGATCGCGGAGGTCGTCCTCGACGGCTGTCGCGTGAGCGTGGAGCTCGTCGAGGACATCGGCCTCGACGACGTCGACCGGTTGCTCATGGACGACCCGACCGCGATGTTCCCGTGAGCGAGGCTCGTCCATGAGTCCCTTCTTCGCGGTGTTCCTGGTCCTCTTACTCGGCTCGTCGAGCTACGCGGCGGGTCGGCTGCACGGACAGCTGACCTACCGGCTCGGCTTCCGGCACGGATACCGGCAAGGCTATTTCGACGGCGACCGGGGGGCATGGAACCGCCGGCGCCGGGAGGCGCAGGCGGCTCTCGCCACGGTGCTGTCCGATGCACACCCGACACCCGAGCCGGACATCACCACGGTACGTCCGGGAACGACGTACACCAGCGCCTCTTTCGCGGGGGCTCCGACCGACGGCGGAAGGCACTCCGCCGGAGCGCGCCGGCTCGCCGGCGAACCGGTTGGGTGAGCGACGCCCGCGAGCCAACCTGGTTGGCTCAGCAGGCACTCACGCACACTCCGGCTAAGCACACGGGGTGGGAGTGAGGAGTCTTCGCGAAACGGTGGTCGACCCGCGCGGCGGACGACCACCGTGGGGTCCCGTCAGACCGGTGACGGCGACCCCGCCGGTTGGGACACGAGCGAGGGGCGCGTGTCCTGGCCGGACCTCCCCGCCGGCCGGGGGTCCAGTCTGGAC
>DATDJX010000397.1:0-9472 GCA_036520275.1 Asanoa sp.
GGCGCCCGAGATCGCCGCACTCACGCCGGACGCGGCGGCGGGGCGCCTGCGCGCGCTCGCCTCGTCCGCGGACGGCCCGTCCGTGCTGCTGGTGTCCGATGTGGAGGCGCTCGCGCCGCGCGACCGGCCGGAGCCGCTAACCCCAGTGTTCCGCCAGGTCGTGCGCGACCTGGTCACCGGCGGCGCGGCGGTGATCTGCACGACCAGTCGACCCGAGGAGGTCGACGTCGCCCTGCGCGCGCCCGACCTGCTGTCGCTGGAGATCGCCGTGCCGCTGCCGGACACCCCGTTGCGCCGAGAGCAGCTCGGCGTGCTCACCCGTGGCATGCCGCTCGCTAGCGACGTACAGCTGGATGACGTGGCCGGCCGGACGCCGGGATTCGTCGCCGCCGACCTGGCCGCGCTGGTGCGCGAGGCCGGCGTCCGTGCGGCCCTGCGGCAGAAGGACGACGAAGCGCCGGCTGTCGGGGGCGCCGACTTCGCCGCCGCGCTCGAGGTGGTCCGGCCCACCTCGATGGCTTCGTCCACGTTGGAGCTGTCCGGGCTGACGCTCGACGACGTCGGCGACATGGCCGCGGTCAAGGAGGTGCTGACCGAAAGTGTGCTGTGGCCGCTGAGCTACCCCGACACCTTCGCCCGGCTCGGCGTCCGGCCGCCCCGCGGTGTGCTGCTCTACGGCCCGCCCGGCTCCGGAAAGACGTTCCTGGTCGCGGCGCTCGCCGGCACGGGTAAGGCGAACGTGTTGTCGGTCAAGGGCGCCGAGCTGCTGAGCAAGTGGGTCGGCGAGAGCGAGCGGGCCGTGCGCGAGCTGTTCCGTCGGGCCCGGGAGGCCGCGCCGACGCTGGTGTTCCTCGACGAGGTGGACGCGTTGGCGCCGGTCCGCGGCCAGTCGACCGACGGCGGCACCACCGACCGGGTGGTGGCCGCGCTGCTGACCGAGCTCGACGGCATCGAGACCCTGCGCGACGTGGTCGTGCTCGGCGCCACCAACCGGCCCGACCTGGTCGATCCCGCGCTGCTGCGCCCGGGCCGGCTGGAACGGATGGTCTTCGTGCCACCTCCGGACGCGTCGGCCCGGGCCGATGTCCTCCGCGCGGCGGCCAAGGGCGTGCCGCTGGCGCCCGACGTCGACCTTGACGCGGTCGCGAATGCGCTCGACGGCTACTCGGCCGCCGACTGCGCCGCGCTGATCCGCGAGGCGGCGCTGGCCGCGATGCGGGAGTCGCTGGAGGCGACGACGGTGACCGCAGCGCACGTCGCGACCGCTCGCGAGCGCGTACACCCGTCGCTGGACCCCGTGCAGGTGGCCCGGCTCGAGGCGTACGCGACCCTGCGCGGCTAGCGGCGGCGGGTGCGGGAGCGGGTGGCGCGCACCCGGCGCAGCCGAGCGACCACGACGGGCTCGAAGGCGAGCGCCGCCGGGTTGTCGAGCAGCCCGTTGAGCACCTGGTAGTAGCGCGTCGCGGACAGGTCGAACGCGTCGCGGATCGCCTGTTCCTTGGCGCCCGCGTGCTTCCACCACTTCCGCTCGAAGGTGAGGATCGCCTGCTCGCGCTCCGTCAGCCCGGTCTGTTCGGCGGCCGGATCGCTGCGCTGGCGTGGGATGTCTACACCCTCGTCGGAGGCGACGTCTTCGTCGGCGGCGGGGTCGACGGGGGGCTCGGCGCGAGCGTCACCGGGCCGTCCCATGGCACGCTCCTAGCACCCACGGACGAATGGATCCATCAGCGTAACGGTCTTCGGTTCGGATCGCACGTCAGGTGACGTCGCGACGACGCATCGCCCACATCGCCAGCCCGACGGACAGCACCACCGCGACACCGAACAGCACCGCCGCGTGCTGCCAGGTGACGTCGAACCTCGTCGGCTCGCAGCTGCCGTTGTACGAGTTGTTGCAGGCGTTCCAGTTCTCCAAGGTGATCGACTTGTTCATCCAGGCGATGAGATAGGTCGGCAGCAGGTAGCGCTCGATGAACGGCACGTTGGCCATCGACAGCACGAGGCCGACGCCGAACTGCCCGACGATGACAACGCCGATCGCACCGCCCAACGCGACGGCCGTGTGCCGGCCGAGCGACGCGACGGCGAACCCGACCGCGCCGATCGCCAGCACCAGGCCGAGGCCGCGCAGCTCGCTCAGCGCGAGCGACTGCCACGCGCCGGACGTCATGCCCTTCGTGTTGCCGCGCTGCGTTCCGATCAGCCAGAACGCGGCGGTCCATCCGATGGAGGCGAGCATGGTAAGCCCGGCGAACCCGACGAGCAGCGCGGCGAGCTTGGTCAGCAACACCTTGAGCCGCTGCGGCCGCCACAGGAGCAGGTTCATCATCCCGCCGCTGCTCCACTCGGCGCCGACAAAGGAGGCGCCGGCGACGAACGCGACCATGCCGAGGATCGCCGCGAGCGCGGTGAGGATCGGTGGGAACTCCTTGCGAAACTCGAACGTCGCCGGCATGTGCCACTCGGCCGAGAAAGCCTCGCGCGGCGGCGCCTGGATGTCGGCGCAGTTGGCCGGGAAGCGGTTCGGATCCGCGGTTCCGGAGGCCTTGGCGGCCTCACAGGCGACCCGCTCCTGTTCGGTGAATCGCAGGTTCTCCCGGTAGTCGCGCTCGGCGGCGGCCTCCGCATTGGCCACCTGCGCCGGACCCACCTTGTGGTTGGTGAGGAACATGCCGGCGGCAATGAGGACGAGCACCAGCACGCCAGCGAGTACGAGGTAGCGGATGAAGCGCCGCTTGAGCAGGCGCCGCCATTCGGCTCTGAACAGGCTCATGCCCCCACCTCGCTCCGCTCGGTGGGGCAAGAGCCCTGGGCACTGAGCCTGCCGATGCCCTCGCTTCGCTCGGTCATGCCCCCACCTCGCTCCGCTCGGTGGGGCAAGAGCCCTGGGCACTGAGTCTGCCGATGCCCTCGCTTCGCTCGGTCATGCCACCACCTCGCACCGCTCGGTGGGGCAAGAGCCCTGGGCACTGAGCCTGCCGATGCCCTCGCTTCGCTCGGTCATACCCCCCACCCCCCCGGGGTGGCGGCAGGCATGACCGAGTCGTCGACCTGCCGGCTCTGCCCGGGTACGGGTGCCGTCGCGGTCAGCTCCAAGAAGACGCTCTCGAGGTCCACCGTCACCGGTGCCAGCTCGCTCACGTAGATGCCCTGCTGCGCCAGCGTCCAGGTCACCCAGGCCGGCCGCTGGACGCCGCTCGCCACGATGTGGTCGGGCTGCGTCGTGACGTGCGCACCCGCCTCCGACAGCACCCGCGCCGCCTTCGGCAGGTCGGCGGCCGTGTCGACGCGCACCCGTACGCCGCCGTCGGAGTGCTCGGCGAGCACCTCAGCCACCGGTCCCGCCGCGACCCGCCGGCCACGCGAGATGATCGTCACCGAGTCGCAGATCAGCTGCACCTCCGCGAGGATGTGGCTGGACAACACCACGGTCATGCCCGACTCGGCGAGCCCGCGCATCAGCGTGCGCATCTCGCGGATGCCGCCCGGGTCGAGGCCGTTGGCCGGCTCGTCGAGGATGAGCAACGTCGGGTTCTTCAGCAACGCGGAGGCGACGGCGAGACGCTGCTTCATGCCGAGCGAGTAGGTCTTCACCCGGTCCCTGTCGCGCTCGCGCAGCCCGACGAGGTCGAGCACCTCGCCGACGCGCGGCTGCGCCACGCCGCCGGCGTTCGCGAGCAGCGACAGCGTGTCGCGGGCGGTGAAGTTGCCGAAGAACTGGGGGCTCTCCACGATCGCGCCGACCCGGGCGGCAACCTCCGGCAGCGCGTCGGGGACCTCGTGGCCGAGCAGCGACATCCGGCCGCCGTTGGCCTTGATCAGCCCGAGCAGCGTACGCAGGGTGGTCGTCTTGCCCGATCCGTTCGGGCCGAGGAAGCCGTGCACCTGCCCCGCCTCGACGGCCATGTCGAACCCGTCGAGTGCCCGCCGGACGCCTCGGCGCCGGCTCCGGTAGGTCTTCTCCAGACCCGTGATCTCCAGTACGGGCGACATTGCCCCTCAGCCTCCCCGTGCGTGCGGTCGTCGCACGCTCCGGCCAGGAGGCTATTCTGCTATGCGTAATACCGTCAAGGCCGCGCCACGACCGTCCTCACGCGACGACGACCCGTACCCCCGCGGCCCTGAACGCCTCGACAGTCGACGGCTCGGCGGTCGAGTCGGTGACCAGGGTCTCCACCCGCTCGATCGGGCAGATCCGAGCGAACGCGTGGCCGCCCAGCTTGGACGCATCGGCGATGATCACGACCTGGCGGGCGCGGGCCACCATCAGCGCGTTCATCGACGCCTCGCCCTCGTGGTGGGCGGCCGCGCCGAGCGTCACGTCGATGGCGTCGACGCCGAGCAACGCGACGTCGAGGGTCACCTCGCGCAGCAGCGCGCCGCCGAGCGGGCCGACGAGTTCGAACGACTGCGGGCGGACCACGCCGCCGGCCACCACGATCTTCATGCGCGACCGGACGAGCAGCTCGTTGGCGATGTTGAGGGCGTTCGTCACGACCGTCAGCTGGGCGCCGTCGGCGCTGGTGTTCAGGTCCGGGCGCACGGCGAGCGCCCGCGCGACCTCGGTTGTGGTGGTGCCGCCGTTGAGCCCGACCACCATGCCGGGCTCGACCAGCGCGGCCGCGGCGGTGCCGATGCGTTGCTTCTCGGCCGAGTGCTTGGCCGTCTTGTAGCGCAGCGGCAGGTCGTACGAGACGCCGTTGGCGACCGCACCGCCGCGGGTACGGGTGATCATCTGCTGTTGGGCGAGCTGGTCGAAGTCGCGCCGGATGGTGGCCTGGGACACGGCGAGGCGGCGGGCGGCGTCCTCCACGGTGACCCGGCCGCTCTCGGTGAGCAGCTCCAGCAGGGTGTTCCACCGCGCGTACCGGTCCACCGAGCGCCTCCATGCACCAACGGTGAGTGAATGCGTGCACAATAGTGCGCGAAATGACGGCGAAGCAACGGGCAGGTTGCGCGGTGGTGCGCGGAGCGCGCGTGTTGCCGCTCGCGAGCCCGGCGTTGGAGAATGACGCGCGGAAACCGCCCCAATCGCTCTGCTTCACTCAGAACCTCGGTCAGAACGGAGATCCGTGTCCGACGCTGCGGTGGTCGTCGCGCTCGACGTGGGCGGCACGGGCATGAAGTGCGCGCTGGTCACGCCCGAGGGTTCGGTGCTGCACGCGGAGCGGCACCCGACCGGCGCCATGCGGGGCGGGGCGGCGGTGGTTGAGACGATCCTCGAGGTCGCCGCCGGCCTGGCGGAGAAGGCGGCGGGCGACGGGCTGTCGCCGGTCGCGGCCGGGGTCGCGGTGCCGGGCGTCGTGGACGAGACGGCCGGCACGGCCGTCTGGGCGGCGAACATCGGGTTCCGCGACATACCGCTGCGCGACCTGCTGTCCGCGCGGCTCGGCGTGCCGGCCGCGGTCGGCCACGACGTCCGCGCCGGCGGGGTGGCGGAGGCCCGCCTGGGCGCGGGCGCCGGATGGCGGCACGTGCTGTTCGTGGCGGTCGGCACCGGCATCGCGGCAGCGCATGTGGTAGGCGGGATGGCGTTCGCCGGCGCACACGGCGCGGCGGGCGAGATCGGGCACGTCGTGATCCGGCCGGGTGGCCCGCCGTGCGGCTGCGGCCAGGCCGGCTGCCTCGAGGCCGTCGCGTCGGCCGCGTCGGTCGCCCGCCGCTACACCGCCACCCTCGACCGGCAAGAACAGTGTTCGTGCGGCTATCAGCGGCCGCATACCCGTAATAGCGGTGTTTCTGCTGGGGGGACGGGGGGTGTGACGGCGGCGGAGGTGGCGGCGCGGGCGCGGGCCGGCGAGGCGCTGGCGGTGGCGGTCTGGGACGAGACCGTGGCCGCCCTCGCGGACGGGTTGCTGATCGCACAGGCGCTCTACGACGCGGAGGTGGTCGTGCTGGGCGGCGGGTTGGCCGAGGCCGGCGACCTGCTGCTGTCGCCGCTTCGGGACGCGTTGCGGGCGCGGCTCACCTTCCACCGCGAACCGGTGCTGGTGCGCGCGGCGCTCGGCGACGAGGCCGGCTGCCTCGGGGCCGGGCTGCTCGCGATCGACGCGTGGAAGGCGGCGGCGTGAGGGTCGCCGGACGGGTCGTGACGCCGAGCGGGGTGGTCGACGGGTTCGTGGAGGTGTCCCAGGGCCGGGTCGCGGCCGTGTCGCCCGGCGAGCTCCCGGCGCATCCACGGTGGATCGTGCCGGGCTTCGTCGACATCCACAACCATGGCGGGGGCGGCCACACGTTCACGACCGGCGAACCCGGGTCGGCGTCGGCGGCGGCCGCGTTCCACCTCGCGCACGGCACCACCACCCTGTTGGCGAGCCTGGTGAGCGCGCCGTACGAGCTGATGCGCGACGCGACCGCGGCGTTCACACCCCTCGTAGCAGCCGGCGTGCTGGCCGGCATCCACTTCGAAGGGCCCTACCTGTCGAGCGTGCGGTGCGGGGCGCAGAACCCCGACTTCCTGCGGGACCCGTCCACCGACGAGCTGGCCGCGCTGATCGAGCTGGGCGGCGGGTCGGTCCGGATGGTCACGCTGGCGCCCGAACGCGACGGGGCGTTGCCCGCCATCAAGCTGCTCACCGCACACGGCGTCGTGGCGGCCATCGGGCACACCGACGCCACGTACGAGCAGACCCTCGCCGGCATCGCCGCGGGCGCGAGCGTCGGCACCCACGTGTTCAACGGGATGCGTCCGCCGCACCACCGCGAGCCGGGGCCGGTCTTCGCGCTGCTGACCGCGCCGAGCGTGGTGTGCGAGCTGGTCGCCGACGGCATCCACCTGCACGACGGCACCCTCTCGTTCGCCACCACGGTCACCGGCCCCGACCGGGCGGCGCTGGTCACGGACGCGATCGCCGCGGCCGGCATGGGCGACGGCCGGTACGAGCTCGGCGGTCAGGAGGTCGTAGTCGCCGACCGGGTGGCGCGGCTGGCCCGCGGCGGGGCGATTGCCGGCAGCACGCTGACGATGGACGCCGCCCTGCGGCAGGCCGTCGGCGCCGGCGTGTCCCTTGTGGACGCGTGTCGGATGGCGTCGACCACGCCGGCGCTCGCCGTCGGCGTCGGCGACACGGTGGGCGCCCTCCAGCCCGGCTGGCGGGCCGACCTGGTGGTGCTCGACGACGAGCTCCACGTGTCGCGCGTCATGCGCGGCGGCACCTGGCTCTAACCTCCCCCCTCCCCCCATGATCATCGCGTTCGTGACCGCGTTATGAGCGATCATGGGCGCCATGATCATGGGGAGGGAAGTCGTCGGGAGGGGGTTCGCCGGGGAGCGTAGCGGCCGGCGTAAAGGGCGAGGCCGACCGCGAGCACGATCAGGCCGACCACCACTGACCGGACCGGCAGCGTGAACGCGAGCAGCAGGCACCCGGCCAGCCCGAGGGCCGCCACCGCGCGCGGCCCCGAGCCGGCCAGGGTCAGCGCCGACGCGTTGGCGACGCCGTAGTACAGCAGCACGAGGAAGCTCGATGCGCCGATCACCGCGGTCAGGTCGCCGACCAGCACGAGCGCGCCGACCAGGACCGCCACGGCGACCTCGGCCGCCCAGGGGACGGAACGCCGAGCGTCCACCGCGGCCAGGAAGCCGGGCAGGTCGCGCCGGCGGCCCATCGCCAGCGCCGTACGGGCCACCCCGGCGAGCAGCGCGAGAAGCACGCCGAGCACGGCCACGACCGCGCCGGCGCGGACGACGCCGGCGAGCGCCGGGTACCCGGAGGCGGAGACGACCGCGGCGAGCGGGGCGTCCGACGCTGCCAGCGCGGCCGGCCCCAGCACCCCCAGCGCGACCGCGGCCAGGATCACGTAGACCGCCAGCACGATGCCGAGCGCGGTCGCCACCGCCCGCGGGATCGTGCGCTGCGGGTCCCGCACCTCCTCGCCCAGCGTGGCGATCCGCGCGTAGCCGGCGAACGCGAAAAACAGCAGTCCCGCCGCGGCCAGGACGCCGCCGACGCCCGTGCCGCCGGTGTCGTCGACCCGGGACAGGGCGAACGATCCGCCGGCCAGGCCGACGACGGCGACCAGCGCGAGCACGAGCAGCGTGATCGCCACCAGCAGCCGGGTGGCGAGCGCTGACTTCGCGATCCCGCGCAGGTTGACGGCGGTCACGGCCACGACGGCGGCGACCGCGACGATCCGGGCGTGTGCGGGCCACGCGTAGGCCCCGATGGCCAGCGCCATCGCCGCACACGACGCGGTCTTGCCGGTCACGAACGACCAGCCGGCGACGTAGCCCGGCAGCGGCCCGAGCCGCTCCCGGCCGTACAGGTAGGCGCCGCCCGACTCCGGGTAGCGCGCGGCGAGCCGCGCCGACGAGGTGGCGTTGCACGCGGCGACGAGGCCGGCGAGGCCGAGCGCGACCAGCAGCCCGAGCCCGCCGGCGCGCGCCGCGGCCGGTGCGAATACCACGAACACGCCCGCGCCGAGCATCGACCCGAGCCCGACGACGACGGCGTCGGCCGGTCCGAGCCGCCGGCAGAGTGCTATAGCCGCCACGGGATCCGGGCGATCAGCCGGTAGAGGAACACACCGAGCAGTACGCCCGAGATCGAGTCGGTCAGCCAATGGAAATCGAGGTAGACCGTCGTACAGAAGACGATCGCCGGCGGCGCGACCCGCAACCACAAGCGAGCCGTACGGCTCAGCCACGGCGCGAGCAGCAGCGCCAGCACGCCGTACCAGACGATCGTGTTGACCAGGTGGCCCGACGGGTACGACCAGCTGTACTCCTCCGGTGGCAGCTGGTTGAAGATCTCGACGCTGTCGGCCCGGTTGCTGCTCGGCGCCGCCCGGTTGGTCCACATCTTCAACGGCGTGATCGCGACGACGGTGAGCACGAACGCGAACATCACCGGCAGGATCGGCCGGATCGACCGGCGCCGGACCGCCAGGGTCAGCGCCAGGACGGCGCAGATCGCGGTGAGCGGGCCGCCGTTGCCGAGGAAGTTGAGCGCCCGGGCGGTCCAGTACGCGGCCGGCGGCCGGTGGGCGTGGCACCACTGGTACACCGCGGTGTCGAGGCCGTACAACCAGCCCGCGGCCAGCGCCGCCGTGATCGCGGCGAACGCGACGAGCAGCAGCGCGTCGAACCACCACCCGACCGGCCGGATGCGCTGGGCGTCGGCGGCCCGGTCGGGCCGCTGCCGCTGCGTAACCGTGGTCCGGCCGTGCACGAGACCACGGTATCCGCCGCCCGCACCGGGTCGGCGGCGGCGGCGCGGTCGGCGCGCGCGGTGGCACCACTCCCCGTACCAAATCGGTCAGATGTCGCGATCGGGCCATCCCAGCCCTGTGTGACGAGCCACGGACATGCGCGTCGCGGCGGCCGCATCCGGCATGCTTGATCCCGTGCGCATCACCTCGGCCCTCGTCGACCCCGCGTTGCTCGACCTGCCCTGGTCGACGCCGCTCGAGGAGTGGCCGGCCGACCAGCTCGTCGCGCTGCCACAGGGCATCTCGCGGCACGTCGTACGGT
>DATDJX010000398.1:0-20267 GCA_036520275.1 Asanoa sp.
GCCGCCCGCGACGGTGTCCTTCCAGATCGAGTAGTAATGCCGCGGTCGGGCGCTGACCTGTGCGGTCACCTTGCCGCGGCGCAGGGCCGCCTTGGCCTCGACGACGACGCCGTCGACGTACCTGGACCAGCCTTCGCGGTGTTGGACGTGTTGGTTGATCCGCGCGTACGCGTCGGGCTCGAGGTGGTAGAGCACGACGTCGTCGAGCTCGCGCTTGAGCACCTGGATGCCGAGCCGGTCACAGAGCGGCACCAGCACCTCCTGGGTGGCCCGGGCGATGCGGGCGCGGGAGGCCGGCGAGCGCGCGTCGAGCGTACGCATGTTGTGGAGCCGGTCGGCCAACTTGATGATCAGAACCCGGACGTCCTTGCCGGCCGCCACGATCATTTTGCGGATCGTCTCGGCCTCCGCGGCCGTGCCGTAGAACGCCTTGTCGAACTTGGTCACGCCGTCGACCAGGTGGGCCACCTCGGGACCGAAGTCGCCGTGCAACGCCTGCAGCGTGTAGCGGGTGTCTTCGACGGTGTCGTGCAGGAGCGCGGCTACCAGCGTGATGGTGTCCATGCCCAGCTCGGCGCAGATCTGCGCGACCGCGAGGGGATGGGTGATGTAGGGCTCGCCGCTTATCCGGAACTGGCCGCGATGCATATTGTCGGCGATCGTATAGGCCCGCCGGAGCACCCCGGTGTCGACTCCGGAGTGGGCTGTGCGGTGGGTGCGCGCGAGCCGGGTCACCGGGTCGGCGTCGTTGGTGGGCCAGGACAGGAAGGACCGGAGGCGCCGGCTGAGCGGCAGGTCGGCGGTCGGCAACGGCAGCGCGCGTCCCAGCGTGGCGCCGGGACCGGCGTCGAGACCCATGCCCGGGCACCTCCCTCGATGCCGAACCAACCGACCGTCCCCACCGGACGATGACACACCGACCAATCGGGCGTTCGCCGACAGGAATGCACTCCTTCCCCAAGCCTAAGTGACGCAGCATAGTCCGATCGGTCGGTTGCTCCTGTGCGAACGGACGAGTCTCACGCATCTAGTCCGCCATTTCCGCCTTTCGCAGCAGGTCGCGGTAGCGCGCAGCCCCACGTGCGGGTGACGCCCAGCCGGTCGAAACTTCCACCAGGCGGGTGTCGGGACGCTCCAACCAGGACAAGATGCGCTCGGACTCCTCGGCCGAGGCGCTCGGCACCGGGCCGTGTCCGGGTGGGACGGTCTCCGCGGTCGCCCGGAGCACCTCGATCGTCGCCCGCGGATGCACCCGCGGCGGCGACGCGCCCGCCGCGGCCAGCCGGCCCTGCCGGACGATCGCCAGCTCCCAGCCACCGTCGCCGGCGCGGCGGGCGGCCACCAGCTCGGCGATCCGGGTGAACCCGCTGAGCCGCTGCATCCGCACGGCCGCCCGCAGCACCGCCGCAAGGCGGTGGCGGACGACCGCCGCTTCCTCGTAGCGGTGGGCGTCGGCGAACCGGCCGATGCGAGTCAACAGCGACTCGACCAGGATCGTGGGATCGCCGCTCGCGGCGGCACGGAACGGGGCGGCCGCCTGCTCCTCGTAGTCGCGAGGGGAGATCCGGTGCTCGCACGGCGCCGGGCACTTGCCCAGCTCGGCCAGGGCGCAGGCGGCCACCGTGGTGCGGGTGGACAGCCGCAGCGTGCACTGCCGCAGCGGGATCGCGTCGTGCACGGCCGCGGCGGCCGCCTCGGCGGCCCGCCGGGAGGCGAACGGGCCGAGGTAGGCGTCGTCGCGGTCGCCCAGCGCGCGCACGGTCGACAACCGCGGGTAGGCCTCGTCGGTCAGCTTGAGCCACAGCACCCGCTCCGGGAACTTGGACCGCCGGTTGTAAGGCGGCGCGTGAGCGGCGATCAGGCGAAGCTCGCGAACCTCCGCCTCCAGGCCGTGGGCGCACTCGAGGGCGTCGACCCGCTCGGCCGCGGCGAGCATCTCGGAGATGCGTGCTCGCTTCTCGGCGGCGGTGAAGTAGCTGCGCACCCGGGTGGCGATGTCGACGGACGTGCCGACGTAGAGCGGACGGCCGTCGCCGGCCCGGAAGATGTAGACGCCCGGCGCGTGCGGGAGGCCCTCGGCGAGGTGCCGCTTGCGCCGCTGGGTGGGCGTGACCGCCTTCTGGAACTCGATCGCGTCGCCGATCGTGTTGATCTTGAAACCGCCCAACCGGCCGATCAGCGCATGCAGCACGTCGACGGTCGCCTTGGCGTCGTCGAGCGCGCGGTGGGTCGGCAGGTGGGCCGCGCCCAAGTAGGCGGCCAGCGTGCTCAGCCTGCGGTTGGGCACCTCCTCGCGGATCAGCACCCGCCGTGCCAGGGCGGCTGTGTCGAGGATGCGCGGCGCCGGCCAGGTGTAGCCATGCTTGGCGCAGGCGGCCCGCAGGAAGCCCGAGTCGTAGGGCGCGTTGTGGGCCACGAACACCGCGCCGCGCAGGAACTCGAGCAGGCCGGGCAGCACCTGCTCGATCGGGGGCGCGGGGATCAGCATCGCCTGGGTGATGCCGGTCAGCACGGTGATGAACGGCGGCAGCGGCACGCCGGGGTTGACCAGCGTCGCGAACACGCCCTGCTCCTCGCCGCCGCGGACCCGTACCGCACCGATCTCGGTGATGCCGCCGCCGTCGGGTGCGCCGCCGGTGGTCTCCAGGTCGAGTACCACGAACGTCGTGTCGCGCAGGTCGGTCGCGTCGCCGTCGGCGAGGAGGCCGTCGATCGTGCCCTGGACGAAAGGCGGTTGGGCCACGGGGGAACGTTAGAACACAGGTACGACACTTGCGCCACTCCCGCACCGAGGGGCGCGAGAACCGTTGGCGGTGGGAGACTTGGCCCATGTCGCAGCCGGACGCTCCCGTGGAGGAGCCGTTCGACGCCGGCCCGGAGCCCATCCTGCCCGAGCCGGTGCGCCAACGCGTCATCGCGCTGGCGGCCGCTGCGCTGCCCGGCCTGCCCGCTGACGAGCTACCCGTGGCGCTGCGCAGGGTGGCCAAGTTCGCGCCCAACCGGCGCGCCCGCCTCGGCGGTCCGGCGATCGCGACGCAGCTGGCGGGGGACACGCTCTTCCGGCAGCGGGTCTCCGGCCGGATCCTCACCGAGGCCGGCGACCTCGGCGACGCCGTTCTCGAGGGCGTTTGCCCGGCCGCCGCCGACCCGGTCGAGGTCGCCGCGCTGGCCTACCTCGCCCGACCCGCCGGCTGGCGTGACCTGGTCGGGCAGGCCGAACGGGCGGTCCGTGCCGAGGCCGACAGCGCCGTGGTGGCCGAGCTGGTCCGCGACGCCGAGCAGCGGACCGCACGGGCCGAGCACGACCGCGCGGTGGCCCGGGTGGAGGCGGAGAAGCTGCGCGACGAGCTGGCCCGGGTGCGGGAGGAGCTGGGCCAGCTGCGCGAGGAGGCGCGCGCGCTCGGACGCAGCCTGCGCGAGGTGCAGGCCAAGGAGCGCAAAGCGTCCGAGATGCTCGCGACGGAGAAGGGTCGGGCCGCCCGCGCCGCGGCCGACCACGACGCGGAGGTACGCCGCCTGCGCGCCCGCCTGGCGGAGGCAGAGGCGGCCGCGGGCAGCGTCCGCCAGACGGCCAAAGAGGCCCGCTCGGTCGACGACGCACGGCTGTGGCTGCTGCTGGAGACCATCGGGCAGGCAGCGGTCGGCCTGCGCCGCGAGCTGGCCCTGGAACCGAGCGACGCGCGTCCGGCCGACTACGTGGCCGAGGCCCATGCCTACCGGCCCGGCGGCTCGCCGTCGGCGCGCGGACTCGACGGCGACGACCCGGCGCGGCTCGACCAGCTCCTCGCGTTGCCCCGCGCCCACCTCGTCGTCGACGGCTACAACGTGACCAAGCGCGGCTTCGCCAAGATGTCGCTGGAGCAGCAGCGCAAGCGCCTGATCACCGGCCTCGGCGGGATCGCCGCGCAGACCGGCGACGAGGTCACGGTCGTCTTCGACGGCGCCGAGCGGGTGCACGGCCTGCCGCCGGCGCCGCGCGGCGTGCGCGTTCTGTTCTCGCGCAAGGGCGAGACCGCCGACGAGCTCATCCGGCGGCTGGTGCGCGCCGAACCGGCCGGGCGGCCGATCGTCGTGATCTCGTCGGACCGCGAGGTCGCCGACGGCGTGCGGCGGCACGGCGCCTATCCGCTGGGGGCCGACTCGCTGGTGCGTCGCCTCTCCCGCTCCTGACCGCCAACCGTGGCCGGGTCCACCCGTTCTTGTCGTACCCCGTGTCTAGTGTCGATGTCACCGACGGTGGCCGGGCAGACGGGGGCCGGTCACCCGACCCGCTCAAGGAGGGGCGCGATGCTCATCGACTGCGACAGCTGCACCGTTCGCGGCGCGGCCTGTCAGGGGTGCCTGGTGAGTGCCCTCTTCGAGACGCCGCCGGAGGTCGACCGGCTCACCGGCGACGAGCGCGGGGCGATCGAGGTCTTTGCCCGGACCGGCTTCGACGTGGAGGTGCTCGCCGAGCCCGAGCCGCCGCTGCGCCTCGTGCCGCGCTCCCGGCGCGCCCGCTTCGTCGCCTGACGACCCTGCCCCGGTCGGCGGCCCGGCCGGCCCCAATAGGATGGGCCGACGTCAGCGGGAGGAGCGCCGGATGACCCCACGGATGTGGGCGGTGGTGGCGTTCGTCGCGCTGATCGTGGCCGTCGGGGTCGCCGCGGCGGTGCTGGTGCCGTGGCACCGCGCCCCGGCGCCGCGCGGCGACCAGCTCGCCGCGCTCGCGGCGCTGCCCACGAGCCAGGTCGAACGCGGCCGGGCGTTCCGGGCCGCGCTGCGCCCGGGGATGTACGGCGGCCTCGCCGTCGGCCTGTCCGTGGCCGCCGTCCTCGGCTTCACGCCGCTGGGTTCGCGCCTGATCGAGCTGGCCGGCAAGCCGTTCGGCGACCACTGGCTGGCTCGCGCGATCCTCGGTGGCCTGGCCGTCGTGCTGGTGGCCGACCTGCTCACGCTGCCGTTTGCCGCGTGGCGGCAGTCGGTCGTGTCCCGCTTCGGGCTGTCCACCCAGGGCTGGGGCGGCTGGACCGTCGACGTGCTCAAGGGCTACGCCGTCGGCGCGGTGATCGGCGTCGTGGCGCTGCTCGGCTTCTACTCGATCGCCCGGTTCGCGCCCCGCTGGTGGTGGGCGTTCGGCGCGGTCGGCGCCGCGGGGCTGGTGGTGGTCCTGTCCTTCGTGCTCCCGGTGCTGGTCGAGCCGGTTTTCAACAAGTTCACGCCGATGGAGGCGGGGCCGCTGCGCGTCCAGCTGGTCGCACTCTCCGACCGGGACGGCGTGCCGGTGCGCGACGTGCTGGTCGCCGACGCGTCCCGGCGCACCCGCTCGGTCAACGCCTACGTCTCCGGGCTCGGCCCGACCCGCCGCATCGTCGTCTACGACACGCTCCTGCGCGAGGCCCCGCCGGCCGAGGTGGCCAGCGTGGTGGCCCACGAGCTGGGCCACGCCAAGGACCGCGACGTCTTCTCCGGGACGCTGATCGGTGCGCTCGGCGCCGCGCTCGCCGTGGTCACCGTCTACCTGCTCGGCGCCTGGTCCGGCCTGCTCCGCGCGGCGGGCGTCGACTCGATCCGCGAGCCGCGGGCGTTCGCGTTGCTGGTCGCTATCGTCGCCGTGGCCGGCCTGGTGTCCGCGCCGGCGCAGGCGCTGGTCTCCCGTCGGGTCGAGGCGCGCGCCGACGCCCACGCGCTCGCGCTGACCGACGACCCCCAGACGTTCGAGGCGATGCAACGCCGGCTGTCGGTGGTGAACCTCGGCGATCCCGACCCGCCGCGCTGGGAACAGCTCTTCGTCGCCTCGCATCCCTCTACAGTGGAGCGCATGGCGGCGGCAAGGGCGTTCGCGCGCGGCGAGGGCGTGACCGGGTGACCCGCACGCTGCTCATCACCAACGACTTCCCGCCCCGTCCTGGCGGCATCCAGTCGTTCGTCCACCAGCTGGCGCTGCGCCAGCCCGCCGGCTCGGTCGTCGTCTACGCCTCGACCTGGCGGGGCGCCGAGAAGTTCGACGCCGACCAGCCGTTCGAGGTCGTGCGCGAGCCCACGGGCATGCTGCTGCCCACGCCGAAGGTCGCGCGGCGAGCCGCGTCGCTGGCCCGGATGCGCGGCTGCGACACGGTCTGGTACGGCGCGGCCGCGCCGCTCGGACTGATCGCATCCGGCCTGCGCAAGGGCGCCGGCATCACCCGGGCGGTGGCGCAGACCCACGGCCACGAGGCCGGCTGGGCCGCCCTGCCGGGCGCCCGCCATCTCCTGCGCCGCATCGGCAGCGGTGTCGACGTCGTGACCTACCTCGGCGACTTCTTCCGCCGGCGGCTGGATCCGGTCATCGGCGACCGCACCGACCTGCGTCGGCTCGCGCCCGGGGTCGACGTCGACGCCTACCACCCCGACGTCGACGGCGCGGAGGTGCGCGAGCGGCACCGGCTCGCCGGCCGGCCGGTGGTGGTCTGCGTGTCCCGGCTCGTGCCGCGCAAGGGGCAGGACGCGCTGATCCGCGCGCTGCCGGCGATCCGCCGGCGGGTGCCGGGCGCCGCCCTGCTGCTGGTCGGTGGTGGGCCCGACCGGTCGCGGCTGGCCGGGCTCGCCGCCGAGCTGGGGGTCGAGCGCGACGTCGTGCTCACCGGCACGGTGTCCGCGCAGGAGCTGCCGGCCCACTACGCCGCGGGCGACGTCTTCGCGATGCCGTGCCGCACCCGCATCCGCGGCCTCGACGTGGAGGGCCTGGGCATCGTCTACCTCGAGGCGTCGGCGACCGGCCTGCCCGTCGTCGGCGGCGACTCGGGCGGCGCGCCCGACGCCGTCCGCGACGGCGAGACCGGCCACGTCGTCGACGGCCGCGACATCGGCGCGATCGCCGACCGGGTCGGCGGGCTCCTCGACGATCCGGCGCGGGCGCGCCGGATGGGCGCCGCCGGCCGGGCCTGGGTCGAGCGCGAGTGGCAGTGGGACACGCAGGCCGAACGCATGCGGACGCTCCTGGTGGAATGACGGCATCCGACGGAGCAGGTCGCACTCCGGCGCGAACCCGGGCGGCGGGCTCCGTCGCCCTCGCGTCGCCCCACCTGGGCTGGTGTTTCGCGAAGTGGAATTGTCGAGAAGACGACTTGGGGGCCATCCGTCCGGCTGACCTGCGTCCCGGCAATCGGACGTACGTTGAATGTCTGCGACTCCCTGATGCTCGGAGGGGCTCATGGGGCGTTCGGCTCTCGACAACGCGACCAGGCGCGGGGCTCGTCCCCGTGCTCCCCCGACCCGACGGCAGGAATGACGTCGGCACCACTGATGCGACACGGAACACCGCACCACAGAAGACCTTCCTCTGTGTACCGAGTGACCTGACGCCTCGGCCTCGAGGACGTGCCTCGCGATGCGCTCCCGGATCGAGTGACCTGACGCCTCGGCCGCCCGCAACGCTCCATCTCGGACCAATGTCTCGTCGAGTGACCTGACGCCTCGACGTGCGACCCATCACGTCCCCACCACATCGCTCACCGCCCCATCGCTCGCCACCCCATCTCTTATCACCACCATCCGATCCGTCTCGACCGCCCGTCCGGTGGTTCTGGCCCGCCCCGGTCGCGAGCGGTCCGGTGTCGTGCGCCCGCGCGGCCGGGGTGACGGTCGGCTCGCTGTCGCCCCTCGGGGAGGGGGACGGCACCGCCTGCCGCAGGCCTTGTGGCAAGCGGTCACAGCAGGGCCCTAATAGGAGAGACCATGAGTTCGTCAGCTTTGCCAGGCCGCGGATTCCACCGCGGCCGACGGCGGTGGTTGACCGCCGGGATCGCGACGGTCTTCGCGACCGCAATGATCGGCCTGATCGGCATGCAGCCGGCGTCAGCTGTGCACGACACCGGCGCGTTCGAGCTCGACGGCAACGCCGTCAACGGCGCCGCGCCGGGCGACGACTGGGACAACGTCTGTCACCAGGTGCTCCACACCGACTGTTCGACGACGAGCGACACGAGTGCCCTGGGTGGTGCAACGGCGGTCGACTGGGTCGCGGAACTCAACCTGAACTCCACGATCTTCACCGGCGGCGGTTCCAAGGACCCGCAGGACATCAACCAGTGGGCGTGGAAGGACGGCGCGGGCGGCCTGCCCGACAAGGACAACCTGCTGCACAGCTTCGCGGCCCGCTACTCGACCGCGCAGGGCCAGGTGCTGTACTTCGGCTCGGACCGGTTCGACAACAGCGGCGACGCACAGCAGGGGTTCTGGTTCTTCCAGAACTCGATCGGCCTCGGCAGCAACAGCGTCGGTGGCGGCACCGGATTCACCGGTGTGCACAAGGCCGGCGACCTGTTGGTGATCAGCGACTTCAGCAACGGCGGCACCACGTCGATCATCACCGTGTACAAGTGGGATCCGACCTGCACGAAGACGACCGGCAGCACGCCCGGTACGTGCGGCGACGCCAACCTGCGCATCCTGGGGACGTCGACCAACGCCAACTGCGCCACGGCCGCAGCGAACGAACAGTTCTGCGGCATCGTCAACACGACCAACGGCACGACGGCGCCGTGGCCGTACACCGACAAGAGCGGCAACAGCACCTACCTGGCGGGCGAGTTCTACGAGGGCGGGGTCAACCTGACAGCGCTCGGCCTCGGCAACCTGTGCTTCGCGTCGGTGGCCGCCGAAACCCGCTCGTCCACCTCCACCACGGCGACGCTGAAGGACTTCACCCTCGGCCAGCTCGGCAACTGCGAGACGGAGGTACACACCACGCCCACGGCTGCCAGCGTCTCGATCGGCACCGGCTCGGTCCAGGTCACCGACCAGGCAACCGTCACGGTGACCGGAGTTTCGACCTGGAGCGGCACCGTGCAGTTCTCGCTGTGTGGTCCGCTGTCCTCGGCGACCGGATGCACGTCCGGCGGCACGCCGATCGGCTCCGTCAACATAAACAACACCACGTCACAACCGATTACCTCGCCCGCGGCGACGGTGACCCAGGTGGCCACGTACTGCTGGCGGGCCGACTTCACGCCGAGCGCGGAATCGTTGGCGGCCGGAGTCAAGCCGGGTTCGGACGGGTCGACCACTGAGTGCTTCACGGTCACCCCGGTCCAACCCGCGCTGTCCACGCAGGCCGGTGCCGGCCCGGTGCCCTTGGGCCAGCCCATCACCGACACCGCCACGCTGTCCGGAACGGCCAACCAGCCGGGTACTCCGGTGATCAACCCGACCACGGCCGGTCCCCCGGCGGACGGCACCATCACCTTCACCGCGTACGGACCGAACAACTGCAGCACGGTCGCGTTCACCACGACGGTTACGGTGAGCGGTGACGCCACCTACGGCCCGGTGAGCTTCACGCCGACCGCACCCGGCACCTACCACTGGGCAGCGACCTACAGCAGTGATCCACCCAACACCCTCGCCACCGACCACAACCTCGACTGCTCCGTCACCAACGAGAGCGTCACCGTCACCGATACGACGTCGAGCAGCTCGGCCCAGACCTGGCTGCCCAACGACACCGCAACCGTCACCGCGGCGGGCGGGGCGCCGCTGAACGGGACGCTGTCCAGCCAGCTCTACTCCGATGTCACCTGCGGTGGCAGCGGCGGATCGGCGATCAGCGGTCAGCTGTACGAAAAGACGTTGACGAACGCCACGACCGCGGCTGACAGGACGCTGTCCACGACCAACACCACCTACACGGTCGAAACCAGCACAAGCGTCTCGTGGCTGGTCACCTTCGCGAGCAGCGATCCCAACGTGACCGGCTCCAACCACTGTGAATCGACGACTCTGACCATCACGAACTGAACCTGGACCGGACTCGGCTCAGGCCGAAAGGAAGGGGGCCGGAACAACCGGCCCCCTCCTCCGCAGACGGTCTCGGCGGCCGGTGCCTCACCGCAGACGGTGTCCACCACCAACACGACGGGTTTCACGACCGCGGCCAACGTGTCGTGGCGGCTGGCGTACACCAGCACCAACCCGGCGCAGCGAAGCATCCCGGCGACCTGCCTGGAGAAGACCGCGCTGACGATCGACAACAACGGGCCGGTCTCCAGCTGGTAATCCGGAGCCGGACGCACCAGAGGGCCCGGAAATGATGTGGGCCCCGGCATCGCCGGGGCCGACATCCTTGAGCCCGAACCGGCCTCGCATAGCGGGTGCCCTGGGGGACATCGACTACGGTCAGTACGGATGAGATCGCGTGACGCAATCGGCGAGGCGGACGCTGTGTAGTGCGGGGAGGCTCGCCGCGGAAACCCCCGCACCCGTCGCCGACGTCAGCGGCGGCGGGTGCGGGCCGTCCCGCGAGTCTGCCCGAAGACCCGCGTGGCGTGGGACACCATGGTCGACCGGCGCCCGGCGTGGCACCGTAGACGTCGTGGGTTCGTCCGTTGTCGTTGGGCTGTCGGTGCTGGTGGCCGTGCTGGCCATCGCCACCGGGTACGGCCTGTGGCGCAGGCGGCAGGAGGGGCGGCTGCGACCGGTCCCGGAGGCGGGCGCGCCCGCGCAGCCTACCGCCGCCGCGCTGGCCGGGCTGGGCGTGCGCGCGGACGGCCGGGTGACGCTCGTGCAGTTCTCCTCGGCGTTCTGCGCGCCCTGCCGGGCGACCCGCCGGGTGCTCGCCGATGTGGCGGCGACCGTCGACGGCGTCGACCACGTCGAGGTCGACGCCGAGAGCCATCTCGACGCGGTGCGAGCCCTCGGCATCTGGAAGACCCCCACGACGCTCGTCGTCGACGCCCGCGGCCGCGTCGTGCACCGCGCCGGCGGTGTGCCCGCCAAGGCCAAGGTGATCGCCGCGGTCGCGCCGCTGCTGCCCGAGCCGAGCCGCCAGCGATGAACCCGCCGCTGACCCGCCGCCGCGCCGTCGACCACGGCCGACTGAGCACGAGCCTCTGTCGCTGACCGCAGACCCCGCGTCCGGTCAGTCGACCCGAGAGAGGCATCGTCATGCTCGATCCCCGCGGCCCCCGCGTCAACGCCGCCATCACGCTCGCCGTGTTCGCCGTCGTGCTCGTCACCGGCTGGGGTTGGCTCGCGCTCGCCCAGGCCGCCGTCTTCGCGATCACCGCGGTCAACCCTAAGGCCGGCCCGTACGGCCTGCTCTTCCGCGCCACCGTCCGGCCCCGGCTGAAGCCGCCCACGGAGCTGGAGCCCGCGGCCCCGTTCCGGTTCGCGCAGACGCTCGGCTTCGTCTTCGCGACCGTGGCCGGCGTGGCCTTCCTGATCGGCTCGACCGCGCTCGGCCTGGTCGCGGCCGCGTTCGGGCTGGCCGCCGCGTTCCTCAACGCGGTGTTCGGCCTCTGCCTCGGGTGCGAGCTGTACCTCGCGGCGCGTCGGTTGGCCGGGCGGGCCGTCCCCGCCCGGGTGCCCGTGCCAAGCGACTAGAAGGCTAGAACTTGGGCGCGTCGGGGGCCTCGAGCAAGCCCAGGCGCAGCGCGGTCATCAGCGCCTGGGCCCGGTTGGCCGCGCCCAGCTTCTCGTAGAGCTTGGAGATGTGGGTCTTCGCCGTGGACTCGGAGACGAACAGCTGCTTGGCGATGCCGGCCACGCTCATGCCGTCGGCGAGCAGGCGCAGCACCTGGCCCTCGCGCGGCGAGAGCTGCGGGCCGGACGGCGCCAGCCGGCGCTTCATCGCCTCCGCGAGATCCGCGGCGGTGAACGCGCTCGGGGAGGAGGCGGCGTGGCGGGCCGCCGCGACGACCTCGTCGGCCGGGGCGGTCTTGGGCACGAACGCGCTCGCGCCGGCCTCCAGCGCGCCGAACAGCTGGTCGTCGCCGGCGTACATGGTCAGCACGACGATGCCCATCGTGGAGCTCGACTTGCGCAGCGCGCGCGTCGCCTCGAGGCCGCTGCCGTCGGGCAGGCGCAGATCCATGATCACGACGTCGGGCTGCAGCGCGCCGGCCTGGCGCACGCCCTCGGCGGCGGTGGCGGCCTCGCCGACGACCTCGAACTGCCGGTCGCGCTCGAACGCGTGCCGCAGGCCCTTGCGGATCAGGTCATGATCGTCGACGAGCAGGACCTTGGTGCGGGTGCTGGGCATGGGGCTGGTCGTCATGCTCGCGTTACTCCCCTTCTGGTGCGGTCGCGCTAGAGCGCACGCTATCGCGCCGGGGCGACGTTCCGAGCACCACCGCCACGGTTGTCCCGCTCGGGTGTCGTGGCCTGATCTCCAACCGGCCCCGGATACGTTCCGCCCTCTCCTTCATGATCGCAAGACCGAAGTGGCCGTCCGGGCGCTGGTCAACGATGCCCTGACCATCATCCGACACTTCGATCTGTGCGAACGGGGGGTCTACCGCACAGGACACCCAGAGGTTGGCTGCGCGGGCGTGCTTGCGCGCGTTCGTAATCGCCTCCTGTGCGATCCGGAGCAGTTCCGCCTCCGTGGCCGCGGGCAGCCGCGCGGTCGACTCGTCAAGCGTCACGTGGACCCGCAGGCCGCCGCTGGCGCCGACCGTCCGGGCGTACTCGGAGATCGCCGCGGCGAGGCCGCCGTGCCGGTCGACCTCGGTACGCAGCTCGAACAGCGACAGCCGCAGCTCGGTGATCACGCGGGTCACCTCGCCGCGCAACGTGCGCAGCTCCTCGGCGGTCTCCTTGGCGTCGCCCGGCAGCGTCGCGAGCGCGTTGTCGATGCCGTACCCGACCATGACCAGCTCCTGGGCCACCCCGTCGTGGATCTCGCGGGCGAGCCGCTGGCGCTCCTCGTTGGTCGCGAGCCAACGGACCTCGTCGAACAGCAGCGCCGCCTCCAGGCGCAGCGCTGCCGGCCGGGTCAGCGCGGTCACCCTGGCCAGCACCGGCGGCGGATAGGCGCCGGGCGCGTCGGACTCGATCACGACGAGGCCGACCGTACGGACGCCGGCCACCAGGGGCACGACAAGCGCGGACACGTCGCCGCGGCGCGACCGGGCCTGTGACCGGTGGGCGGTGGTCGGTTGCTGGCTCATCCACGCGTCGGCGATCGCCGAGTCGGCGTCGAGGCTGGTCTCCCAATCGACCCGGTCGGCGCCGGAATGTGCGACCACGACCAGCCGCCCGCCGCCGCTGGCCGACAGGACCGCGGCCCGGTCGGCGCGGGCCACCGTTCGCAGCTCGTCGAGCAGGTGCTCGGAGATGCCGCCCGGGTCGAGGGTCGCGCCGGGCAACTGGCGGGCGACGCTGCGCAGCTGGGTGAGCAGCCGGGTCGCCTCGGCGTACGGCTGGGGCTTGCCGTCGCCGCGCGCCTGCGCCGACCGCTCGAGCGTACGGGCGGCTATCGCGCCGAGCGAGGCCAGGATCAGCCATTGCGCGCTGACCGCGACGTACCCGGGCACGAGGATCAGTTGCTTCCCGTCGACGGTGTTCGTCACGCCGCTGGCGAGCAGCGCGGCGAGGGTGACCCCGAGCAGCGCGGCGCTCTCCCGGGTCCGGCGCTGCAACGCCACCACGGTCAAGGGCACCGCGAGGTACGGCATGATGGCCGACGCGCCGAAGCCGGGCCTGATCGCGCCCGGCGGGCTGTCCGCGGCGGCCGCCACCGCGGCAATCCATCCCGCGCCCAGTCCGACGATGATCACCTCGGTCAACCGGCCGATCGGCCCGAGGATGCGGTGCCGGTGGGCGAAGACCGCGGGGATCCCCGCCACCGCGAGGGCGGCGACCCAGCTCAGCTCCGCGACTCGGCGCGTGGCGATCAGGATCAGCACGGCGACCAGGGCGAGCATGACGACGCGCGCCGCCACGGCGAGCGGGTGGGGTCGCCGGCGGACCCGGTCGTTAGTCAGGACCATGGCTGTCACCGGCGGTAGATCGCGTCGATCTCGTCGGCGTACGTCTTGTGCACGAAGCCGCGTTTGACCTTGAGCGACGGGGTGAGCTCGCCGGTGGCCTCGGTGAAGTCGGCCGGCAGGACACGGAACACCTTGATCGCCTCGGCGTGCGAGACCGCCTTGTTGGCCCCGTCGACGGCCTTCTGGATCTCCGCCCGCAGCTTCTCGTCCTCCCGCAGGTCGGCGACCGACGAGCCGGCCGGCAGGCCCGCGTCCGCGAGCCACCTCGGCCACGCCTCCTCGTCTATCGTGACCAGCGCGCCCACGAACGGCTTCCGGTCGCCGACCACCACGGCATGGCTGACCAGAAAGTGCGCGCGGACGGTGTCTTCGAGGACGGCCGGCGCGACGTTCTTGCCGCCGGCGGTGACGATCAGCTCCTTCTTGCGGCCGGTGATCCGCAGGTAGCCGTCGTCGTCGAGCTCGCCCAGGTCGCCGCTGTGGAACCAGCCCTGCGCGTCGATGACGTCGGCGGTCGCGTCGGCGTTGTTCCAGTAACCGCGGAACACCTGGTCGCCCTTGACGAGCACCTCGCCGTCGTCGGCGACCCGGATCGTCACGCCGGGCAGCGGCCGGCCGACCGTGCCGATCCGGATGGCGTGGACCAGGTTGACCGCGATCGCCGGCGACGTCTCGGTCAGCCCGTACCCCTCGTAGATCGTGACCCCGATGCCGCGGAAGAAATGCGCCAGGCGGGTGCCCAGCGGCGCACCGCCGGAGATGGCGTGGGCGCACCGGCCGCCGAGGGCATCGCTCAGCTTGCGGTACACGAGCCGGTCGAACAGCGCGCGGCGCAGCCGCAGCGCGAGGCCGGGCCCGCCGGGCCTGTCCAAGGCCTCGCTGTACGCGACCGCGGTCGCCTCGGCCCGGTCGAACACGCCGCCCTTGTTGTCGGCGACGGCGCGCTGCCGCGCGGTGTTGTAGATTTTCTCGAACACCCGCGGCACCGCGAGGACGAACGTGGGCCGGAACCCGCGCATCTCGGCGGCCAGGTTCTTCGTGTCGGCGGTGTGCCCGGTGGTCACCCGTGCCAGGACGACGGCGAGCTGGATCAGCCGCGCGAACGAGTGCGCCAGTGGCAGGAACAGCAGCGTCGAGGCGCCCTCGTGGAGCAGGTCCGGCAGTCCCGGGATCGCGTTGGCGGCGTCGGCGTGGATGTTGCGGTGGGTCAGCACGCAGCCCTTGGGCTGTCCGGTGGTGCCGCTCGTGTAGATGATCGTCGCGACGTCGTCGGCGGTGGAGGCCGCGCGCCGGTGGGCGACCTCGGCCGGGTCGACGGACGCGCCGCGCTCGCGGAGCACGTCGAGGTCCCCGGTGTCGATCTGCCACGACTGGGCCAGCGCGGGCACCTCGTCGGGGATGCCGGCGAGGATCAGTGCGTGCGCGTTGGTCTCGACGAAGCAGGCGACCGCGCCCGAGTCGGCGAGGATCCAGGCGACCTGCTCGGCGCTGGACGTCTCGTAGACCGGGACGGTGACCGCGCCGACCGACAGGATGGCGTAGTCGATCAGCGTCCACTCGTACCGGGTGCGGCTCATCAGGCCGACCCGCATGCCGGGCTCGATGCCGGCCGCGATCAGGCCGCGGGCCAGCGCGGTGACGTCGTCGCGGAACTCCGCGCACGTCACGTCGACCCACTCGTCGCCCGCGCCGCGGCGTCGGAACTGCACGGCGTCCGGCGCGACCGCGGCGTTCTCCCACACCGCGTCGCTCAGGTTGGTCGCGTCGCCGATGGTTGCGACCGGTGGTACGGAGAACTCGCGCACCTGCACTCCCTCTTGCCTCACTGTCCCCACCGAACCGGTCAGGACGGCTCCTGTGCGAACCTACCCGTCGGCGCCAGCCCGGTCCCGCCGCGGGCGAGCCGGCGGCCGGACGAGCCGGCGACGGGACGAACCGGCCCGAAGGGGTAGCCTGCCCACCATGGCGGACTCGTCCACCCAGTCGATCGTGATCGACGCGGCCCCGGCCCAGGTCGCGGCGGTGATCTGCGACTTCGCCCACTACCCCGAGTGGACCGCGGCGATGAAGTCGGCAGAGGTGGTCGAGGAGTACGAGGACGGGTACGCGAGCCAGGTGCGGTTCGTGCTCGACGCCGGCGTGCTCGTCGACGAGTACACGCTGGCCTACGAGTACGCCGACGACATCTCCCGGATCGAGTGGCACCTCGTCGCGCCGTCGAAGATGCAGCGCTCGCAGGTAGGTTCGTACGACATCGACGCCAACGACGACGGCACCTCGACGGTCACCTACACACTGGAGGTGGAGCTCGCGATGGGGATGCTCGGCATGTTCCGCAAGAAGGCCGAAAAGATGATCATGCACGCCGCGCTGACGCAGCTCAAGGACCGGGTGGAGAGCCTCGGCCCGGTGGGCCAGTAGGGAGCCGACGATGGCGCAGCCCGATCCGGGATCTGCCCGTGACGAGGCCGAGCGGCTGGTGGCGGTCGCGATCGCCGTCGCGCGCCGTTACACCGGGTCCGCCGGCCCGTTCGCCGACATGCTCGCCGGGGCGTTCGGCCACCGGGCTGCCGGACCCGCACCGCAGACGCCGCCGATCGCCACCGGCTCCGCGGAGTGCTGCGTCTGCCCGATCTGCCGCGCCATCGCGGCCATGCGCGACCCGGATCCGGCCTTCGCGGAGCGGCTCGCCACGGGCGCGGGCGACTTCGCCGCCGGGTTGGCGAGCCTGATGCGTTCGTTGTCCCCGAGCGCCACGCCCGCGCCCTCGTCGCGCGCGCGAGAGACGCCGCGGCCCGGCGGCGCCGCCGACGACACCTGGCGCGCGGCCACCCGCGCCGGTGACGATGTTGGCCCTTCCGCGAACGGCGACGTGTGGTCGGCCGCGACCGGCTCGGCGAACGCCGCCCGGCCGGCCAAGCCGATGGCGCGCAAGGCGGTCAAGAAGGCCGCGCCGCCCGAACCGCGCAACGGCGACGCCTGACCCGCACCGGGCGGCTGGCACGGCAGAGGGGAGCGGCAGCGGTGACGCTGACTATCGGGGTCGACGTGGGCGGAACCAAGGTGGCCGCCGGCGTCGTCGACCCGGACGGCGCCGTCCGCACACAGGTCCGCCGGGACACGCCGGCCGACGACGTGGCCAAGACGCGTGACGTCATCGTCGACGTCGTCGCGGAGCTCGCGGCCGGCCACGAGGTCGAGGCGGTCGGCATCGGCGCCGCCGGCTGGATCGACGCGAGCCGCTCGATCGTGCTCTTCGCGCCCAACATCGCGTGGCGCGACGAGCCGCTGCGCGACTACGTCTCGGCCGCCACCGGTCTGCCCGTGATCGTCGAGAACGACGCCAACGTCGCCGCCTGGGCCGAGTTCCGGCACGGCGCCGCCCGGGACGCCGACGACTCGATGGTGATGTTGACGATCGGCACCGGCGTCGGCGGCGGCATCGTCCTGGGCGGTGAGCTCTACCGCGGCTCGCACGGCATCGCCGCCGAGCTCGGCCACATGGGCCTCGTGCCGGGCGGCCACCTGTGCGGCTGCGGCCGGTTGGGCTGCATCGAGCAGTACGCGAGCGGCAACGCGCTGGTGCGTTTCGCCCGCGCCGGTGCCCGGCAGGAGCCGACCCGCGCGGGCGATCTGTTGGAACGCTCCGGCGGCGATCCCGAGGCGATCACCGGGCCGATGGTGACGGCCGCGGCGCAGGCCGGCGACGAGGTCTCCGCGGAGGCGTTCGCGCAGATCGGACGCTGGCTGGGCATGGGCCTCGCCGACCTGGTGCAGATCCTCGACCCGCAGGTGCTGGTGGTCGGCGGCGGCGTCGTCCACGCCGGCGAGCTGCTGCTCGGGCCGGCCCGCACGTCGTACGTGGAGTCGCTCGCCCAGCGCGGCCGGCTCCCGGTGGCCGGTCTGCTGCCCGCCGAACTCGGCAACACGGCCGGCGTGGTAGGCGCCGCCGACCTGGCCCGGCGGCGGTAGCCGTGGCCGTGCCGCTGCGCGTCCTGTCCTACAACGTCCATGGGCAGGGCGACGACCGGACCGCGCTCGCCGCGGTGGTGCGCGGGCTCGCCCCCGACGTCGTCGTGGTGCAGGAGGGTCCGCGCCGGCTCCGCTGGCGGCAGAAGACCGCGTCGCTCGCCGACCGGCTCGGCATGGTGGTCGCCGCCGGCGGGCTGCCGTCGCTGGGCAACGTGCTGCTCACGAGCCTTCGGGTACGGGTCGAAGAGACGTGGTGCCTGCGCTACCCGCTCACGCCGGGCCGCCACCTGCGTGGGGCGGTGTTCGCCTGCTGCACGATGCCCGGGGCGGCCTTCGCGGTGACCGGGTCGCACCTCGCGTCGGACCCGGTGGAACGGCCGATGCAGGCCGCCGCGTGGCGCGCGGCGATCGCCGAGGTCGACCTGCCGGTGATCGCAGCCGCGGACACGAACGACGACCCGGGCGGCGCCGCCTGGACGGTCGCGTCGAAGGGCCTGGTCGACGCCGCGGAGGCCGCCGGCCGCGCCGATCGGCCGACCTTTCCCGCCGCGGGCGCCACCCGTCGCATCGACGGCGTGTTCCTGGACCCCCGCATCGGGGTGGTCGGCTACGACGTCGTCGACACGCCCGAGGCACGCCGGGCCAGCGACCACCTGCCGGTGCTGGTCGACCTGCGTCTGCCCTAGGGTGCCGGTACCGCCGTCCAGGTCGTGCCGCCGTCGGCGGACACCGATACCACCGACTCGAGATCCGGGTCCTCGCGCTGATCCCACGTGGGGGCCGCCACGACGACGCCACCGGTCGCATAGAGCGCATTCACGTGCGCCGGCGCGTCGGTGAGGCGCTCAAGAGCCGAGCCGCCGGCCTTGAGCCGGTAGACGCCGCCCGCTGCGCTCGCCTCCGCCAGGATCACGTCGCCGTTCGGGAGGGCCAGCCCGGCGGCCCCGGCCTGCGCCAGGCCGAGCACCGTGGTCCACGTCGAGCCGGCGTCGGTCGAGCGCACCAGCAGCCGCGATCCGGCGGCCGTGCGTACCGAAGCGGTGACCGTGCGCCCATCGGACGTGGCCACCCATTCCACGTCAGCGGCGGAGTCGACCGTGGGGAGCGTCTGCCAGGTCACGCCGTGGTCGCGCGTCACGTGCACGCACGGACCGTCGGAGCAGGCCAGCCAGAAGCTACCGTCCGTCGCGGGGACGATCGGATTCTTGGCGCTCGGGTTCTTGCCCACCATGGGGTCGGGCGGCGGCGAGGCGAGGAAGGTGAGCCGGTCGTCCGCCCCGAAGGTGCCGAACGAGCCCGCCGGGCCGGTGTCGCGTGGCGACGCCGACTCGCGCCAGCTGGACCCGCCGTCCGCGGTTGTCCAGTACCGTCGATCCCAGCCCCCGAATGCCAGCTTGCCGGTGCCGTCCACCCAGAGCATGAGTGAATGCCCCAGGAAGAGGTCGACGCCCGCGTCCTTGGTGGCGGGATCGCCAGGGAGCGTACGGGCCCGCCAGGTGTGCCCCGCGTCCGCCGTGACGAGCAGCTGCGCTGCGCACTCCTCGTGCACGTCGGGGGTCGGGGCGCCGGCGGGCACGTCGCCCGGCACGTCCATCGAGCAGCGTTGCTGCACGACGTACCCGTGCCGGCGGTCGGTGAACACCGCGTTGATCAGCTCGGCCTGGTAGAGCCGCGGCTGGAAGCCGCCGCCGAATTGCGTACCGGCCGTGCCGGGCTGGACGGTAACCACCACCGTCACCGCCAAGCCGACCAGCACCAGGCCGCATCCGGCGGCCGCGCCGGCCGTCCGGCGCCTCCGCGCCTTCGTCACCCGCGCCAGCATCGCGTCGCGTCCGGGGGCGGCCAGCCGATCGGCACGCCGGAACTCCTCGCGCAGCAGGTCTTCAATTCGTGCCACGGTAGGCCTCCACTTCAGCGGCGTCGTCCGCGCAGAACCGGTCGCGCAGGGCCTGCAGCCCGCGGAACCGCAGCGAACGGATGGTGGCGGGACGGCGGCCGAGCAGCTCGGCGATGTCCTCGTCGGCCAGGTCGTCGAGGTAGGTCAGGACGAGCACCGCGCGCTGCATGCGGGGAAGGCCCGCCAGGCCACGGCGCAGCGAGTCGCGGACGTCGACCTCGCCGTACGCGTCGCCCTGCGCCGCCGTCTCGACCAGCGGCTGCAGGATCGGTCGGCGGCGCAGGGTGCGCCACCGGCTGAGGTACGTGCGCAGCATCACCGTCCGGGCGTACGCGAGCGGGTTGCCGTCCTTGTCGATCCGTCGCCAGGCGCCGGCCATCCGGACGAGCGTGTCCTGGACCAGGTCCTCGCCGGCGTGGACGTTTCCGGTCAGCGCGTACGCGTGTCGCATGAGCGCCGGCAGGCTGGTCCCGACGAACTGCTCGAAGGCCGCATCCGCCATCCGCCTCTCCTTCCGGTGTCCCGACACCAGGTACGCCTCTCGACCGCATTCTGTTGCACCCCGCCGGCGGGCGGCGCACTGGACAAGAGGGGTGGCCAGTCGAGAGGATCGGGCCGCCCCCTCTAAGGAGTCCTCCCCGTTGTCGATCACCTCCTCCGACCCGTCG
>DATDJX010000399.1:0-22580 GCA_036520275.1 Asanoa sp.
CCGACGACGTCGATTCCCACGGCCGGATCGGCGGCGACAACGGGTTCCCGCTGCCACCGCTGGACCTGCAGGTACCGGTGAGCCCGCGGGCCAAGCGGCTGACCGCCGAACGCGAGCCGGTATCCGTCGGCGCCGGTGACGGCACCGACGAGGAGGAGAGCTGAGATGAGCGGAATCGCGGACTCCCTCAAGGGGTTCGGGGTCACCTTCTCGCACATGTTCAAGAAGGTGGTCACCGAGGAGTACCCGGAGGAGCGCAAGCCGGTCGCGCCGCGCTACCACGGTCGGCACATCCTCAACCGGCACCCGGACGGGCTCGAGAAGTGCATCGGGTGCGAGCTGTGCGCGTGGGCCTGCCCGGCCGACGCGATCTACGTCGAGGGCGGCGACAACACCGACGAGCAGCGCTACTCGCCCGGTGAGCGGTACGCGACCGTCTACCAGATCAACTACGCCCGATGCATCTTCTGCGGGCTGTGCATCGAGGCCTGCCCGACCCGGTCGCTGACGATGAGCAACGAGTACGAGCTCGCCCGCGACTCGCGCCAGGACCTCATCTTCACGAAGGAGCAGCTGCTCGCGCCGTTGCTGCCGGGTATGGAGAAGCCGCCGCACCCGATGCGGCTCGGCGCGACCGACAAGGACTACTACCTCGGCGCCCTGACCAACCCGGGCACCTCCGCGGGCGCCGAGCGCGCGCCGTGGTCCGAACCGGGTACGACGGACGCCACGGGATCGACAGGGGAGCTGCCGTGAACGACGCCGTCCTCGCGGCCGCGGCCACCGTCTCCACCGGCGAGGCCATCACGTTCTGGGTCCTCGCCCCGTTCGCGCTGCTCGGCGCGATCGGCATGGTGGCGGCGCGCAACGCGGTGCACTCGGCGCTATGGCTGGTGCTGACGATGTTGTGCCTGGGCGTGTTCTACGTCCTGCAGGCCGGCCCGTTCATCGGCATGGTGCAGCTGATCGTCTACACCGGGGCGATCATGATGCTGTTCCTGTTCGTGCTGATGCTGGTCGGCCGCGACGCGTCCGACTCGCTGATCGAGACGCTGCGCGGTCAGCGGCTCGCGGCGATCCTGGTCGGCCTCGGCTTCGCCGGCCTGGTCGGCGCGGCGACGGGCCGCGGCCTGCGCGGCACCGACGCGGTCGGGCTGACGGAGGCGAATAAGGACGGCAACGTCCAGGGCGTCGCGGCCCTGTTGTTCACCAACTACGTCTTCGCCTTCGAGGTCACCTCGGCACTGTTGATCACCGCGGCGGTGGGCGCGATGGTGCTGGCGCACATCGAGCGGCGCAAGGGCGAGAAGCTCACCCAGCCCGAGCAGATGCGGGCCCGGTTCGCGCCGGGCAGCTACCCGGGGCCCAAGCCCGGCCCGGGCGTCTACGCCACCTCGGATTCGGTGGCCACGCCGGCGCGCCTGCCTGACGGCACGCTGACCAGCCGCAGCATCCCGGAGATCCTGCCGAGGCGCGAGCTGAGCCCAAGCGAGACCGCCCCGAAGGGAACCGACAAGTGAGCGGCACGACACGCCGGGAGATCAGCGGCATCTCCCTTGATCGACTCGGAGGGGTGCGGGTATGAACCCGTCGTACTACCTGGTGCTGGCCACCGTCCTCTTCACGGTCGGCGCGGTCGGCGTGCTGATCCGACGCAACGCGATCGTGCTGTTCATGTGCATCGAGCTGATGCTCAACGCGGCGAACCTCGCGCTCGTCACCTTCGCGCGGATCAACGGCGACCTCAACGGCCAGATCATGGCGTTCTTCGTCATGGTGGTGGCCGCCGCCGAGGTGGTGGTCGGCCTTGCGATCATCATGTCGATCTTCCGCACCCGGCGCTCGGCGAGCGTCGACGACGCCAACCTGCTGAAGTACTAGAGGGGCCGCACTCGTGGAACAGACGGTTGAGTTCGCCCCGGCCACGGGGCTGCTGAGCGGCATGTGGCTGCTGGTGGCGATCCCACTCGCCAGCGCGGCGGTCATCCTGCTGCTCGGCCGCCGGTCGAAGCCCTTCGCGCACTGGCTCGGCGTGCTCGCGGTCGGCGTCCCCTTCGTGCTCACGGTCGTCTACTTCTTCCAGCTGCGCGGGCTGGAGAACCGGGCCGTGCAGCACAACCTCTACGAGTTCATCTCGGTCGGCAGTCTCAAGGTCAACTTCGGGTTCCTGTTCGACCCGCTGTCCGCGGTGTTCTGTCTGCTGATCACCGGTGTGGGCTTCCTGATCCACGTGTACGCGGTCGGCTACATGGCCGACGACGAGCGGCGCCATACGTTCTTCGGCTACTTCAACCTGTTCGTCGCCGCGATGCTGCTGCTGGTCCTCGGCAACAACTACGTGATGCTGTACATGGGCTGGGAGGGCGTCGGTCTCGCGTCGTACCTGCTGATCTCGTTCTGGTACACCCGGCCATCGGCCGCGACGGCCGGCAAGAAGGCGTTCATCATGAACCGGGTCGGCGACGCCGGCCTGGTCATCGCCATCTTCATGATGTTCGCCTATCTCGGCACGCTGGACTACCAGGGCGTGTTCAACGGCGCCGGCCGGCTCAGCTCGACCGTCGTGCTGGTGATGGGCCTGCTGCTGCTGCTCGGGGCCGCGGGCAAGTCCGGCCAGTTCCCGCTGCAGGCGTGGTTGCCCGACGCGATGGAAGGCCCCACGCCCGTCTCCGCGCTCATCCACGCGGCCACGATGGTCACCGCCGGCGTCTACCTGATCGCCAGGTCCAACCCGATCTTCTCGGCCGACCTCACGCTGCAGACCGTCGTCGTCAGCGTCGGCGCGCTCACGCTGTTGATCGGCGCGATCATCGGCACCGCCAAGGACGACATCAAGCGCGTGCTGGCCTGGTCGACGGTCTCGCAGATCGGCTACATGTTCCTCGGCGTCGGTCTGGGCGGCGGCGCGTACGCGCTCGCGATCATCCACCTGCTCGCGCACGGCTTCTTCAAGGCGAACCTGTTCCTCGGCGCCGGCTCGGTCATGCACGGGATGAACGACCAGGTGGACATCCGCCGTTTCGGGGCGCTGGCGAGGTACATGCGGATCACCTGGCTCACCTTCGCGGCCGGCTGGCTCGCGATCATCGGCCTCCCGCCGCTGTCCGGCTACTTCACCAAGGAGCCGATCATCGCGGCGGCGTTCGAGCGTCCCGGTTGGACCGCCTGGCTCTACGGCATGGCCGCGCTAATCGGCGCCGCCGTGACCGCCTTCTACATGACGCGGCTGTTCGTGCTGACCTTCCACGGCCCGAAGCGGTGGACCGACGACGTCCACCCCCACGAGTCGCCGCCGATCATGACCGGCCCGCTGGTCCTGCTGGCGATCGGCTCGGTGGTCGCCGGCGCCCTGATGGTCAGCCCGGTCGCGAAGTGGCTCGAGCCGCCGCTGCCCGCCGAGGCGGCCGACCTGAACCCGGTGATCCCGCATCTCGCGGTCACGCTGCTCTCGGTCGTGCTGACCATCCTCGGCGCGGGCCTGGCCATCATGCTGTTCCGCGCCGGCACCGCCGAGCAGGAGCAGCCCGCCGGCGCGATCGTCACCGCCGCGCGCCACAACCTCTACGGCGACGCGGCCAACGAGGCACTCTTCGAGAGGCCCGGCATCTGGCTCACCCGCGCGCTGGTCTTCCTCGACAACCGCGTCGTCGACGGGGCGGTCAACGGGCTCGCCGCCACCGTGGGCGGCTCGTCGGGCCGGCTGCGCCGGCTGCAGACGGGCTACGTCCGGTCGTACGCGATGTCGATTCTCGCCGGCGCGCTCGTGGTCGTCGCCGCGTTCCTGGCCCTGCAGATGGGATGGCTGGCCTGACATGAAGGACTTCCCGTTCCTGTCGGTGCTGACGGTCCTGCCGCTGGTCGGCGCCGCCGTCGTCGCCTTCCTGCCGCAGGCCAGGGCCGAGCTGGCCAAGCGCATCGCGCTGGGCTGGTCGGTCGTGGTGCTGGTGTTGGCGATCCTCATGTGGACGGCGTACGACGTCGGCGGCGACCGGCTGCAGTTCCGCGAGTCGTACCCGTGGATCCCGACCTGGGACGCCCGCTTCACGTTCGCCGTCGACGGCATCGCGCTGGTCATGCTGCTGCTCGTCGCGGTGCTGATGCCGATCGTGATCCTCGGCTCGTGGCACGACGCCGAGCGGTCGCGGCGCGGGGTGCCGGTCTACTTCGCGCTGCTGCTCGCGCTCGAGGGCACGATGATCGGCGTCTTCGCGTCCGCCGACATCTTCCTCTTCTACGTGTTCTTCGAGGTCATGCTCGTGCCGATGTACTTCCTCATCGGCAGCTTCGGCGGACACCAGCGGCAGTACGCCGCGGTCAAGTTCTTCCTCTACTCGCTGGTCGGCGGCCTCTTCATGCTCGCCGCCGTGATCGGCCTGTGGGTGTACGGCGGCCATACCTTCGACTGGGCGATGCTTGTCGACGCCAACTTCTCGACGGGCGTCGAGCGCTGGCTGTTCCTCGGGTTCTTCATCGCGTTCGGCATCAAGGCGCCGTTCGTCCCGTTCCACACCTGGCTGCCCGACGCCGGCGCCGCCGCCCCGGCGGGCGCCGCGGCCCTGCTCGTCGGCGTGCTCGACAAGGTCGGCACGTTCGGCCTGCTGCGGTACTGTCTGCCGCTGTTCCCCAACGCGTCGAAGTGGTTCGCGCCCGTCGTGCTGGGGCTCGCCGTCGTGGGCGTCATCTACGCCGGCCTGCTGGCGGTCGGTCAGAACGACCTGAAACGCCTGGTCGCGTACACGTCGGTCGCGCACTTCGGCTTCATCGGCATCGGCATCTTCGCGTTCACCACGCAGGCCCTCACGGGCTCGGTGCTGTACATGCTCAACCACGGCCTCGCGACCGGCCTGCTGTTCCTCGTGGTCGGCATGTTCGTGACGCGGCGCGGCTCGGCGCTGGCGAGCGACTTCGGCGGCGCCGGCAAGCTCGTGCCGGTGCTGGCGGGCGTGCTCCTCTTCGCCGGCCTCGCATCGCTGGCGCTGCCCGGCACCGCGCCGTTCGTCTCCGAGTTCCTGGTGCTGCTCGGCACCTTCACGGTCAACAAGCCGGTCGCGGTCATCGCCACCGTCGGCATCATCGTCGCCGCCACGTACGTGCTGTGGATGGTGCAACGCACGACGCAGGGCACCCTCAACCCGGCGCTGTCCGAGGTGCCGGCCATGCGCCGCGACCTCGACCTGCGGGAGAAGGCCGTGGTCGCCCCGCTGATCCTGCTGCTGGTCGTGCTCGGCTTCTACCCGAAGCCGGTCACCGACATCATCAACCCGGCCGTGCAGGCCACGATGCACGACATCGGGAAGTCCGACCCGGCGCCCGCCGCCGGCACCGGCACGGAGGCCTCGCGATGACCGTCACCTTCCCGCACATCGACTACGCGGCGATCGCGCCGATGCTGATTCTGTTCGGGGTCGCCTGCGTCGGCGTGCTGGTCGAGGCGCTCCTGCCGCGGTCCGTGCGCTACGGCGCTCAGCTGGTGCTGTCCCTGGCCGGCCTCGTCGCCGCGCTGGTGGCGGTCGTCGCCCAGTCGGGCACCCGCACGCTGACCGCCGGCCAGGCGATCGCGGTCGACGGGCCGGCGCTGTTCCTACAGGGGTCGATCATCGTGCTGGCCGTGATGGCGACGCTGATGATCGGCGAGCGGTCGCTGGAGCCGGGCGGCCCGTTCGTCGCCCAAGCGGCGATCACCGTCGGGTCCGAGCCCGACCGGCAGCAGGCCGTCCGCTCGCCCGGCGGCACCGAGGTCTACCCGCTGGCCCTGTTCGCGGTCTCCGGGATGTTGCTGTTCGTCTCCGCCAACGACCTGCTGACGATGTTCGTCGCGCTCGAGGTGCTGTCGCTCCCGCTGTATCTGCTTTGCGCGCTCGCCCGCAAGCGGCGGCTGCTCAGCCAGGAGGCCGCCCTCAAGTACTTCATGCTGGGCGCGTACGCGTCGGCGTTCTTCCTGTTCGGCGTGGCCATGATCTACGGCTTCACCGGCGGTCTGCCGGCCGCACAACGCACCGGCAGCTCGGTCGGTCTGGCGACGATCCACGCCGCGACTGCGACGTCGACGGCGAGCCCGGTGCTGCTGTTCGCCGGCCTCGCCCTGCTCTCGATCGGCCTGCTGTTCAAGGCCACCGCGGCGCCGTTCCACGTCTGGACGCCCGACGTCTACCAGGGCGCGCCGACACCGGTGACCGCGTTCATGGCGGCGTGCACGAAGGTCGCGGCCTTCGGGGCGCTGTTGCGGGTGCTGTACGTGGCGTTCGACGGCGCGCGGTGGGACTTCACCCCGGTGCTCGGGGCGATCGCCGTGCTGACGATGCTGGTCGGCGCCGTGCTTTCGGTGACCCAGACCGACCTGAAGCGCCTGCTGGCGTACTCCTCGATCGCCAACGCCGGGTACCTGCTGGTCGGCGTGCTCGCGGGGGGCAAGAGTGGCGTGTCGAGCACGATGTTCTACCTGGTGGCGTACGGCTTCTCGGTGATCGCCGCGTTCGCCGTGCTGACGCTGGTACGCGACGCCGACGGCGAGGCGACCCACCTGTCCCGCTGGGCCGGCATCGGGCGCCGCTCGCCGGCGTTCGCGGCGATGTTCACCTTCGTCCTGCTCGCCTTCGCCGGCATCCCGCTGACCAGCGGGTTCATCAGCAAGTTCGCGGTGTTCGGCGCGGCGATCGACGGCGGCCAGACCTGGCTGGTGGTCGTCGGGGTGATCAGCAGCATGATCCTCGCGTTCCCCTACCTGCGGGTCGTGGTGATGATGTGGCTGTCGGAGCCGGGTGAGACCACCCCCACCGTGTCCATCCCCGGCGCCCTGACCGCCGCGGCCCTTGTCATCGGCGTGGCCGCTACCCTGCTGCTGGGCGTGGTTCCGGCGCCCCTTCTGGACCTGTCCGACAGCGCCGCCCAGTTCGTCAGATAGCCGGACGATGCGTCGATCGGGCCGTGTGGCATCGTGAAAAGCGTGCTCGGGGACCAGACGGCCGGATTGACCTCGATCGGCGTCGACTTCGTCGACCCGCCGCTCGAGGCCTCGGTGCGCGCGATCCTCGCCGGCGTCGAAGACGAGCTGAGGGCCGGCGTGGAGAGCGCGGACCCACTGGTCAACGAGGCGGCGCGGCACCTGGTCGACGCCGGCGGCAAGCGCTTCCGGCCGATGCTGGTCGCGCTGGCCGCCCAGTTCGGCGACCCGACGCGGCCGTTGGTCGTGCCCGCCGCCGTGGTGATGGAGCTGACCCACCTGGCCACGCTCTACCACGACGACGTGATGGACGAGGCGCTCGTGCGGCGCGGTGCGCAGTCGGCGAACTCGCGCTGGACCAACTCCGTGGCGATCCTGGTGGGCGACTACCTGTTCGCCCGGGCCGCCGACATCGCGGCCGACCTGGGCACCGAGGCCGTGCGGCTGCAGGCGCGCACGTTCGCCCGCCTCGTGCACGGGCAGATCGCCGAGACGGTGGGGCCGCGCTTCGGCATCGACCCGGTCGCCCACTACCTGCACGTGATCGGCGAGAAGACGGGTTCGCTGATCGCGACCTCCGCCCGCTTCGGCGGCATGTTCAGCGGCGCTCCCGCGTCCTACGTCGAGGCGCTCGCGGGCTACGGCGAGATGATGGGCGTGGCGTTCCAGCTCTCCGACGATCTGCTCGACATCGCCTCGGAGTCCGACGTGTCCGGCAAGACGCCGGGCACCGACCTGCGCGAGGGCGTGCCGACGCTGCCCGTGCTCTACGCCCTCGCCTCCGACGACGGCGACCAGGCGGCCGTCCGGCTGCGCGAGATCCTCTCGGCCGGCCCGGTGACCGACGACGACCTCCACGCCGAGGCGCTGGGCCTATTGAGGGAGTCGGCGGCGTTGAAGAAGGCCCGCGAGACGGTCCGCAGCTACGCCGAAGACGCCCGCGAACGCCTGGGCCCCCTCCCGGCGGGCGCCGCGCGCCAGGCGATGGAGTCGCTGTGCGACTTCATCGCCGACCGCACCAGCTGACCTGACCGCCGCGGGTGGCCCCGGGCGGCGGGGGGTGGCCCCGGGACGGTGGCGCTTTCCGCCGCACATCGGAGCGTAAGACAAGACCGGCGGGTGATGTCTCGGTCGGCATCAGGTCGGAAACGGCCCGTCGATGAGACGATCCACGCGGGCGGCGGAGGAACCCCGCGTATCGGGCGCAACGACGCTCCGTGGCCAGAAAATTGGTCTTCTCGCTACGAACAGGGATTTCGGATGCGGCACAATTTTCATATGGTGTAATCCCCGGCCGCGGAGGTAGGCGTGCGCGACCCCCTCGCAGAACCTTCAGACCTCATCCGTAGCGTCTCCCGCGCACTGCGCGTCCTCGAGGCCGTCGGCAGGGCCCCGAAGGGTCTGACGGTCAAACAGGTGGCGAGGCGGTGCGAGCTGACGGTGGCGACGACGTACCACCTGGTGCGCACGCTCGCCTACGAGGGCTACGTGATCCGCCGCGAGGATGGCACCTACATCGTCGGCCTCGAGGTGGCCGACCGCTACCGCGAGCTTGTCGCCGCATTCCGCGGGCCGCCGGCCGTGGGCGAGGCGTTGCGCAAGGCGGCGGTCGACACCGGCTACAGCCACTTTCTCGGCCGGTTCGTGGGCGGCCAGGTCGCGGTCACCGCGGCGGCGGAGGGCCCGCGCTCGCCATACCTCGAGGATCTCGTTCCCGGCTTCGACGAGGGCGCACACGCCACCGCGCTGGGCAAGGCCCTGCTGGCTACGCTCACCCCCGATCAGCGGTTCCGCTACCTGCGGGAGTACGGCATGCGCCCGTTCACCCCGCAGACGCTGACCACCACGGAGACGTTCGAGGCCGACCTGGTCGCGGGCGAGCGGCGGGGCATGCACCTCGAAATGGGGCAATTCCGGCAGGGCGTTGCCTGTGCGGCGGTGCTCGTCACCCCGGACCGCGACATGGAGCGGCGCGTGGTGCTCGCCTGCGCGCTGCCCGCCGCGGAGATGATGACCTCGGCCCGGGTCGTCCGGGCCAAGCTCCTCTCGGCCGCCCGCAGCGTGGGCGACGCGCTCGGCTCGGCGGAAAACGGCGCCGCCTGAACCGCGCGGGCGGCCGGCGCGTGAGACTGGTCGTAGGGAGGATGCGACCGTTTTGGCCGACGACGACGCCGACTTGCTGCGGGCGCTGCAGGACGAGCACGGAGATGCGCTGTTCGCGCACGCGCTCCGGCTCACCGGCGGCGATCGCCAGCGCGCGGAAGACCTCGTGCAGGAGACGCTCCTGCGGGCCTGGCGGCACCCGGAGTCTCTCGACCCCGAGCGAGGTTCGGTGCGGGCGTGGCTATTCACCACCGCCCGGCACCTGGCCATCGACGCCTGGCGGCGCCGGTCCGCACGGGTCGGCGAGGTCGTCACCGACGAGGTGCCGGAACCGCCGCCGGAGGCCGACGAGGCGGAGCGCGCGGTCGAGTCGTGGACGGTGGCGGAGGCGCTCGGGCGCCTTTCGGCGTCCCACCGCGAGGTGCTCTTCGAGTGCTTCTACCAGGGTCGCTCGGTCGCCGAGGCGGCCACGCGCCTCGGTGTCCCGCCCGGGACGGTCAAGTCACGAACGCACTACGCGCTGCGCTCGCTGCGGCTCGTGCTGGAGGAGATGGGGGTGATCGGATGACAACGTGCCCGTTCGCGCACGACGACGGCGCGTACGTCCTGGGCGCCCTCTCGCCCGCGGACCGTGCGGCGTTCGAGCGCCACCTCGCCAGCTGCGCGGACTGCCGCGACGCCGTCGCCGACATCGCCGTGCTGCCCAGCCTGCTCGGCCGCCTGGACGCCGCCGGCATCGAGCGCATCGCGCCATCCGACCCCAACCCCGAACGCTTGCCCACGCTGCTGGAGGCCGCGCGCGCGTCCAGGGCCCGGGACCGGCGGGCCAAGCGGCGCCGGTCGGCCGGCGTGACGCTGGCAGCGGCCGTCCTCGCTCTCGTCGTGGGGCTCGGCACCGGCTGGCTCGGCCTCGGCCGGCTGAGCCCGGTCGGCGACGGCACCGGCCAGCAGGCCGCTCGGCCGACGCCAACCTCGAGCCAGATCACCGGGGGCCTGGTCGCGATGACGCCGGTACGCCCGGGCCTCCCGGTGACCGCCGAGATCGGCCTCAACGGGGTCCGGTGGGGCACCCGGGTGACCATGCACTGCGCGTACGGCGGGTCCGGCCAGGACCGCTCGTGGACGTTCCGCCTCGTCGCCACGGGCACCGACGGCACGACCGAACAGGTGGGCTCGTGGGTGGCCAAGTCCGGTGAGCAGGTCAACCTGACCGGCGCCACCCGGTTCACCCAGAGCGAGCTGGTCACGCTCCAGGTCACCAGCTACGACGGCAAACCGCTGCTGACGTACAACGTGCCTTGATCGTCCGCGGGCACCGCCCGCGCGTCGCGACGCGCCTGCCGCAGCCCGTCGGCCGTGAACACGATCAGCGCCACCCAGACGAGCCCGAAGCCGGCCAGCCGAGCCGGCGGCATCGGCTCGTGGAACACCAGCACGCCGAGGCCGAGCTGCAGCGTCGGCGTGAGGTACTGCAGGACGCCCAGCGCGGTCAGCGGGATCCGGTTGGCGGCGCCGGCGAAGAACAGCAGCGGTACGGCGGTGACCGCGCCCGCCAACAGGAGCAGCAGGGTGAACCCGAGGCCGTGGCCGAACGCGCCGCGTCCGTCGGCGCCCAGCCAGATCAGGTAGGCGGCCGCGGGCAGCGCGAGCACGCCCGACTCGACCAGCAGACCCTCGGCGGCCGGCAGCCGCAGCCGCTTCTTCACCAGGCCGTACCCGGCGAACGACAACGCCAGGGTGAGCGCGATGTACGGCAGCCGACCGTAGTCGACGGTCAGCACCGCGACCGCGGCCGCGCCGATGCCGACCGCCACCCACTGCGCCGGCCGCAGCCGCTCGCGGAACACGGTCACGCCGAGCACGACGGTGACGAGCGGGTTGATGAAGTAGCCGAGCGCCGTCTCCACCACCCGATCCGTGTTGACGCCGTAGATGTACATTCCCCAGTTGACCGCCAGCAGCCCGGCCGCGAACCCGATCACCGCGACCGCCTTCGGCCGCCGCAGGAGCGCGCGGACGTACGCCCACCGGCGCATCGCCGCGAGCAGCAGCGCGACGAGCACCACCGACCACACGACCCGGTGCGCGAGGATCTCCAGTGGGCCGGCGCGACGGACCAGCTTGATGTAGACCGGCATGAAGCCCCAGATGCCGTACGCCCCGAGCGCGAACAGGTAGCCCTTGCGCAGCTCGCTCATGTGGTGTACCGGCGGTCGAGCTCCATCCAACGGCCGGGTTCGGCCAGCGGAGTGAAGCCCGCCTTGGCGTACACGCCGTGCGCGTCCCATGTCGCGAGCAGGATCCGCGTGACTCCGCGGGCGTACAGGTCGTCGCGGACCGCCGTCGCGAGCCAGGTGCCGAGGCCGTGGCCGCGCTCGGCCGGCTCGACGTACACGTCGCAGAGCCAGGCGAACGTGGCGAGGTCGGTCACCGCGCGGGCGAACGCCACCTGCTGCCGGTCGCCGGGGCGGTAGAGGCCGTAGACGGTCGAGCCCACGAGCGAGCGGACGACGACCGAGCGGGGACGGTCCTTGGCCCAGTAGGCGTCGGCGGAAAGCCACCGGTGGACGCGGTCGACGTCGATGCGGCGCGGGTCGGTCGACAGCTCGTACCCGTCGACCCGCATGATCGGTTCCACGTCCCGACGGTAGCCCGCGACGGCGTGGGCGGTCGCAGGCCAATCCGCCGCGAGCGGCCCGGCGAGGACGTGTCCTGCGTCTCAGGACGTGCGTGACAATGCGCCGTGGAGTTGACCGTGACAGAGCATACGAGTTCGCCCGGCGCGGCCACGGACGACTCGAGCTGATGAGGTTCCACACGCCGGCGGCCACCACCGCTGAGCCGAACGCGCCGGCCAACACCCTCGGTATTCGTCGCACCATGTTCGCCGTCGAGGACATCGACGACGTCCTCGCTCGGCTGCGCGCCCACGGCACCGAACTCGTGGGCGAGCTGGGGCGGTACGAGGACGGCTATCGGCTCTGCTACGTCCGCGGCCCTGAGGGCATCATCGTTGCGGTGTCCGAGAAGCTCGACTGAAGCAACACGATTCTCCTACGTCGCGTAGTAGATCACCAACCAGCACCACCCGCACCGGAAAGGACCGCCGCCATGGCCGTCGCCGATGATCTCGACCGCGCCTCCGACTCGAAGTGGGACTGGGTCGCTGAGCACACCCGTACGTATCTGGCCTCGGGCGGAACCGAGGGACACGAGTCGAACGGCGTGTACACACTCGTGCTCGCCACGACCGGACGCAGGACCGGCGAGCCACGTCGCACCTGCCTGATCTACGGCACCTCGGGGGATGACTTCGTCGTCGTCGCCTCCAAGGGCGGCGCCGACGCGGATCCGGCGTGGTTCAAGAACCTCCAGGCGGACCCGAGCGTCGGGGTACAGGTCGGCACTCGCCGGTTCACCGCCCGCGCCCGTGTCGCGTCCTCGGCCGAGCGCGAGCCCCTGTGGGCCCAGATGGCGCGGATCTTCCCGCTGTACGACGAGTACGCACAGAAGACTGCCCGGGTAATCCCGATCGTCCTGCTCGCCCCGCAGGACTGACCCCAACCCCTGTGCGCGAACACACGTTTGATCAGACTGCGAAACTCAACAGGAACAGTGAACGGCCGCGCGCGGCCACGCCCCACGATGATCCAGCATTCGTGCCCTCGATTCAGCACGAGCGGGCCCGCGACGAGGAGCCGTTCGCCAAGTGGGAGAGGGATCTGCGACGGCGCGAGGAGGCGCTCCGGGGGGAGCGCTCCGAGACCGATCAGGCCTTCGCAAGGACGAGCCCGACCGGTCCGCCTGATGCGGCGGGCCGCCCGCCGGTCGGGGATGGCCGGGCCGTCGACGGCGAGGTCTCGACGTCGACGGCAGCGACGGCCACGCGGGCGGGTCAGGCCAGCCGGCGCCGGGCGAAGGTCCGCGGTTCCCGTCCAGCGAGCAGCCAGGCGGCGATCGTGGCCATCAGCGGAACCCCGGCGACGGTGGCGGCCAGGTGGATAGCCGGTACGTTGGTGAGCGCGTCGAGATCCTTTTGCATGGCGCTGGCGATGACCAGGTAGGCGCATGCGGTGCCGAGGATCGCGCCCAGGAAGGCGAGAGCTCCCGCGGTCGCCGCGGTCAACGCGCGGCGGGTGTGCCGAGGTGCGCCCATCGCGGTCAGGGACCGCAGATCGTTGGCGGCCTCGCCGCGGATGAGCCCGACCGTGCTGGCGAGCACCGCGAGGGCGAGTAGTGCCCCGGCGCCGGTCGCGCCGGTCCGCAGCGTCGCCAGCGACGCTCGCTCGCGATGCGACTCCACCGTCAGACCGCCCTGGGCGGCGAGGTTCTGAACTTTTGTGACCTGCGCGGCGGTGAGCGGGTGATCGGCCTGGATCAGCCAGCCCACGCGTGCCGGCTCCCAGCCGTGGCGCCGCATCGCGGCAGGGGTGATCAGGGAGCTGGGCGGGGACGAGTAGTCCAGCCGGTTGAGGGCTTGCGTCTTGGGGAAGACCGGCTGGTCCTTGGCGGCGCCGGCGGCCGCGGCGAAGTTGACCAGCTGGAGCTGTCCTGCCTGGACACTGAGCACGTCGATGTCCGCCGGGATGGCGGCGAGTTGGAGACCATACATCCGCAACAGGTCGTCGGTGGCGACGAACAGGGGGTACGACGCCAGCCCGTCATGGCCCGGCTCCTCGATGCCGATCTCGACGGCGGGGTGACCCACCTGGCCCCCTTCGCCGATGTCGTTGGACGACCCCGAGATCGCCATGTCGAGCCCGATCATCGATGTCGCCCCGCCGAGCGAGGCGGCGATGGCGTCGGCGTTCGCCTCCATGGCGGCGGCCTGGGCCGGTGTCTGCTCGGGGATGATGGGTCCGGGCACGCCGACGCGTACGAGCAGTTGGCTTTCGGCGAGATTGCCCAGTCCTCCGTCGCGGCGGGTGAGGTATTCGCTCGCAGCGGAGCCGATGATGGTCGCGGCCGCGATTCCCAAGGCGAGGCTGATCGCGGCGAGGGCCGCGCCGGAGCGGGCCTGGTAGCGGACTAGATCGGTGAGTGCCAGCCGCACCGGCACCGGCAACCGCCGCCGGCCGGTGGCCAGGCCCCGGATCGCCAGCGGACCGAAGAAGAGCATGCCGATCGCCGTCACCACTGTTCCGCCGACGATAAGCGCCGGGCGTGTGCCGCGGGACGCGACTAGAGCCGCCGTTCCGGCGGCGAGCAGCGCTACGGCGAGGATCGCGGACCGGCGGGCCCGCCTGGGTTTGGGCGGCCGACCCGACAGCGCGGCCATGACCGGTGTGCGTGCGACGACCCGGGCGGGCCACCACGCCGCCGCGGTCGCGGTAAGGACGGCCAGCATGACACCGCTGCCGAGGATGGCCCACGGCAGGTCGAACCGTTCGATGCGGTGTCCCGCGGCGTTCTCCACCGATGTCGCTACCGCGAGCCACCCCGCGATGCCCAAGGCCGTCCCGGCCAACGCGGCGATAGCGCCGACCACGGCGCCATTGGCGAGCATCACCAGACGCAGGTGTCGCCGGGTGGCGCCGATCGCGGCGAGCATGCCGAGCTGGCGCATGCGCCGCTGGGCGGTGACCACGAAACCGGCCGCGGCGACCAGCGAGACCAGGAGCAGACCGACAGCGGCCATCGCCATGACGATGATCGCCGCCATCGTGCCCGCCGGTGCCGGTCGTGACTCGCGCACCACCGCGCCGTTGAGGGTCGCGCGGAACGCCTCAAGGTTGTCGTGACTGCCGGCCACCAGCACGGTGACCGACTGAGGCGGATCGGCGGAAGCGGCATCGACGAACGCGAACTCGTCGGTGAGGCCGGCGGGGTTCTCGACCAGACCGACAACGGTGCGGGCACGCCCGTCGAGAGTGATCTGGGCGCCGACGGCGGCCTCCAGCGTCTCGGCAACCTTGTCGGTGAGTGCGATCTCGTTCGGGCCGTTCGGATACCGGCCCTCCCGTAATGCCACCATCGGCGCGCTGTAGGGGCCGTCGGGCTTCTGTGCGCGGATGTCCACCGGCTCGAACAGGCCGGGCACCTGGGCGTAGCGGTGGCCTATCTCGTCGGTGGTGCCGAACCACTGGCGGGCGGCCGCTGTGCGTGCGGCCAGCTCGGCGGGGTCCGAGCCGTCGAACTTCATCAAGTGTTCGCCGCTGCCGAAGGTGGCATCGCTGTTTTCGGCCACGTTGTACGTGGCCGCGACACCGAATGCCGAGCCGGCGACGGCGACCGTGAGCAGGACCAGCATCAGGATCTGGCGCCGCCATTCGCGGCGATACATGCGTAGCGCCCAGCGAATTACGGCCCGGCGGGCCGGTAGTCCACCACCGGCTGTCCGTTTGACCGGTGGCTCCGCCAGGGTCGTCGTCATGTCGTCAGCCCGTTGCTGAGCAAAACTTCCGGGCCGTCCGGCGTCGACGTCTGGTCGACGACCCGGCCGTCGCGGATGAACACGACACGATCGGCCCACGAGGCGAGCTGCGCGTCATGGGTGACCACCACGCCGGCGATGCCACGCTTGCACGCGCCGCGCAGCATACGCATCACCTGCTCGCCGTTGACCGAGTCGAGGGCGCCGGTGGGCTCATCCGCCAGCAGCAGCCGCCGATCACCCACGATGGCGCGGGCGATCGCCACCCGCTGCCGTTCACCGCCGGACAGGTCGTCGGGATAGTGCGCCGCCCGGTCGCCGATCCCGAGCTCGGCCAATGCGGTCGTCGCCGCCGCGCGGGCGGCCTTGCCGGCGACGCCGTCCAGCTCCAGTGCCAGTGCCACGTTCTCCACCGCCGACAAGCCGGCAAGCAGGTTGAAATCCTGGAACACGAAACCGATCGACCGGCGGCGCACACGCGCCCGGTCGTTGTGCGACAGCCGGGACACCTCGGCGTCGCAGATCAGCACCTCGCCGGACGATGGCTCTTCGAGCGTGCCCGCGATCGTCAGCAGGGTGCTCTTGCCGGAGCCGCTGGGTCCCATGACCGCGACGAGCTCACCGCTTGCCACCGCCAGGTCGACGTCACGCAATGCGTGGACCGCGGCCGGACCCTCTCCGTACACCTTGGACACCTGACGCAGCTCCAGCACTGTGCTCATCGCTCGCCTCCCGCCGTGCGGGCCGGTTGGTGTGCTGATCGGTCGTCCGCCGGCTGCTCCCCGCTGGACGCCGCCCAGGACTGATCGGGCAGGTGGCGCAGCCGCGCATCGGCGGCATCCAGCCAACGAACGATCCCTTCCAGGCGGAACAGCTCGGCGTCGACGACCAGACCGAGACCGACCTCCCCGGGTGGCGTATCGGCCTTGAGGTGGGTGTACTTCTGCATGGCCTCCACCATGTGGCGGCGATGCACCTGCAGCAGCTCCGCCACGTCGACGCCGGGCATCCGCAACGCGACCTGAACCTTGATGACCAACTCGTCGCGGGGCGGTGAGTCGACGCCCGGCGGGGTCCGCAGCCACCGATCGAGCTCCCGCACGCCCTCCGCGGTAATCCGGAACCGCTTCTGCGTCCCGTCGACCTCGTCGGACGCGACGTTGCCCTCCTTCTCGAGCCGGCGCAGGGTCATGTATACCTGCCCGACGTTGAGCGGCCAGATCTCGCCGGTCTGGGCCTCGAACTCCTGACGCAAACGCAGACCGTACTTCGGGCCGTCGCTCAACAGGGCGAGCAGCGCGTGACGGACGCTCATAACCGGCAACCCAAGGTAATCATACCCGGTACTATACACAGTATTATACCCGGTCAACAGATGTCGGGCTTTCATGCGCTCTCTGTGTAACGGATCTGGTCCGCAACGGCCTGGTCGAGCCGCAGAGCCGCCGCAGGCGCCGCTCGGAGTACCTGCGGTGGGAACGGGCGGTGCCGATGGCGTCTCAAACACGCGCCCAGCGGAACGCCCAGTCTCGCCAGGGGCCCTCATTGACAAAAAGTCCTTTTACGTAAAGACTGATTTTCGTCATGAGAGACGTCGTCTACCTCGACCAGATCGAGCAGGCTGAGGTCCTGCTCAAGCCGCAGCGGATCGAAGTGCTGCGGCTGCTCGCCGAGCCCCGGTCGTGCACCGAGGTGGCGGTCGAGCTCGACCAGACCCCGCAGCGGGTCTACTACCACGTGAAGCGCCTGCTGGAGGCCGGCCTCGTGCGCCAGGTGGCCGAGCGCCGGGTGCGCGGGATCCACGAGGGGATCTACCAAGCGGCCGGCCGGTCCTACTGGCTCTCCCCGAGCTTGGTGGGCCGGATCGGGCTGCGCCAGACCCGCGACCGGCTCAGCCTGGGCTACCTGGTCGATCTGATGGAGGGCGTCCAGGCGGACGTCGCCGCGCTCGACCTCACCCGGCCGGACCTGCCTTCGATCGGCGTGTCCGGAGACATCCGGGTGCGCCCGGAGCAGCGCACGGTGTTCCTCGACGAGCTGCAGCAGACGCTGCAGGACCTGTTCATCCGCTACGGCGGTGCCGAGGGCGACGCGTTCCGCCTGTCCGTCGCCTGCTATCCGAAGGGAGATCCCGATGACCGAGCCTGACCTGCGCTTGCGCGCGGTCGTTCCGGCCACACCGAAGGTCGTGTACGAGGCGCTGACCGACCCGGCCGCGCTGCGCGTGTGGCTGGCCGAGCACGCCGACGTCGACCTGCCCGGCAAGTACGAGTTCTGGGGCCGCTTCACGCCGGACGGCGCTAAGCCGCACCAGCGCGTGCTGCATGTGGACGAGCGCACCATCCGGTTCGCCTGGACCGTCGACGGTGTCGAGTCCACGGTGCAGTTCGAGCTGGCCGAGGACGAAGGCGGCACGCTGGTGACGCTGAGCCAGAGCGACCTGCCGAGTTTCGCGGAGGTGCTGGCCGACACGGCCGGTGCCCGTGGCGCGCTGCACACGTTCTGGTCGCTGGCGATCGCCAACCTGGCGGACTATCTGGCCGGCCGTGAGCTGACGCCCAAGTGCGACTTCACGTCGAACGAGTTGCATGCTTCCGTGGTGATCGACGCGGCACCGGACGAGGTGTTCGACTCGATGACCCAGCCGGAGCAGTTCCACCGGTGGTTCGGCGCCAACGTGGACATCGAGCCCTATGTGGGCGGCCGCTTCGCGATGGGTGGGTTCGAGCTGGACCCCGGGGGGGCCAAGTTCGTCGAGTTCGAGCCGGGCCGCAAGGCGACGCTGCGGTTCGCCGACGGCATGACCGACAGCTGGGAGCTGGAAGGCTCGGATGGCAAGACCCGGCTCACCGTGGTGCAGAGCGGGTTCGACCCCGCCAACCCGCCGTACCCGGGCTGGGCCGGCTGGCTGAGCGGCCTCGCCGCGCTGCGGCGCTACCACGAACTCCCGCAGTGGCGCTCGATCTGGCGCCAGATCGAGATCGCCGGGGTACCCGACGGCATGTTCAGCATCGACCAATGAGATGAGCGCCCCGGAACGCGTTCCGGGGCGCTCATCAACAACAGCTCACGGCTCGACGATGGCGGCTCAACCAACGCCCACTGCTCGTCGGTCAAGTCCGAGGGGTACCGCCGCTGCCGAGACACCCGGCCACCCTGATGGCATCGACGTTCATGGTCACGCAGACACGCCGACCAAGATCCAAAGACTTCTCAACACGCTCTCAGTCGCGGTCGTACCGAGATCAACGCGCGGGCGGACCGATCAGGTGCGACTCGATCGCAGTCGGGGACAGCCGCGCCCACCGGACGGTGCGGCGGCTCACCACGCCGACCATGTCGTCGCGGATGCGGGTCAGCCAGTCGGCCGCCTCGCCGAGGCCGAGAGCGTTCGCGGCCAGCATCGCCTCGTCGGTGCGCAGCGGTTGGAGCACCACGAGATCGGCGTGCCCGACCGCGTCGACGTCGGCGCCCGACAGGTCGTCGCGCACCACCAGCACGGCCTGCCACCGCGCGCCACGGGTGTGGCCGGACGGGACCGGTCCCACGTCGACGACGAGCAGGAGCGGCCGCGCCGGGTCGGGCGCCGGCCCGTCCGGCGCGCGATCCGTCGGGAGCAGTAGCACGACGTCGCCGGGCGCGCTCGCGCCCCGGACGAACGGCTCCCAGGCCCGTGGCCGGGTGGTCTGGACGGCGATCCGCGCACCCACCGCCATGGCCCGGAAGGCGACCAGCTGGGCGGCGCGGACGCCACCGATCAGCACTGCGTTCGTGCTATCCGGGCGGAACAGGTGCACGACGACCGGCGCGCCGTGTCGGTTGGCGCCGACCATCAGACCGGCGACGCCGTACGGGAGGTCGAGCACGTCGACGCTCGCCGCGGGCATCGGCGGCTCGCCACGCCGGCCGGGCACCCGCCGGTCCCCCGTATCGAACGGCAGCGTCGCCGCCAGACCGGGCAGCTGTTCCCCGTCCAGGCGGGTGGCGGTCGCGCCTTCGGCCGACAGCAGCCGGCGCATCGCCTGGCCGGCGGCGGACAGGTGGGACGGTGAACCGGCGGTCAGCCGCACGGTCAGGTCCGCCGCCACCGCGGACCCGGATCGCGGACCGGCGCCGACCGCGACGGTGGCCGCCGTCGTCGGCAACGACAGCAGCCGTGGCACCAGCCGGCGCGCGGTTTCCGCGCGCAGGTCCGGCCAGCGCCGCAGCCGGTAGACCTCGTGCAGCAGGCCGCCGAGGTGCACGGCGGCCCAGCTCTCGCGGGCCGGGTGGTCGCCGCCATGACCGGCCAGCTCCGCGAGCACGCGCAACGCCGCGTCGCCGGCCAGCGGCCGCGCCCGCAGCGGTGTGACCCGCCGTCCGGCGCGCCGCGCGAGGCTGGTGAGCGCCCGCCGCAGGTCGGGCTCGGACCAGCCCTCGGAGCGCAGGACGGTCACGGCCAGCACCGCCCGCTCGTACGCCGGCACGCGGCCCTCGGTGAGCTGGCGGTACGAGGTCGCCGGAGGGGCGCCGCCCAGCCGCGCGGCCGGGGCCGGTGAGGCGCTGACCACCAGCTGCATCCGCGCCGGCGGCAGGTCGGGATCGTCCGGCGGCAGCAGGGCGGCCGGCGACGGCAGGCGGTGCGGCGACTCCGCCCGTACGACCGCGGGGTCGTCGAGCTCGACCAGCGCCGTGAGGCCGCGTCGGTCGGCGACGACGCCGTCGGCGTCGATGGACGCGTCCGGTGCGACGAACCGAAGCAGATCGGCGGCCGCCGCGGTGCCCGGCAGCGTGCGGCTGCGCGCGCGGTAGCGCAGGGCCAGGCCGATCCACCGGTAGAGCCACCGCCGCCGTACCCGGATCCACACCGCCGCGAGTACCGCGAGCGCGATCAGGGCCGCGCCGACCGTCGCGGAAGGACCGTGCGCCCAGGCGGCGACCGGCACGGCGAGCGCGACCTGCGTGGCGACCACCTGACCGGCGTGGACGGGGGATCGGCGCCTCCCGACGGCCGGGCCCGAGACGGCGCGGTCAACCACGTCTGCCGGCACCGCGGTAGCCTCCCGGTGCGTCGTAGCGGCGGTCATTCGCCGCATCCTATGGCCGGCGAGCCTCGAGGAGGTGCCCGCATGCCCTCGCGGCAGGACCAGCTGCACTCCTACCAGTTCATGGTGCAGCGGGTCGTCGCGGCGCTGGTGATGCGGGAGACCGATCCCGCGCAGTCGCCGTTCCGCCGGGCGGCCGGCTCGACACTCGCGAGCGTGCTGGTCGCGGCGATCGCCGTGGGCGGGTTCGCGGTCTACGGCGCGATCCGTGGCTCCGGCGGCGAGACGTTCCGCGACACCAATGCGGTGATCATCGAGCGGGAGTCCGGCGCTCGATACGTCTATCGCGACGAGAAGTTGCATCTGGTGGTGAACTACACGTCCGCGCTGATGATCGTCGGCTCGGCGAACCCCGAGACCGTGCTGGTGTCCCGCTCCTCGATCGAGGGCGTGCCGCGCGGCGCCACGTTGGGCATCCCGGAGGCGCCCGACTCGCTGCCCGCGGCGGCCCGTCTGCTTGGTCCACCGTGGACGGTGTGCTCGACCGCGGCCGTCGGCGGTCCGCGGTCCACGCTGCTGGTCGGCGGTGAGCCGCCCGACGGCACGGTGCTCGGCGCGAAGGCGCTGTTGGTCCAGCATCCGGACGGCACGGTACATCTGCTATGGCAGAACCGGCGACACCTCCTGCGCGACCGCGACCTCGTGCTGAGCGCGCTCGGGTGGTCGACCATGAAGCCGCTGCTGGTCGCGCCCGCGCTGCTCAACGCGGTACCCACCGGCGCCGACCTGGCCCGCGTCCCCATCGCCGGCGTGGGCGGCGACTCGGCTGTTCCCGGAGCGACCGTCGGCGAGGTGTTCGTCGTGGACACCCAGGGCGGCGCGCGGCAGTTCGCGGTGGCGCTGCGGCACGGGCTGGCCGGCATCACCCAGGTGCAGGCCGACCTGCTGCTGACGAGCCTGCGGCAGGACAGGCCGACGGTGTTGACGCAGGGCAGGTTCGCGTCGATCCGCAAGCTGCCTGACCTCGTGCCCACCGACGCCGCGGCGCCGCCGGCGACCACGCCCGAGCTGGCCGGTGCGGCGTCTGGCGCCTTGTGTGCCCGCATGCGGGACGACAGCGGGGATTCCGAGCTGCGGACGGGCGCCTCGGCGCCGGCGGCGGCCGGCGGGGTGGCCGCGCCGGGGGTGGCCGCGCCGGGCGGAGGGGTCGACTCGGTGGTGGTCGAGCCCGGCCGCGGCGCGATCGTCGAGTCGTCGGCGTCGCCCGGCGCCACCGGCGGCGCGCTCAGCCTGATCACCGACCTGGGGCGGCGGCACCCGCTCACCGGGACCGACGTGCTGTCCATGCTGGGCTACGGCGGGGCGAAGCCGACCCGCCTGCCGTCCGGGCTGGTGTCGCTCGTCCCGCCCGGTGCCGCGCTCGATCCGGAGGCGGCCCGGACGCCCGTGTCGTGAGTCCGCTTTGGACAGGAGCCTCGTCCGGTTCGCGGGGTGACCGGGGGGACCGGTGGGGCAGAGGTTGTCCACAGGGGCTACCGCCGCTCGACGCAGCCCGCTACCGTCGGCGACGGCGTTCAACGAATGCGCCATCTGTCGATGAATGGGGAGCGGGGTGACGTCCGGGGTGTCCCAGACGCAGGCACAAGCCGCGGTGATGCAGTCCACGGCCGCGAAGTTCGAGCAGGTCGATCAGTCGTTGCAGAGCATGCTCAGCAGCCTCATGTCCGAGCTGGAGGTGCTACAGACCGCCTGGCGTGGCGCGGGTGGCCGGTCGTTCGAGCAGGTCAAGCAGCAGTGGGCGCAAGACCAGGCGGCGATCCAGCGCGCGCTGCGCGAGACCGCCGGTGCGATCCGCACGGCCGGCCAGCAGTACGACACGACCGACAGCGCCGCCGCCAGCAAGGTGGCCAGCACCAACCGCGGCATCCAGCTTCCGCTGTAGCCGAAGACCGGGGAGGAGATCCGATGAGCGACAACGTCCTTGTCGTCAGTTTTCCCGCGCTGCAGCAGGCGAGCGCGGACATCCAGAAGGCGTTGAGCACCCTCGACTCGCAGCTGGCCCAGCTCGAGCGCGACGCCGCGCCGCTGGTCGCCACCTGGGACGGCGAGGCCAAGCAGGCCTACGAGCAGCGCCAGGCCA